>JASHUM010000098.1 GCA_030040015.1 Acidimicrobiales bacterium
CGACGTCTCGGATGCCTTCGACCGGTGGCTGGCCGACGACCGTCCCGCCTACGTCCCCAAGGCCCGGCTGGGCCCGGACGAGGTGGCCCGCCTGGCCAGGGCGTCGGGAGGGGTGGCGGTGCTCGCCCACCCCCTGAGCCTGGGCTTGGCGCCCCCCGACTTGGAGGCGGTCGTGCGCGAGCTGGCCGAGGAGGGGCTGGTGGGGCTGGAGGCCGTCTACGGCAACTACCTCCCCGACGAGCGTCGCATGCTGACGTCGATGGCCGGTCGCGTCGGGCTGGTGGCCACCGGGGGCTCGGACTTCCACGGGACGTTCAAGCCCGACCTCTCGGTCGGCACCGGGCGCGGGGACCTCGACGTGCCCGACTCCGCCCTCGACGCCCTGGCCGACCGGCGACCCTGAGCCGCGACGACATCGGCCTCAGGCGGGGACGGGCTCTCCCAGGGCGGCGGGGAGCGCCGAGCGCCAGGCCCGGGTGAGCTCGTCGACACCGAGGTCGACCAGGCCCTCCACCACCAGGCGGTCCCCGCCACTGCGCCCGATCACGGTTGCCGGCACCGCGGCCCGCGCCGACCGTGCCAGCACGTCCTCGGCGTCGGCCGTCCCGATCACCACCCGGCTGGGCGACTCGGAGAACAAGGCGGCGTGGTCTTCGACGCCCACGACCGTCACCCCTACCCCGCCGTGCAAGACGCACTCGGCCAGGCACAGCGCCAGCCCGCCGCCTGAGACGTCGTGCACGGAGGCGACGAGACCGTCCTCGCCGACCAGCTCGGCCACGAGCTCGAGCAGCCGTCCGTGCAGCTCGAGGTCGAGCGCGAACAGCTCACCGCCTCGCCATCCGTGGCGCTCGACCGCCCACCGCGAGCCGGCGAGCGACGGCTGGGTGGTGCCCAGGAGCACGAGGTCGGTGCCGGCGCGCAGCGCCACCGGCGGAGGACGGCGCTCGAGGCGCTCGATCACCCCCAGCACGGCCACCACCGGAGTGGGGTCGATGTCCTCGCCGGCGCTCTCGTTGTAGAGCGAGACGTTCCCTCCGACCACGGGTATGCCGAGGGACCGGCACGCCTCGGCCATGCCGTCCACCGCCTCCGACAGTTGCCACATCACCTCGGGGTGCTCGGGGTTGCCGAAGTTGAGGCAGTTCACCAGGGCCACGGGACGAGCTCCGGCGCACGCCACGTTGAGGGCGGACTCGGCCACGGTGGCCACCGTGCCCCGGTGGGGGTCGAGCGCGCACCAGGTCGGGTTGGAGTCGGTCGAAAGGGCCAGCCCCTTGGCGCTCTCGGGCAGTCCCGGGGCCGACAGCCGCAGCACCGCCGCGTCTCCACCCGGGCCGACCACCGTGTTCAAGAAGAGCATGTGGTCGTACTGGCGGTGCACCCACGAGGTGTCGGCCAGGAGCGCCAGGACGTCTGCTCCCAGATCACCGGCCGGGATGGCGGCCGGGTCCCGGGCCCGGCGCGCCTCGAGGTCGGCGGGGGGCGCAAGAGGCCTGTCGTAGAGCGGGGCGTCGTCGGACAACGATGCGGCGGGGACGTCGGCCAGCACCTCACCCCCGGGGCCGGCGAGGATCCGCAGCCGTCCTCCCCGGCCGTCCCCGGGTGCGGTGACCTTGCCGACCACGGCGGCCCGGACCTCCCACCTCCGGCACACCTCCTCGACCGCCTCCAGGTCGGAGGGCGCCACGATGGCGAGCATGCGCTCCTGGCTCTCGGAGGTCATCACCTCGAACGGCTCCATCCCGGGCTGGCGCCGGGGCACGGCGCTCACGTCGACGTCCATGCCCATGCCCGCCCGCCCCGCCGTCTCGGAGGTGGCGCAGGTGAGCCCCGCGCCACCCAGGTCCTGGATCCCCACCACCAGGTGCCGGTCGAGCAGCTCGAGGCAGGCTTCGATGAGCCGCTTCTCCTCGAAGGGGTCCCCCACCTGGACGCTCGGCCGTTTGCCCGAGTCGCCGCCGTCCTCGGCGAAGCCCGCCGAGGCGAGGACGCTCACCCCACCGATCCCGTCGCGCCCGGTGGTCGAGCCGAGGAGCACGGCCACGTTCCCCGCTCCACTGGCCCGTCCCAGGACCAGGCGGTCCTTCGGCATCACCCCGAGGCACAGCACGTTGACGAGCGGGTTGCGCGCGTAACCGGGGGCGAAGGTGAGCTCCCCGCCGACGGTCGGCACGCCCACCGAGTTCCCGTAACCGGAGATCCCGGACACCACCCCTTCGACCAGCCACCGGTTGCGGGGATCGTCCAGGGGCCCGAAAAAGAGCGGGTCCATCAAGGCGATCGGGCGTGCGCCCATGGTGAAGATGTCGCGCAGGATCCCGCCCACTCCCGTGGCCGCCCCTTGGTAGGGCTCGACCGCAGAGGGGTGGTTGTGGCTCTCGATGCGCAGGGCCACGGCGACACCGTCACCCGCGTCGACGACGCCGGCGTTCTCGCCCGGGCCCACCAGCACGGCCGGCCCCTCGGTGGGCAGGCGCCGGAGGTGGAGTCGCGACGACTTGTAGGAGCAGTGCTC
>JASHUM010000099.1 GCA_030040015.1 Acidimicrobiales bacterium
ACGAAGTCGACGCCTTGCGGGGGCTGCTCATCAACTCTCCTGCGCACTTGGGTGAGGACTTCGGAGTGCTCGTCCTGGCGGTGATCGTCGGGGTCGCGGCGTCTTCGTCACTGGTGGCCCGCTTGGCCCGCTGATCAGCTCTTCTGGCCGTCCCGGAAGCGGTAGAGCAGCGGCAGGACCCGCATGTCCTTGGGTCTCCCAGCGGCCTCCTTCGACCGGATGACATCGTCCAGCCCGGCCACCGGTACCTCGACGTCGCCCACCAGGACCACGACTGCGTGAGGCTCCATCTCGGTGTAGGCGTCGTCGAATCCCGCCGGGCGCAACGTGATGTCGAATTCGCCGTAGGGACAGATCAGGTTCCAGCAGACAGCCGATGACAGCGAGGCCCCGTTGTGGTGGAAGGGCAGTCCGTCTGGAGCCGATTCGGTGCGGATTCGCGCTCCGAGCTCCGTCAACGCAGCCGAGAGGTGTTCCATGTTCTGCTTCGACCCGTCCGGAGTGATGTCGATGCCGCGAGTTGCCGGAATCGGTGCTTGCTGGGCGATTGCCGCGAACGCCCCGATGACGATGTAGCGGACCTCGTGCCGGTTGAGCGTTGAGACGATCGCCGTCGGGTCGAGGACCGGGGTCACGGAGTCAGTTGCTCGTGACGGTGCTGACGAGGTGTGCGCCGCGCCACAGGTCGATCTCGCCGTCCCGTCGGTCCCGCTCGCTCTGGCTGCGACTGTGTTCCATTGCCTCGAGGACGTCGTCGTGCGGGTCGGCGGGCTCGAGGTGGAACCGCAGGTCGAGGCCGGCGGCTCGCACGAGACGAAGAAGAGTGCCGACCGTGGGGTCCCGGAGGCCCCGCTCGTAGGCCGAGATCATGGTGCTCGGGACGCCGGCGCGCTCAGCCAGCTCACGCTGGCTCATGCCGGCCTTCATCCGGGCCAACTGGAGGATGCCGGCGGCGACCCCCGGCAGCTCGGTCTCATACGATCGTGTCATAAACACGATTGTACTAGTCCGGAGCCCTCCGGGAGCGGCTCCCGACCCGCGGCGCGCCCACGTGGGCCCAATCCGATATATCGTGATAGCACGACTCCCGGAGAAGGTCCGGGAGGTCCGGGGCGACCCGGAAGGATCGGGAAAAGGAAAAGAAGAGGAAATGGCACACGAAGAAAGAGAAGCTAGAGAAGACCGAGAAGAGAGGTGGGCGGAGCGAGGCCGGGGACGGCAGCGCCGACGGCCATCGTGGTGGGATGACTTCGGGGACTGGCCGGGCCGCCACCGGGGCGGGCCCCGCATGCGTCGGGGCGACATCCGCTGGGCGTTGCTGGAAGCTCTGGGCGACGGGCCAGCGCACGGGTACGAGCTCATCACCCGTCTCGAGGAGCGCAGCGGGGGTGTTTGGCGCCCGAGTCCGGGTTCCGTCTACCCGACGTTGCAGATGCTCGAGGACGAGGGGCTCGTACGCTCCGAGGAGCGCGACGCAAAACGGGTCTACGAGCTGACCGAACCCGGGCGAGCGGTGGCGGCGGAACGAGCCGCCCACGCACCGGAGGAGGGTGAGGGAAGTCCACGACGACCGGGTGGTCACAAGGGGTTCCGCAATATGCGCCTGGCCGGGGAGCGGATGGGCCCCACGATCGGGCCGCTGGTGATGGGTGCCCGGCAGGTGATGATGACCGGGGACGACGCGCAGGTCGAGAAAGGCCAGGAGATCCTCCGCCGGGCGACCAAGGAGCTCTACAAGATCCTGTCTGAGGACTGAGCTCTCATCCGTTGTCTCGGTCGGCCAGGGACGCCAGGTAGGCGTTGTAGGCGGCGAGCTCGGGATCGTCGGCTTCGGCCTGCGCCAGCCGCGTGGTCATGTCGTCCGGCTGCTCGGCAACGGGTGAACCGGCGACGGGACCACGCGACGGGGCTTCCGCGGCAAGTGCTTGTAAGGCGCGCTGTTGGCGGACTCCCCGGGCGCCGAGGGTTTCGGGGTCGTCGTGGATGAGGAACCACCAGAAGATGGTGCCGAAGAGGCCGAAGCACGGCCACATCACCGAGTAGACCCACCCGAGCCCGTTGCCGCCAAGGGCGATTCCCACTTGCCACCAGGCGGCGACGGCGCACCCGGGGATCCAGATGGCCAGGGTGATGTGGGCGATGATCGCCCGCTTCGTCAGCCACCGAGATCCCCGGCCGTGCATCGCTTGGCGGGTGCCGGCCGGGAGAAAGGTCATGGTTGGGGGACAGCCGGTGCCATCTCCGGTTGGGCGTCTGATCCCACCATGCGCTCGTAGCGGCGGGTGAGCAGGCGCTCGGCCACGATGGCGCAGAAGGGAACCGTGCCGGCCAGGAGCACGGGGATCATCCACAAGAGCGGCACCCGCAGCCGGCGGGTGAACTCGAAGGCGACTACCAGGTAGACCAGGTACAGGTATCCGTGCATGGTGCCCACGATTCGTACGATCCAGAGGTTGTTGTCCCAGATCTGCAGGGGCACCCCGACGAAAACCAGGATGATGAGCAGCACGGCGGTGGTGTAGGCGAGCACGCGGTAGCGCAAGAGCACGCGCCGGTCGGCCGGCTTCAGTTGGAACGGAGCTGCCACTGCCCGAATACGGTACTGGCACACACGGAGGGGAGGGGACCGCCCGATCCCTCGATGAGCCGGGACGTCTCGGCCTTCGAACAAGACGAAGGGCGACTGCCGACACTGCGAGCTGGAGCCCACGCGTCGACGCGCTGAGGCGCGTGCTCGTCCTCACCCGGTGTCTTCGAAGAGCGGGCCCTTGGCCCCGCTCGGTGGGGGCTTGAAATCCCACTTGCCCGGCCCGCCCAAGAGCAAGAAGCCCCCATAGGTGATGAGGTCGTGGTGGCGACTGCAGACCCGGGCCAACTCGGCCAGGCTCGTAGTGCCCGAGAGGGCGAAGTCCTGCTTCCAGTGGTGGTTCTCGAGTCCGTGGGCAACGGAACATCCGGGCACCACACAAGTCGGATCGCGGAAGTCGAGCGCGCTCTGCGTGTGGGCGCTGACAGTCCGACCGATGTGGCTGACGTGGAGTACGTCGACTCCGTCGTGGACGAACGTCTTCACGAACGCCTCGGGGAGCAGTTCCCTTACCGTCGCCACCGGCACTGGGCCCAAACCGACGATCTCACAGGTCTCGCCGCTGATCGTATGGCCGCGTCGCAAAGCCGCGGCGTCAACCCTGATGTTCACGACGTAACTCGACCCCGTCTTCCCCTTGTCGTCGGCCGAAGTCGCCTGGGTCCGTGCCGTTCCAGTCGTGAGCGCGACGAGGGCATCAGCCCGATACGCGTCGGCTGACTCGCGGGTTCCGGACTTGCGGGCCTCTTCGAAAAGGGCATCGGCCTCCGCCTGCAGGGCACCGGCCAGTCGGGCACCGGCATCGGGCGTAAGGCGGGCATCGAGACAGAACGCACCCATGTGGTCAGTGAAGGTCCGCACGTAGCGGCGCTCCTTGATGGCCCTGTAGCGAGCCGCCTCGTCCTCTCGTGACGACGATTGAGCCATGACCTGACGCGAGCGGTGCTTGAGCGTCTTGAGGCTTTCCTTGCCGGCCAGCTCCAGCAGCTCTGCCTCGGCCGACGGGTCCTTGTCCGCGGCTCTGGCCACCTCGTTGACCTGGGCGCTCGACAGCGATCCCCCTCGTAGGGCATCGGCGGTGTCGGGGAGATCCACGAGCCGACGGGATGTCTCGATGGCCGCGATCGCCTCTCCCATCGGGCCCTGGGTTTGCTCCGCCAGCCATGAGGCAGGACTGGAGTGGCCCTGGTCGATCCAGACATTGGCGTCTGCGGCGCGCCCGGCGAAGATCGTCATGCCGGCGGCTGCCAGGCGATGTAGCTCGGCGAAATCCTGGACGAGGCCGGCGGCGCGGTTGCTCGTGACGCGCCCCGGATCGGCGTCGGCCAGGAACGCCCGGACTTGGCGGATGGCGGTAGCGATGCCGGAGGCCATGGAGAAGATGATGACAAGAGGGTGTAACGACACATGAAACGGCATGAGGCGCGTACGCTGGAGGAGGTGAGGGGTGACCGGGTCGAGATCGTGGTGGACGTGGGCGAGGGCGTACAGCGCTTCGAGGTGATCGCTTCCAAAGCGGGCCGTCGGGTGGAGGTCTCGAGCGGCAGGTCCATCATCGAGGTGAGCGAGGTCACGCGGACCGGACGCGCTGTGCGCAGCGCACGCTTCATGGCCAGCCGGGTGGTTGCCGTGGTCGAGCATCCCGTCGACGCCGGCCCGGACTGACGCGGGGCCGGGACTCGACGCCGGCCGGGACTGACGCGGGGCGGGGACCGACGCCGGCCGGGGCCGACGCCGGCCCGGACTGACGCGGGGCAGGGACCGGCGCTGGGCGGCGGGACCGTCCGGGCCTGGGGTGGACATGTCCGGCATGGCGGTGGCTACTCTTTGCGGGTAAATGAGCGCTCTGTGAAGTAGACCCGGGGAAAAGCCGGGCTTTCGGAGGACCTTTTCCCCTGGGCCGATCGGAAACATCCAGGTCAAGCTGAGGATCGGAAGGAGGCGCCGAACCCCGATGGCGTCCCGGATCGGGCGGGAGCGAGACAAGCAGCCGACAGCCGGGCCCACGCGCCTGGATATCGGCCTCCCGAGAATGATCGTCGTGGCGCTGACCGGCGCCGCCTTCATCGCCTTGTGGCGAGCGGGATGGCTGGGAACCCTTCCGCTCGCGCTCATCATCGGCGTCCTGTTGGCGGCCGGCGCAGCCAGTGAGGTGACCTACCAGGTGGCGCGCTCGCGCCGCGGATTCGGGCTCCTCATCGTCATACCCGTCGCTGCCGTGACGGTCGTCATCTACAGCATCGCCTGGGGTCCAGCCCTCGCCATCGGGTACCTCTATCCGCTCAGCGAGGCCTTCAAGCTCGAACGGCCCCCACCCATGCTTCCCGTCCTGATCACGCTCACGGTGGGACTGGGCACCGGTGAGATCCTCGTCGCCGAGAGAGTGGTGCACAGCTACGTGCCGACTCCCTACGTCCACGGACTGGCGCTGCTCGGCCTGCTCGGGATCCTCGTGGTCTTCCAAATGCTCTCGGTCGCATCCACAGCGACAAAGAAGGCCGCGCTCGTGCTGGGGGATCGAGAGGAGAGCTTCCGCGCCCTCTTCACCAACAACCCCCAGCCCATGTGGGTGTACGACGAAGGGACCCTGGAGATCCTGGCCGTGAACGACGCCGCCGTTGAGCGCTACGGCTACAGCCAGGAGCGCTGGCTTTCGATGCGCATCACCGACATCCGCCCAGTCGACGAGCTCGACCTGCTCGCTGCCGACCTTGCCAAGTCCCGCGGCGACTATGAGCAGAGCTCAGGGTGGCACCATGTCTTCGCCGACGGCTCGGTCATCGACGTAGAGATCTCGTCGCACCGCACCGAGTACCTCGGGCGCAAGGCCGTACTCGTCTCCGCCTTCGACGTGACCGAGCGCAACCGACTCGAAGCCCACCTCCGGGCACAGGCCTTCCTCGACGACCTGACCGGTCTCCCCAACAGGGTCCAACTTGCCGAGCGGCTGACGGCGATGGAAGCGGACGCCGCCATGTCGGGCTTCGCCCTGGCGGTGCTCGTTCTCGACTTGGACGACTTCAGCCAGCTCAACTCGGCGTTGAGCTTCGACGTCGGGGATCGCATCTTGCGGGCCGTGGCGGAGGAGCTTCAAAAGTTCTCCCACCACATGGTCGCCCGGGTGGGGGCAGACGAGTTCGCCGTCGTCGTGCCGGTGTCAGCGGATTCGGCGCGGGAGTGGACCGAGCGGTTGGCAGAAGAACTGCGTACCAGGTTGACGCGTCCCATCCATCTCGACGACCTCGTGGTGGGTGACGACCTGGTGGTGGGGATAGAGGTGAGCGTCGGAGCAGCCATCGGACCGCTCCCTCCTGGCTCCTCCATGTCGCTGCTCTCCGGGGCCGAGAACAACCTGCGGGTGGCCAAGGCCTCCCTTACGAGGGTCGCAACCCGGGACCTCAGGGAGAGCGGACCGTACGAAGAGGCCCTGGCTGTCGTGGCCGAGCTCCGCGTCGCCATCGAGAGCGGCGACCTGTGCCTGCACTATCAGCCCAAGATGGACCTGGCGACAGGTTCCATCTCGGGCGTCGAGGCGTTGGTGCGCTGGCAGCACCGCCGGCGGGGGCTGCTGGCACCCGCCGCCTTCATGCCCCTGGCCGAGCGCACCGGACTGATCGGTCCGCTCACCCATTTCGTGCTCAGGGAGTCGATTTCCCAGCTCGCGCAGTGGCGGGCTCGAGGTATCGAGATCTCCATGAGCGTCAACCTCGGCGCCGCCAACCTCGATGATCCGGCATTGCCGGAGTACGTGACCGAGTTGCTCCGACAGCACGGTGCTCAACCTCGCCACTTGATCTTGGAGATCACAGAAGGCGCAGTAATGGTCGAATCGGAGCGGACCACCTCGGTCGTCCAACAGCTCAATCGCGTCGGCGTCCAGCTCTCCATCGACGACTTCGGAACAGCCCATTCGTCGTTGGCACGGCTGAGGACGCTCCCTATCCGGGAGATCAAGCTCGACAAGACGTTCGTGACCAACATGGAGGCGACGTGGCACGACGAGACCATCGTCCGCTCATCCATCAACCTGGGCCATGACCTGGGCCTGCGGGTGGTCGCAGAGGGGATCGAGAGCGAGTCCGTCGCCGACCACCTGCGCCGAATGAGGTGCGATGTCGGACAGGGCTACTGGCTGGCGGAGCCGATGACGGCGGGCACGGCGACCACCTGGCTGGAACTCGCCTCGGCGCGTCAGGGCGCGACGGCCACACCCATCTAGTCAAGTGTCGACCGTGTCGTCATGCCGACGGCATCGAGGTCGAGGAGTCGAGGTCGAGGAGTCGAGGAGCGGATGTCGGGCTCCCCCGTCGGACAGCCCGACTTCCACTCCTCCCAGCGCCCCTCCGCGCCACTCGACAGCAGATTGGACCGCATTGCCGGGCCCGTGTCAACGGACGGAACACGTTCACACACGGATGGCACAAGGGGGCGGTGGCAGGAGACTCGGCGGAAACGGCCATTGCTCCTGCCACACGGTGCCCATGGCAAGGACGTTCGGCCCTAGGAAATGACCGGTCGACATTGGTTAGCTGACTCCAAGATCCGGCGGCGGGAGTTTGGAGACAGTGGCGATGTTGGAACTCACGGCATTGGTGGTCACCGCCCTGTCGGCGGCGGGCGAGCGTCGCCGATTCACCTCGGACGAGGAAGTGGAAGTGACGTGGCGGCACTATCCCGACGATCCGGACTCGGTATGGTTCCTCGACGTCGACGTCAACTCGGTGCGTTGGCCCTCGGCCCATGCGTCCTTGGTGACGGCCTGATCTCACCGCGACGAGAACCGGCCAGCGCCGGTGACCGGGTGAAAACAGTGACCGGTGAACGGTGACCGGTGAACGGTGACCGGTCAACGGAGTCGGTGATAGGGAATTGAGCCACACCCATGGTCCGGACCTCACGGTCCTAGACGGCCTCTGGTAGACCACCTCGGATGGGAGTGGCCATTCGCATCGAGGACCACGGCGCGGTCCGCCATCTCGTCTTGTGCCGGCCGGACGAGTTCAACACCATCACCCCTCAGCTGCGGAGCGAGCTCGACGCCGCCCTCGACGATGCCGAGGGCGATTCCCGAGTCAAGGTCGTCCTGGTGCGGGCCGAGGGAAAGGCGTTCTGTGCCGGGTTCGGGTTGGACTGGTCGACGGCGTCGCCCCCTTCCGACCGTGACCGTCCGGAAGCGAAGCCCGCCAGAGTCTGGGACAGCGTGGCCGACGTGCAGATGATCGGGAGGTTCGGCAGCACCTTTGCCAAGCTGCACTCGATCTCGCGGCCAACAGTTGCAGCGGTCCAGGGCTGGTGCATCGCCGGGGGCACCGACATGATCCTGAACGTCGACGTGATCGTGGCGGGTGAGTCCGCTCGCTTCGGCTACCCGCCGGCGCGGGTGTGGGGTGTACCCGAAGCCCCCTGGGTGTGGGTTGCCCGGCTCGGTCTCGAACGGGCCAAGCGGTACTTGTTCACTGGAGACGAGCTCACCGCGGCGCAGGCGGCAGCAGCGGGCATGGTGCTCGAATGCGTGCCCGATGCCGAGCTGCTCGAACGAGCCTCGGCGCTGGCCCAGCGGATGGCCCTCCTGCCGCTCAACCAGCTGCAGATGATGAAGTGGCTCCTGAACGACGTGGCCCGACACCAGTACCAGCCCGACACGAGTCGCCTTCTCGGCTACCTGCTCGACGGGGTCGCCCGCCACACCCAGGAAGGCCTCGACTTCGTCGCCCGGGCCCGAGAAGCGGGATGGCGTGAGGCGGTCCGGGAACGGGACCGACCCTTCGGTGACTACGGGGAGCGACAGGACTGACCGGTACCGAGGTCTGCGACGATCGGAGGGACCAAAGTCCCTGGACTGCATCCCCCGTAGCGTGATGAGCTGACGACAGGTGGGCTCTGTGTCGTGGAGGGCGACTAGGAGGCCAGATGGAAACCGACCCGCGGACCCGGGTTCTCGTTGCCGAGAGCAACGAGCCGGTGCGGAAGGCGATCACCTCTGCTCTGATCGAAGCGGGTTACGCCGTCGTAGAAGCAAGTGACGGGTTGTCGGCACTGAGCGTGCTCGCCTGGGTGCCGATCGACGTCGTTCTGTTGGACGTGACCGACCCCAGCTACAACGGGCTCTTCGTGTTGCGCCATCTCGAGCCGGTGCCACCCGTTCTGGTGGTCCACTCCGCCTTCACCTTCGAGAGTCCGGCTTCGGTGCGCGAGGAAGTCGGCTGTGGCGTTTTCCGCGCCGTGCAGAAGCCGGTGACTCCCGAGGACCTCGTAGATGTGATCGACGACGCCGTGCAGGAACTCACCGGCACACTCGCGTTGTCGTGACCTGTTGAGGGTCACTGACCGTCGGTCCCGACAAAGCGACGTCACGACGCGTAGACGTACGCAGGGAGCGGTGGCTCGGCGCTCGTCTCCGGAGCTTGGGCGATCGACGTGGCGATGGTGACCAGCTCGGAGGCGAAGTTGACCGGGAAGGTGACCGGGTCGACATCGGGCGCGAGCCCCTCGCTGCACACCGACGGCGCCAACTGACCCGGGTCGGCAAGACGGTCGTTCTCGAGCGCGTTCATGGCCAAGCCGAAGGCCACGGGATCGACGGTGCCCATGAGGAGGTGCTCCGACACGTCGGACGGGCAGACCTGCTGCACAGCGATGTTTAGGGTCTGGCCGTTGCCGGTGTGCAGAGACGAGCTTCCCTCAGCGTTCAGGTTCGGGAAGACGATTTCGTCGGTACGGCTGTAGATCACCGTGTAGTCGATGCCGGCGAATGTCTCCGCGCCGCTGTTGAGTGCGGTGAGGAACTGTGATCCGGTCGCCTGTTGCCAGAAGGCCGGAGGACATACGACGTGGCACAGGGCAAAGGCGTCGAGAGTCCCGTGGTTGGAGGGATCGATGGCCACGAAGCTCCTGACGAGCGGCCGCGTGTCCGGCCAGAAGCGCAGGGCCCACCGCGGCACCATGCCGCCCTGGCTGTAGCCGAGGATGTCCACTTGCCGTCCCGACAAGGCGTGCATGGCCCGGATGGCGTAGACGACGTATTCCCCGGCTGTCGTGATGTCGTCCATGGAGTTGCCCGGCAAGGTGAGGGCGCACCACGGCAACCCGGCGTCGGTCAGTCCGATCTCGTAATTCCAGGAGTAGTTCGCTTCCGGGTTGAGGGCCGTCCCCGGCACCAGGAGCACCGGGTCGTGTGCCGCTCCGGCCATGCCGCCGGTGCACGCCAGGCTGGCGGAGAGCTGGGCCGCAGGAACGTCGAGGGGCGGGCCCGGTTGGTCGAGCGGAGCGTAGGGCCCAGTCGAAGACGAAGAAGACGAAGCAGCAGACGACCCAGAAGGAGAAGACGAGGCAGCGGTGGCCAGGCCTGTTGCCGGGAGCAGTGTGACGGAGCACGCCGCCAGGAGCGCAACAGAGAAGCCGGCCAGGCGTCGCATGAACCCGCTCAGACCGAGGCCCCGAGGGTTGCTGTCGTTCATCGAACTGACAGTCTCGCGCTCCTTCTCGGCTCGGAACACCACGACCACGTCGAGGCCTCCCTCGGGTCGAGGGCGGACGACGGACGACCTCTTACGTGGGCAAGACGGGTCGGAGTTCCGCGCCGACAGGACCGGTCAGTCCGGGCGGCTCGCCACCCTGCGGCGGAAACCCACGGCGATCAGGCTGAGGAGGAGGACGAAGGCGGCGGCCGACACCCACTTGGCGACGTGGAACCTCGGAGCGTCATAACGCCAGGCCAACACGCCGTTGCCGGCAGGAACGGTGACGGCCTGCACGATCCCGCTGTGGCGGACCGGCAAAGAGGTGCTGCGCTTGGAGCCTGCTGGTGTCCAGGTCGCCCTCCATCCCGGGATGTCGGCAACGGATCGCACCACCTGCACGCCCGATGGTGACGACACGGCGACGGCGGAGGGGATTCCGTCCGATCGGGTGACGACCCGCAGCGATGCGCTGGTGAGCGCGGCGCCGGGCAGTGCCCGAAGGCTCGCTAGTGGGCTGGCGCGGGTGTCGCGGAACATGGCGAAGGCGCCATCGGTTCCGGCGAAGCGCCAGTGGGGAGGGACCATCACGCCCTGGAGCTGACCGTCGGCAACGTACGCGTCCCCCGAGGACGTGGCGATGGTGGGCGTGCCGAGCGACACGGCGCTGGTTCCCGCCTCAGCCACCAGGCCAACGGCGTCGACGCGGTGGTGCAGGCGCGCTTCGAGATGTCCCGGGCGGGTCCGAGACCGCAACCACACCGTCCTCCCCGACGGCGTGAGCAGGCCGAACCGAACACCGGCGGGCAACGAGAGCGACGCGGCGTCCGGGTCGGAGTCGGGCACGGCGATCGAGGTGACCGACAGGGTCGTGCCGAAGTACCACGTGGTCCCCGTGCCCGCCGCCAGATGCCGGTCGCCTGTGCCGCTCCCAGGGGCTGGAGCGGTGGAGCCCACATGGGTGATCAGGTACGACGCCGGGGTGAAGACCATGGCGGTGTCCAGCTCGTCCAGGGCGCCGTCGGAAGCGGCTTGGGGCGAGAAGATGTCCTGCCCACCTCCAGTGGCCTCGTGCGCTCCGGTGACCGCTGCGTAGAGGCCGTCCACGATCGAGCTGTATCCGAGCACCGAAGGCGTGTCGGTGGTCACGTTGAGGTCAGGCGCCCCGAGCACACTGAGCTGGTTGCCGTCCAGGAGATCAGGGTCGTAGACGGCGAAGCGCCCTCCGATGTGGAGCGACGAGACAGGCACGGCGGCGCTGGCGGGAGCGGGCTGTAGCAGGACCGACGTCGGCTTGACCAGCGGTGGTGAGCCGCCCAGACCGGAGGCGACGGCGATCGTGATGAAGAGATTGAAGATGACCACGTCGGCGACCACGAACCCGACGAGCATTCGCCGGCGGACCAGCCAGGGCATGCGGGGACCGGCGACGATCAGCGCGACAGCCAGGATCCCGAGCACGAGCCAGGGCACGAGCCAGGGCTGGAGCCCTCCGGTCACGTTTGCCTGACGACGGTCGGTCCCCAGCCAGGCGGTGAACCCGGCTCCCCACGTGAGCGCCGCCACCACGATCCCGGCCACGACCAGGGCGACCCCCATGCCCAGCGCGGTGTCGAGTCCCAACCTTCTCCGGTCCGGGGCAGATCGACGACGGGCCCCGAGCCAGGCGTCGGCCCAGTAGGCCAGCAGGGCGGCCAGGGCGAAGTCGGTCACCAAGATGTTGCGGCTCTGGAGGCGCTGGCTCCCGAACAGCGGGATATGGATGAGCAGGTGCCACAGGGGAGTGTTCCCGCCAAGCGCAAGGAAGATCCCCACGACGGCCACCACGAGCCAGACGGCGTATTCGGGAACAGGGCGCCGCAAGCGCAGTCGGCCCAGAAGGACGAAGGCGGCCACGAGTGGAAGCACCCCCACGTACCCGGTGACCTCGGTCAGGTTGTAGCTGGCGAAGAACGGCGGTTGTCCGAACGAGCCGGAGCCGCCGAGGACGTCGGGGACCCCGAGCAGCACCAGCCACTTCACGGACAACGAACCCGACGAGAAGAGGTAGTACCCAGCCGCGGCCCGCTGGGAGCTCGAGACGGCTGCGATCCCGGGCGCCCATTGCACGGCCCCCAACCCGACGCCGAGCGCGGTGCCGACGACAGTGGAGCCGAACAGCCAGGCACTTCGGCGACCGAGACGTACGATGCGCCACAGGGCGTAGAGCCCGACGATGACGACTGCGTCGTCGATGGCGCGCGGTTCGCCGGCCAGGATGGTGAGGGCGAAGCACACGGCGAACACCGCCGTCCACCGCACCCGGGAGACCAAACTGCGGTCCTCCGACAAGCGCAGGACGGCGAGCAGCTCGAGGGGCACCCAGCCCATGCCGGCCACGAGGCCGAAGTGCACGATCTGCATGGTCATGGCCCCGGTGAAGGCGAAGCTGAGGGCGCCGAGCCAGCTGGGCACGGTGCCGAGGCGCGCCGCCCTCAAGAAGACGAAGGTGCCGACTCCCGCCGCCCACGACGTGACGATGAGCCCGATGCTCCAGGCGAGCGATCCCGGCAGGAACACGAAGAGCCAGGTGAGTGGGTAGGCCGCCCCTGCGTTCCAGCCCCCGAGCAGGGGGGCGCCGCTCCAGATGTAGGGGTCGAAGACGGGAAGGTGACCGTGGCGCAGGTCAGCGCCGACGAGCACCCGCAGTGGGAAATTCTGCGTGAGGTCGTCGCCGGGGAGCACCGAGTGTCCGAAGAGCGCTGGTCCACCGAAGGCCAGGATGGGCAAGACGACCAGGATGAGGATGGCCTTGGCGTCAGCCGAGGGCTGCCACCGCCGAGCGCGCCGGGCCGGAGATGTGACCGTTCCCTCAGGGATGCCGACGGTCCGACTGGTCACGGCCGACAGCGTGGTGCAGCCGAGGCTGGGAAACGCCTGGGACCTCTCTGGGGAATCTGAGCCGCGATCTTCGCAGAGCTCACAGTCCCACCACCGATCTGTCCCAGTCCTCGCTCAGTGGGCGACGGCACGCTCCTGTGCGCCATGGCCCTCGCCTCGCTCGCCCCCGATCGCGCTACGCCGCCCCCCGAGCCGGCGCCCACCAATCTCCCGCTCGGACGGGTGGCGGCGTTCGACGGCTTGCGGGCTCTGCTCGTCGCCGCCGTGGTGGTGTACCACCTCGACGGCGGGCGGTTGCGGAGCGCCATCGGCGAGTCGGCGGTGATCGTCTTCTTCGTCCTCTCGGGTTTCCTCATCACCACCCTGCTCGTCGAGGAGCGGCGCCGCACCGGCCACATCTCCATCCGCGCCTTTTACACCAGACGGGCCCGCCGGCTCCTCCCCGCCCTCGGGCTCCTGCTCGTGGTGTGGCTGGCCGTCGCCCTTCTCCTCGGGCACGAGCCCTGGCTCACGTCGGTGCCCGGAGGAGGTGCAGGTGCCCCCATCTCGCCCTACACCGCCCTCGAAGGGGTGGGAGTGGCAGCCGGCTACCTCACCAACTGGCTCGACGCCCTCCCCGGTCTGCACTTGTGGGTCGGGTACGTCCCCCTCGGGCACCTGTGGACGCTGGCCGTCGAGGAGCAGTTCTACCTGGTGTGGGCTCCTCTCGCCCTGGTCCTCCTGCGCCTGCGCCGGGCGACGTGGGTGGTCGGGGCGTTGACGGCGCTGGCCATGGCCGAGCCCTGGCTCTTGTGGGACGAGGGGACGAAACGGCTGTACTTCGGCTCCGACACCCGGGCCGGGGCGCTGATGCTCGGGGCCTTCCTGGCGCTGGTGTGGAGCAGTGGGCACCTGCGGTGGCTGGCACGGCGAGGGGTGTCGGCCGTGCTCGTCGGTACCGGCGCCCTGGGCCTCGTCGTCGCCGGTTTCGGGTTCACCGGCGTCGCGCACGAGTGGTCGTGGGTCGGGGGCGTCACCCTGGCGGCCATGTGCGGCGGAACCATCGTCGCCACACTTGCCACCCGCCGCGACGACAAGGCGAGTCGTGCGCTGAGCCATCCGCTCATGGTGTGGGTCGGCCAGCGCTCGTACGCCATCTATCTGTGGGGCTACGTGTTCAACACCTGGTTCCGGTCCCTGGGCTTCGCCACCGCTCCAGTGGTCGTGGCGTGCACACTGATAGTGGCGGAGCTGTCCTACCGGTTCGTCGAGGCGCCCGTGCTCAGGCGTGGGCGTGCGCGGCGATCGTCACAGGTGCATAGGCTTGCCGGGGCGGGGGCGAGCTGAACCGTCACGGAACTGCAAACATTTCCCCAGGCTAAGAAAAGAAGTCTGAGGCAGGATGGGAGGCCATGGACCCGCTGGTCATAGAGTCGTGTCACAGCACGTGGGTGTTCGACCAGGAGCGCATGCGCTTCCGGAGGATCCTGAAGGGCCTCGACCTCGGCCACGCCCACGGGCACGCCACCACCGGGTGGAGGCCGTACCACGGCCTCGAGATGACCGACGGCTCCGACAATTTCGTTGTGGTCCTCAACCCGGAAGGGACCCAGCTCCTACGGTCCTGGCGTCACCTCGACGGGGCGTGCGCCTACTGCGGCCAGCAGCAGACGATGGAGCTCTCTCTGGAGCAGGTCCGGGCCGCCATCCACGGCTAAGGCTTCCCTGCGGAACCCCCGCCGGGTTTCGGGCTCGGCGAGCGAAGATAGGGCGTGACGGCCGAACCGTCCCGTTCGGGTCCCAGCCTGCTCGAGCTCTACGACCGCGCCCGACCCGGTGTTCGCGGCCCGACTGCGCCGTTCGCGGAGCTGAGCCGACAGGAGGAAGACATGACCGACGTGCTGCTCAGGGACAGACTGTCGCGCAACGGCACGCGGCACGGAGACGTGTCCTATGTCACGCTCGCCGTCGTCGACGCGGCCGCTGGCCGGCGCTTCTACCGGGATGTGCTCGGATGGCGCTACGCCGCCGGGCAACTCGAGGAGCAGGGAAACCAGGTCGAGGAGGTCATCCCCCAGGTGGGGTTGTGGCCGTCGACGACGTGGGCCGAGGGCGTGGAACCGGGGGCCATCATCGGTTGGCGCGTCGACGACGTCGCCCGTGCCGCCGAGGCGGTCCGGGCCTTGGGGGGCACCGCCTCCGAGCCCGAGGAGCGGCCGTACGGGCTCGAGTCGGAGTGCACCGACGGTCACGGGCTGCGTTTCTGGCTGCACCAGCTTCCTCCCCCTGGAGAGCCGGCCGGACCCAACGGCGAGCGCCATGGCGACATCAGCTACGTCGCCCTGCGGGTGGCCGACCTGGAACGAGCGGCGCGACTCTTCTCGGGAGTGCTCGGTTGGGCTGTCCCTCCGCACCCCGAGCACGCCGGGGTGCAGGTCGAGGGCCCGGTGCCCATGACCGGCATGAGCGAGGGCGCTCCCGGCGCGTTGCTCTGCTTCCGGGTCGACGACATCGACGGCGCCGTGGAACGGGTGGGCACCGCCGGCGGCAGTGCCGGGCCCATCGAGGCCCGACCCTATGGGCTGCAGGCCCGATGCGTTGACGACCAGGGGGTGGAGTTCTACCTCCACCAGCTCAGCTAGCGAGCGGGGGCCGCCTGCGCGTCGAGCACGACCCCTACACGTTGCTCGTCCACTTGAGCGACGACGACGGAGAAGCGTGGACGACGTTGGCCGTCGACAGGCCGACGCGCCACTGGGCCGTGGCCCAAGGGCGTCGCCAATCCGATACGGCCCGGGAGGCCTGCGAGGCGCTCTACGCCCCGGAGTGACTCAGCGGTCCTCGGCCGTCACCTTGATGCGGTCGAGGCTGGTGCGGAGGTTCCGCTGGAGATCGGCGCGCCGGTCCGGCACGCCTATGACGATCCGCTCGAAGAGCTCTACGTAGCCCGGCATGGCGCGCAGCATCTCGAAGGATTCCGTGACCTCCGTGCCGGTTCCGGAGGGCTCGAAGCGGTAGCTCCACCGGGTATTGGGGCGACCGAGGACATCCGGGGCGACGAAGGTGAAGACCCGGCCCCGCTCAGCCTCGGTCACGCGACAGGTGTTGGTCCACCGCATCACTCCTCGGCGGTTCCTTCCCCGGAAACGGGCCCCGACCCCGGGACCGACGGCGCCGTCCAGCCACCGGCCCCCCACGTTCTCCGGGCTCCACTCACCCATGCGTGTCACGTCGGTGACCAAGTCGTATAGGGCCTCTGGGGCGGCATCGACACGTACGGCGGCTTCGCCTCGAGTGCCGCGCTCCATCACTGGAGATCCTCGACACGGGCGTAGTCCCAGACCAGCTCGGCGGCCTCGTCGGCGCCGAAGACGAACTTGCCCGGGTGCTCCTTGTCGATGTGGCCGATGAGCCCGTTGTAGATGGAGTACCCGCACAGCTCCTGAAGGCGGCGAGGGAATCGCCGGGCGATGTCGACGGGGATGCCGAGCTGCTGGTTCTCCTGCTGGCGGATGTAACCGGCGCAATAGTTCATGGCCATGCCCACTCGTCTGGCCTCGGTCCGGTTGGACCCCCCGCCGTGCCACAGGCTGCCCACCCACACGAGCACGCTCCCCTTGGACATCTCGGCCGGGATGGACTCATAACTGCCCAATGGGTCCGGCGAGTGGTCGGCCAGGTGCGTTCCCGGGCAAAGCCGGGTGGCGCCGTTCTCCTCCGTGAAGTCGGTGATGGCCCACATGGTGTTGCAGATGATCGGTGGGTGCGGCTTGGGGAGCGGGATGAGCTGGTCGTCCGAGTGGATCGGCTGGGCCGACTCGTCGGGCCCGATGGCGATGGAGGACAACGACGAGATCAGGAGTCCCGGATCGAGCACCTTCTCGACGATGGGAAGGACGTTGGGGTGGACAGGGATGCGCTCGTAGATGGGCCCGTGGACGAGCAGGTTGTAGATGCGGGTCGTGTGCAGGCCTTCGAAGAGGTTGTCAGCGGGGACGATGCCGAGGTCGCGCTCGAGACGCAGGAGGTCCTCGTAGATGGCATCGGCAAGGCGGAGGTCGATGGCGTCAGGTACCACCACCCACCCCTCATCCCTCACCTGCTGGGCGTAGTCCTCCGCGGCGGCGTCGTCGATCGTTCGCTCGTCCGTCACCGGCAGCCCGGCACGGGGACTGGTCGTGGTCATGGCGAAGGGTCTCCTCTCCCGACGTCGGCCTACGCCGCCAAGGCGGATGTCGCCGTTCCCATCAAATCCAGGAAATTGTCGCAGTAGAAGCGCCGCCGCACGTCCTCCGGAGCATCACCCAGGGAGGCCTCGAATCGCTCGAGTGGCTTACGGCCCCCTTCGACGTGCGGGTAGTCGGACGAGAACATGCACACGTCCGGCCCGCTCTGGGCGATGATCCATCCCACGTCCTCGGTGGGATAGGGCGTGAACCGGACCTGCCGCACGACGTACTCGGTGGGCCGCATGGACAGAGCACGAAGCCGCTCTTCGTGGCGGGCGAAGGCCTCGAAGGCGGCCTCCATCTGCCGGGTCCAAGACGGGACCCAGATCGCCCCCTGCTCGATCACCCCGATGCGCAGGCGGGGAAAGCGCTCCATGACGCCGTCGAAGATCATGGTGGCGAGTGTCTGCGCCGGCGGAACGGGGATGCCCATGTAGTCCACGGAGCGAAAATTCTCCTCGCCGCCGTGGAAGTCGGGAGGGACGGGCAGGCCGTTGTGGAAGTAGTTGGTGTCGATGAGGTCGCCGGTCCCGCCCACGTGGAACACGACGGGGATACCGGCCTCCTGGGCGATCGCCCACACCCGGTCGAGCGCCACGTGGCTGGGGGAGTGGCCAGGCGGGCACCCAGAGGCAACGAGGAGGGCAGCGGCGCCCATCGACAGCGCCTCTTCGGCGAAGACCGGTGCTCGCTCCAGATCGGCGAGTGGCACGTACAAAGCGGGGAGCAGCCGGGGATCGGCCGAGCAGAACTCGACCATGCCCCGGTTATGAGCCCGGGCGGCGCCGACAGCGAGCTCGAGGTCGCCACTGTGCTCCCAGTCGCGCAGGCGCCGGTTGTGGAAGGTGTTGAACACCAGCTGGCTGGAGAACCCGAGCAGGTCGAGGGCCCGACCTCGGTCCTCGGCCATGAAGGAGCCGGTGGCGGCGAAGTTCTTCCGGCTCATGATCTCGGCCGCCTCGTTGGCCCGGTACTCCTCGGAGGAATGGTGCCGGCGGAGCCGCTCGAAGGCGGCCTCGAGGTCTCGTTGCTGCTCGGCCGGGTCGCCGGTCTGGCGCAGCTCGTTGCCGCCCGGGTAGCGCAGCGGCTTGATCCGGTCCCTGACGGCTGGGTCGGCATGCTCCTGGAGCCAGTTGGGGGTCTCCATGATGTGGGCGTCCGCGTCGTGGACCGTTCGCCCTTCGCTGTACGCCATGGCCGCCTCCGGTGCGTATCCCATCGTGACACGGCGAGCCCGGGCCTGTCCTGGTGGTCACGGAGCCGACGGCCGCTCGGCGTGGGCGGCCCTTGACTCACCCCGCCTCATCCCTGACCCAGCCTCAGCAGCGGTATTTGCGGGGTCAACGAGCGATGGCGCCCACATATGACCGCAACGCGTGGTTGTTTTCGCCGGTTGTGCCGGTGTGGGGCGTTCTCCTCTGCGCAGGCCGTGAGGCTGGCTCGTTGCTGCCTCAAAGGGGTGGAGGATCACATGGCTCGAGGGGCCGGGGGGCCGACGGGCGACACGCCCGGGAACGAACCCAGCGAGGGACCGATGGCGACGCGTCGGCGGTGGCGTAACGCTCGGACGGAGCAGCCGTCTGCCGATCCGGCCACGAGCGGGTGGCCGTGGGTTTCGACTTCGTCGCAGCCCGGACCGGCCGTGAACGAGGCCGAATCGGCGGCTGCCAGTGATGAGACGAGCACGCCTTCTCGGCGTCGGTTCTGGGGAGGAGGGGCTGCCGAAGCCCCGACCGTCCCCGGTCCCGCCGGTACGGAGGATCACGCTCACTCCATCGTGGAAGCGCTTGCCGCACTTGATTCGGTCGACCACCTCGAGCCAGCCGAGGGGCGGCGGCGTTGGTGGCGCCGTGAACGCCAGGAAGAGACCCCGGCACCCGAGCCTGTCGTGGCCGAGACGCCGGCACCCGAGCCTGTCATGACCGAGCCCGTTGCGGAGCCTCTGAAGGCCGAGACGCCGGCACCGTCGGCGGTAGTGGCCGAAGTTGCCGCAATGGCGCCACCGGCGAGGCGTCGTTGGTGGAGCAGCCGGCGTGCCAGGTACGAGGACGCAACTCCGCCGGTCCGGCCGACCTGGCCGTGGATCCCCACCCAGCCCACACCCTCCGAGCCAGCGACGGCGCCCGTGGCCCCAGAGCCCGCGGTGCCCGTCACGGCTGAGGCGACAACCTCGCAAGAGGCTCCGACGGGCGAGGTTCCGGTCGCCACCCCTCCACCGGCACCGGTGGTGGAAGAGCCGGCGCCCGTCGCCGAGGCACACGTCGAGGAATCTCCGGTTGTGGCAGAAGCGGAGCCTGCTCCCACTGCTCAAGCGCCGGTCGAGGAAGTCGTGGAGACTCCCGCAGCTGAAGCGCCGGTCGAGGAGGTTCCCGCAGCTGAAGCGCCGGTCGAGGAGGCTCCCCCGGCACAAGAGCCGATACCGGAGGAGACCCCGGTGGTCGAGCCGGTTGTTCTCGGAGCGGCAGCCGCAGCAGCCGCCGCAACTGCGCAGGCAGCAACTCCGCAGGCGGACGAGGAAACGCCGCGATCGCATGCTCGCAGACGCCGGCAGTTGGCCAGACAGAAGCCGGTCGAGCCGGTTGCAGTGGGGGTCATGGCTGAAGGCGCAGCGGCAGAGGCTGCCGGAGCCCCTGAAGGCGCAGCGGCAACGGCCGCCGGAGCCCCCGAAGGCCCCGCTGAAGACGCCGCCGAAGCCCCTGAAGGCGCAGTAGCGGCAGCCGCAACCGGAGCAGGAGAGGCAGGAGCCGGAGCGGGCATGGCCGCCATCGCTGGGGGCGGCGAGGGCGGCGGCGGCGAGGAGCGAAGCCGCTGGGCGTGGTTGGGGACCAAGCGGGTGGCGGCCGTCATCCTCATCCTGCTCGCTGCCGAGATCGGCTACGTCGTTCACCTCAACACCGAGAGCTCGTCCAAGTCGGCGACTCCGACCACCACGGCGCCTGTCGTGCCCGCGACCACGGCACCCAAGCAGGCGGTCACGCCGACCACCGTGTCTCCCACGACGACGGTGCCGGCCACACCGACTACGACGGCGCCCAAGCCTGCGACGGCGGCAGCCACCACGGCCACCACGGCGCCGCTGGGTCCGTGCACGACGAGCGATCTGGACATCGCGACCACGGCGAGCGGCGCCGCCACCGTGGGCTCGCCGATGACGCTCACCACCCGGGTGACCGACGTGAGCCGGTGCGTCTTCGAGCCGTCGGCCGTGGCGCCGGCCAACTGCCCGTCGTGGATCTCCGTCTCGGGGACCCAGAGCTGGCCCTCGGCCGGGGAAGAGGGGTGCGACCCTCCGGCAGGACAGACCATGAACCCGGGCTCGATCGAGAGCATCTCTGTGCAGTGGGTGCCCAGCGCCACAGGCACCTACCAGGCCATCGGCACCTGGGGCTGGGCGGCGGCGTCCGGACCACCCAACCAAGTCAGCGTGCCGTCGGCGACCTTCACCGTCGGCTCCTAACCTGGGTGTCCCCGCTCGGGGACAGGTGAACGAGCCGCACGCAGCGAAAGGCGGTGCCGTGGGGTCCATGAGCTGCGCGCCGGCTTTCGACAGCGTGTCCTGACGATGCGTTACGAGCTGGGCCAACTCGATTCCCTCGAGGCCGAGTCGGTACAGGTCATGCGAGAGGTGGCGGCCGAGTTCGAGCGCCCTGTTCTGCTCTTCTCGGGCGGCAAGGACTCCCTGGTGCTTCTGCGCCTGGCCGAGAAGGCGTTCTGG
Organism: Acidimicrobiales bacterium; assembly: GCA_030040015.1. Taxonomy (GTDB): domain Bacteria; phylum Actinomycetota; class Acidimicrobiia; order Acidimicrobiales; family UBA8190; genus UBA8190. The sequence goes on from JASHUM010000099.1 coordinate 20,848, forward strand.
CCATGCCGGATCCCCTTCCCGGTCTTGCACGTCGACACGGGCCACAACTTCCCCGAGGTGCTCGAGTTTCGGGACCGGCGGACGGCCGAGCTCGGGGCGGAGCTCGTGGTCGCCTCGGTTCAGGCCACGATCGACTCCGGCCGGGTGGGGGAGCCCCCGGCCTCCAACCCGTCGCGCAACCGGCTGCAGACCATCACGCTGCTCGACGCCATCGCCGAGCATCGGTTCGACGCCGTGTTCGGCGGGGCGCGGCGAGACGAGGAGAAAGCCCGGGCCAAGGAGCGCGTGTACTCGTTCCGCGACGAGTTCGGGCAGTGGGACCCGAAGGACCAGCGCCCCGAGCTGTGGTCGCTCTACAACGGGCGCCACCACCCGGGCGAGCACATCCGGGTCTTCCCTCTCTCCAACTGGACCGAGATGGACGTGTGGCAGTACATCGCCAAGGAGTCTCTGGACATCCCGTCGATCTACCTGTCCCATCGGCGCTCGGTGTTCCGCCGGGAGGGGATGTTGCTCTCGACCGGTCCCTACCTGACCCCGCGTCCGGAGGAAGAGGTGTTCGAGGCCACCGTCCGGTACCGGACGGTGGGGGACATGACCTGCACCGGGGCGGTCGAGTCGGTGGCGGACAGCCTGGATGAGATCATCGCCGAGGTCGCCGCCGCTCGAGTGGGGGAGCGGGGCGTTACCAGGGCCGACGACACGTTCTCCGAAACGGCCATGGAAGACCGAAAGCGCGAGGGGTATTTCTGATCGAACTCCTCCGCTTCACCACCGCAGGCTCGGTCGACGACGGCAAGAGCACGCTGATCGGCCGGTTGCTCTATGACACCAAGTCGATATTCGAGGACCAGCTCGAGGCGGTGGAGCGGGCCAGCCGGGCCCGGCGCTACGACGAAGTGAACCTGGCGCTCCTGACCGACGGGCTCCGAGCCGAGCGGGAGCAGGGGATCACCATCGACGTGGCCTACCGCTACTTCGCCACTCCCAAGCGCAAATTCATCATCGCCGACACCCCCGGGCACATCCAATACACGCGCAACATGGTGACTGGGGCGTCAACGGCGAACCTGGCTCTCATCCTCGTGGACGCCCGTAACGGGGTGGTCGAGCAGTCGAGGCGCCACGCCGTGCTCTCGTCGTTGCTGCACGTCCCCCACTTCGTCCTGTGTGTCAACAAGATGGACCTCGTCGACTACGACCACGAGCGGTTCGAGGAGATCCGAACCGAGTTCGAGTCCTTCGCCACCCGGCTGGACCTCGAGGACTTGACCACCATTCCCGTCTCGGCGCTCTACGGGGACAACGTGGCCTCCCGGTCGCGCAACATGGACTGGTACGAGGGGCCGTCGCTCCTGCACCACTTGGAGAACGTCTACATCGGCTCCGATCGCAATCTCATCGACCCTCGTTTCCCGGTGCAGTACGTGCTGCGGCCCCAAACGACTGAGTTCCACGACTACCGGGGATATGCCGGTCAGGTCGCAAGCGGGAGCTTCCAGCCCGGCCACGAAGTGCTCGTGCTTCCGTCGGGGCTCACGACCACGATCGAGAGCATCGACACCTTCGACGGGCAGGTCGAGGAAGCCTTTCCCCCCATGTCGGTGGCGATGCGGCTGTCCGATGATCTCGACGTGTCACGCGGGGACATGATCTGCCGGGTCCACAACCGGCCCTCCGTCGGCCAGGACCTCGACGCCATGGTCGCTTGGCTGTCAGAGACGCCGCTTCGGGTGGGAGGCAAGTACGCCATCAAGCACACCACCCGTGCCGCAAAGGCTCTGGTGCAGGACCTGTACTACCGGCTCGACGTGAACAGCCTGCACCGCGATCTCGAGGCGGCCGGGCTGGGCCTCAACGAGATCGGACGCATCGGGTTGCGGGTGACCTCACCACTCTTCTTCGACGAGTACAGGCGCAACCGGGCCACCGGCAGCTTCATCCTGGTCGACGAGTTCACCAACGGCACGGTCGGAGCGGGCATGATCCTGGAGAGGCAGCACTGACATGACCCGTCGCAGCACCATCCATTGGTCCACCAGTTCGGTGCCCCGCGCCGAGCGATGGGCCCACCTCGGGACCAGGGGAGCCACCGTGTGGTTCACCGGCCTTTCGGGCTCGGGGAAGTCCTCCATCGCCAAGCACGTCGAGGCCGACCTCGTCGAGGAGGGGGTCCCTGCCTACGTGCTCGACGGCGACAACCTGCGCCATGGCGTCAACGACGACCTGGGGTTCACGCGGGAGGACCGGCGGGAGAACGCCCGGCGGGCGGCGGAGATCGCCAAGCTCTTCGCCGACGCCGGGACAGTGGCCCTGGTCGCCTTGATCAGCCCCTACGCCGAGGACCGGGCCCGGGCCCGCATGATGCACGAGGCGGCCGGGTTGCTCTTCTTGGAGGTGCACGTGGCCACCAGCCTCTCCGAGTGCGAGGCCCGGGACCCCAAGGGCCTTTACGCCCGAGCCCGGGCTGGGGAGCTCGGGAACTTCACCATGGTGAACGACCCCTACGAGGTGCCCGAGCACCCGGACCTGGCCGTCCGCGCTTTCGACGGAGGCATCGAGGACGCCGCCCACGCGGTGTTGGCGCTCCTTCAGAGCCGGCTGGCCGCCCTGGACTGACCCGACCGCCGTCGCCGCAGTAAGGCGTCGAGCGCGACCGCGGCGAGCACCACCACCACGACCTCGAGCGAGGCGCGCAGCCTGGTCGAGCCGAAGGTTGTTGCGGCGACGACGACAGTCCCGATCAGGATGCCTGCAAAGGGGACGAGCGTGGTTCGCCGCCGGCGGAGGGCGACGGCACCGACCACGGCCCCGACGGACAACGCCCAGAAGACGAAGAGCCCGACTCGGGCCGGCCCGAGGGGCTTGCCTTGGAGGTGGTCGAGGTCGAGCTGTTGGAAGGGCCGAAAGAGCCCGAGCTCACGCCCCACGCGTGCTCCCACCACGGTCGGGAGTCGTCCGGCGTTGGCGTCGAGGTACCGGAGGGCGGCGCTCCTGGCGTGGAAGTCCTGCTCGGACTCGGCGCCTGTGCCGAGTCCAGAAGAGGCGCACGCAAAGGACCACGAGCCGAGCAACCGACCGGCGTAGGTTCGGGCGCAGTTGGCGCCGGCCAAGGTCGTGCCGAGCTCGGTGGAGAGGAATTCGGGTTGCTTCATCCGAGTCAGGTTGAACCCCACCCACGGGGCGAGGACGAAGGCGGTGGCGAACAGAGCCACCAGGACACCTGTCAGGCGCGTCCTCACGTCGGCGCTGCGATGCAGCAACAACACCGGGACGAGCACCAGGGGGACGAGAAGGATCTGCTCGGCGCGGGTGAGGGCGCACAGTGCGCAGAGCACACCGAGCAGCGCTGCCCCGCCCGTGCTCGGCACTCGACGGACACGAAGGGCTGCCCAGACGACGCACGCCACAACGAGGAGCAGCAGGGTCTCCGACAACCCCGTGTCCACGTTCGTCCAGAAGTTCGGGTAGACGGCGGCGATCGCCGCGGCGGTGAGCCCGGCTCCAGGCCCGGCTGCTTCTCGGGCGGCCAGGGCGGTCACGAACACCGCAGCGCCGTCGAGCGCACAGGCCACGAAGAGCTGGGCGAAGTAGCTGCGGATGCCGAGCAGGTCGGCGAGGGCGAGCACGAGCGTCCACAGCGGAGGGTGGACGGCACTGGGGACGGCTTTGTCCTGGAAGAAGTACGAGAAGGGATCGATGAACCACCCATGGCCGTCCACGAGGAGCTGGGCCTGGTAGTGGAAGTAGAAGGCGTCGCCGAAGGGGACCGTTCGGCGCGCCCACACGAACACCGACGTCACGGCGAGGGCCACGGCACCACCCGTCAGCGCAACGAGCAGAGGAAAGAAGTGGCGCGCCGCGAAACAGGGTCGGGTCATCCAGGGATTCTCATGGGTGGGGAGTTCAGCCCGTCGTCAGTAGCTGGCGGGGAGCAGCGGGCTCAGGTTCTCGAAGAAGAAGTACAGGAGCACGAGCACCGGGAGGATGCCGACGGCGTAGGCGCTCCAGCGCATCAGGCGCGGGCGCCGTCGCGGGACCATCCAGATGGCGATGGCCAATGCCAAGGTGGCGATCCCCCATTCCAGGGCCCCGGCCCATGGTCCCTGGCTGCCGGCGAGCTCCCCGGAGGAGCCCGTCTGCGGAGTTGGCGCGGGGGAGGACGGGGCCGGCACAGGGGTGGTGGAGAGGCGGGCCTCCACGATCAGGCGCTCAGAGGCGCTGAAGCGCGGGTTGCACGTCGTGAGTGTCAACATGGGTGTCGGTGTCTGTTCGAGCACCGACGTGTCGGACGGCGAGACCACCTGGCTGCTCACCACGGAGTAGGTGAACGTGCCCTGAAGGGTGGTGAGGATCACCGGGTCGCCGGGGGACAGCTCGTTCAGGTTGTAGAAAGGGGCGCCGAAGGTCGTGCGGTGGCCGGCGATGCCGACGTTGCCCGGCTGTCCAGGGAGCGGGGTGCCGTCGTAGTGCCCTGGGCCCAGGTGCAGGTCGTCGGTGGAGGTGCCTTGGACGACGACCTTGTCGAGCCCGATCCGTGGGATGTCGATGATGGCAATGGGCTGACCGTTTGCAGGCGCGTTGCCGCTCGCCAGTTCCCGCACCAGGGACGAGGCCGCAGTTGTGGGCGCTGTCGACGGGCTTCGGTGATCCTGCCGCAGGGCCTGGCCGAACTCGGTCCTCAGCGCGTGCTGGTGGCTGCTCTCGCTGATCCCGGTCCCCCACAGGAGGTAGACGACGAAGAGGAGGACGATCACGCCAAGGACGACGAGGAGGCGCCCGAAGGCACCGACCACTCGCCAAAAACCCATTCACCGAGCGTACTTTCGACCCGCGAGAGAGCCGCGGTCACTCCGAATGAGTCGTCGTACAATCCGGCCACCTTGGGAACGGTCCGGACATGACGGACATCCGCCGGGGACGACACGTCCCCGCCGGCGGTATTTGGGAGCGAGCGGAGGCTACGGACACCGGCGTGCTGGTGATCGCGTCCGGTGCGGCTGTCGCGGCCGTGTTCGCCGGTTGCCATCCGACAGGCACCCCCGTTGTCGACCCCCTGTACACGGCCCTCTTCGCCTTGGTCGTGACCTGGCTGTGCAGCCGGGCCCCCCGGGAGGCCCTGCTGGTCTTCGCCGGGGTGGCGGTGGTCATGAGCCGGACGTGGCTCGAGGTCCCGGCGGGTCTCGCCCTGGCGATCGCCTTCACGTTGGTGTTCTTCGACCGTCCGGAGCGGCTGGACAAGGCCTTGGTCGGCGCGCTCGGAACCGAGTCACTGCTGCGTTGGCCACCGGTGCTCTTCCACGGCTGCACAGCCGCCGTGGGATTTGCCTCCGTGCTCGTCGTCGGCGCCTGTGCTTGGCCGCGCACCCCAGCGCGCCTGCGGCGGTGGGGTGGCGGCATCGTGGCCGCCGGCGTGTTGCTGGGAGTGCTTCTGACCGTTCCGCTGCTCGTGGCTGGAGCGCTCTCGCTCTCCCACGTGAGGGACGGCGAAAGTGCGGCCAAGGCGGCGCTGCAGGCGGTTGAGAACGGCGAGGCGTCGTCGGCCACGGGGGAACTCGGCGCTGCCACCGCCAGCTTCGCGTCGGCCGGTTCGAAGCTCGACAGTTGGTGGACGGAGCTCAGCCGGGTGGTACCCGTGGTCGCCCAGCAACGCCAGAGCCTGGCCCTGTCCACGGCCGCGGCGCGCCGGCTCACGACCGTTGCCGAGCGTGAGGCGCCCGCTCTCGACTATCACCAGCTCGACTACCACCAGGGCCAGATCGACCTCGACGCCGTGACGGCCATGCTGGGCCCGGTCGACACCCTCGACGTCGTGATGCGGCACGCCCAGGCGCAAGTGGACAGTGTGGACAGCCCGTGGCTGGTGGCGCCGCTCCAGTCCAAGCTGTCCGAGCTGCGTCGGGACCTGGCTCGCGCCACGACGACGACCGACCTGGCGGCGCAGGCGATCCCTCTGGTGCCGGCCATGTTGGGGGCGGACGGGCCCCGGCACTACTTCGTGGCCATGATGACGCCTGCCGAGAGCCGCGCCCTGGGAGGCATCGTCGGGGCGTACGGGATCCTCACGGCCGACGACGGCCACCTCAGCCTCACTCAGTCCGGCCCCGACGACGACTTCAACGCCGCCCTGCCGCCGGGTGGGGCGACGCTCACCGGTCCGGCGGACTTCCTGGCTCGCTACGGGCAGTTCGACCCCGGCGAGTACCTCCAGGACGTGACGTTCTCGCCCGACTTGCCCACGGTGAGCCACGTGATCGACCAGATGGCGTCCCAGGCCGGTCTCGGACCGATCGACGGGGTACTGGTCGTCGACCCGGCTGGATTGGCTCCGTTGCTGCGGATCACGGGTCCCATCGCCGTGCCGGGGCTCCCGGAACCGCTCAGTGCGGGCAACATCGACGCGGTACTGCTCAAGGAGCAGTACCTGCTCTTCGGCGACGTGAGCACCGAGCAGGCCGAGCGTCACGACTTGCTCCAGGCGGTGGTCAAGGCGGAGTTCGACGAGCTGGTCAACGGGACGCTGCCCGGACCGCGGGGGCTCTCGGAGCAGCTCGAGCCACAGGTGCTAGCCGGGAACATCGGTTTTTGGAGCCTCCATCCGAACGAGTAGGCTCTGGCACAGCGACTGCACCTCGACGACGCCTTCCCCCGCACGAAAGGCGGCGACGTCCTCGCCGTGACGACACAGAACGCCGGCGCCAACAAGATCGACGCCTATGTGCACGAGGCGCTCGACGACCAGATTGCCTACAACTCCGGAACAGGCGTCACGGACGAGCGAGTCACGCTGACGCTCCACAACGACGCTCCCGCCTCGGGACTCCCTCCCATCGTGATCGACAATTCGGCACGGAACGTCCCGGTCGGCGCGGCCTACACCTGGGTGTCGATCTATAGCCGTCTCCATGTGACCGGCGCGTCCGTCGACGGGCGCACCCTGACACTGGCCAGAGGGCGGGAGCTCGGGCTCAACGTGTACAGCAACTGGGTGACCGTCCCTTCAAAGGGGACGATCCAGGTCGTGGTCACCCTGGCCGGCACCTTGTCGCCGGGACGCCCCTATCAGTTGGAGCTGAGGCTCCAGCCAATGGCCAATGCCGTGACGACTCGGGTCTCCGTGGACCAAGATGGGCACGACACGGTCTGGCACCCCGACGAGGTCGACCAGACAAAGAGATTCTGAGGTGGTTCCACAACGGTCGCCTCGGGTTGTCATTGGGCCAGCACGTTGCGTGGTCTACCGAATAGGAGATTGCCGCGGAATGTGGACTTCTGACCGTGCAGGGGGAACAATCGAGGGCAGTAGCAGGCGGAGGAACGAAGTGGGAGTACTCGCCAAGACCAAGGCCTGGGCCGGCGCCGTGGCGGTAGTTGGCGCGATCGGCATCCCGTGCGGGGCGGCCTGGGCGGCGACCTACGCTCCGCAGCCCCCTCCCTCGGGCTCGTCTTCGGGTTCGAACGGCGGGACTTCGGGTTCGAACGGCGGGACTTCTGGGGGAACCACCAGCGGGTCGAACGGGGGAACGACAAGCGGGTCGAACGGGGGAACGACAAGCGGGGCCAACGGGGGCTCGAGCGGCGGCGTGGTCAACTCCCCGGCGTCGAGCTCCTCGGGTGCGAGCGGCGACACCGGCACTTCCGGCCCGGTCACGACATCGAGCAGTGGCGGCCTCGCCTTCACGGGAGCGGAGATCGCTCTGCTCACGGGAATCGGCGCCACGGCTGTCGTAGGGGGCGGCATCGTGATTCTCACCGCCCGGCGTCGGCGCTCACTACCCAGCGTCTAACGCCTGACTTTCTGGGAGGCGTGTCACCACCTGCTCCAGCCCGCGACGCTCGGTCCTCCGCGTTGGCGAAAGGCGAGGCGATTCCGGCTCGAGCACTACAATGCCGCCTCTGGGGCCGTTGGCGCAGTTGGTAGCGCACTTGCATGACGCGCAAGGGGTCAGAGGTTCGAGTCCTCTACGGCCCACCTTGTGATGTCGCGAGACATCGAGGACCTCGATGTGTCAAGACATCGTAGATCGGTGAGCATCCTGGTCAAGGCTGGGGTTGGCAGTCCTTCGAGGGGTCCAGGACGAGCCTTCTGAGGGGTGACCCGCTCGCTTCCGAGCCGATCCGAGAATCGTCGATATGCGCGGTTCGGACGCAGTGGCCAAATTGTCGCCACTGGGCGCGTACCGGACTCTCCGAACAGATGCAGGCCAGGTCCCTTTGGCTGATGCCAGTTTCTCTGCTGCTCAGAGAGCCGAGCGTCAAGCGGATCCTGCAGCTTCTTCGACAGTGAGTTCGGCGGCGGGGTCCGCTTCAAGGCGCTCGTCGGGAATCACTTTGCCGCTCCGCAAAGACCGCCCGTAGGTCCCTTCGCGTAGACGCTGTTCCGCTCGTGCGATGGCATTGAGCCGAATCTCTAACCCGGCCGTGATGGCATCGTCGCCTTGTTCGGCGGTGAGGCTTTCAGCTGGGTCCGCCATGTCACCCGTTTCGGCTGCCCCAGCTCGGTCCAGCCCGGCGTCGCGGCGCCCTTCGGCGAGGAGCTGTTCCACCCGGTGTCGCTCCTCTTGGAGAAGAGCTCTCGCTTTCTCGAGTTCCATTTGTTTGGCTCCGGTGTATTGAGTAGCAGGCAGAGGCTATTCCAGCTGGTGGTCGCCGAGACTCGAGTCCGGATACGGAGGCGTTCGATCAGCGCAGCGTGGCCGCCACGGGGAGATGCTTCACGCCGCCGACGAAGTTCGCCTGGGCGAACTCGGGCTCCCCGTCGAGCCTGATGTCCTCCACGGTGGCAAACAGGCGGGGGAGCAGGGTCCGGATCTCGCGACGGGCGAATGTCGACCCGAGGCAGAAGTGCTCTCCGCCACCAAAGGCGATGGTGCGGCTGGCGTTCGGGCGGTGGATGTCGAAGGTCATCGGGTCGTCGAACACCGCTTCGTCGCGATTTGCCGAGGGATAGGAGAGAAGAAGCCGGTCGCCAGCGGGGATCTCGACGCCGGAGAGTGTGGCCGGCTCGGTGAGGTAGCGGAGGAAGTGCCGTACCGGCGAGGTCCAGCGGATCATCTCGTCGGTGGCGCCCACAACCAGTTCGGGGTCGACCTGGAGCGCCTTCATCTGGTCGGGGTGACGCAACAGTGCCTCGAGACCTCCCGACAGGGCGAAAGACGTGGTGTCGTGCCCGGCGGTGGCGATGATCACGAAGTACCACAGGGTCGCGTGCCGGTCCATGGGACAGCCGCCGACCTCCGCATTGGCGATGACCGTCGCCAGGTCGTCGTGCGGGTCGGCCCGGCGCTCGGCCGCCATGGTGTTGAAGTAGTCCTCGAACTCGGCGATCGTCTTGGTGATCATGGCCAGGGGATCGCTCAAGTCACCGAGGTATTCGGGGTCGGCTGCGCCGAAGATCCCCTGAGTGAGCCGGAGCATGGTGGGTTCGTCCTCCTCGGGCACGCCGAAGATGCTCATGATCACCCGGAGGGTGTAGGGCACGGCGATGTCCTGGGCGAAGTCGCAGCGGCCGCCGAAGTCACGGAACTTTCCGACGAACTCCTCGGCGATCCTGTCGATGGCGCTCTGGCGCTGGGCGACGGCACGGGGGCGGAACCACGCGTTCGCGATGTCTCGGTGCTCCCGGTGTTCCTCGCCGTCCATGTGGATGAGCGTCTTGGGCTCGATGCCCATGGCGCCGAGCATCTCGAACTGCATATCGGGTCCCAACACCGAGTTCCGGGTGTTCAAGAACCAATCGTTGTGCCTCGACACGGTGAACACGTCTTCGTAACGGGTGATCGCCCAGAAGGGCGTGTAACCCTCGGCCTCGACCCGCAGGACCGGCGCCTCACGGCGGAGTTCGCGGGCGACCGAATGCCATGCGTCCTGGTCCGTGTAGGCGACCGGGTCGATGAAGATCGAGCCCCGAGGGTCTTGGTCGGCCACCACCACACCTCCCCGTTGCGACAACTGGCAACCTAGCCTGGCCGCACCGGGGCCCACCACTGGGCACGGCCCAGCGAAGCGCTGCCACATCTCGTCGAGGCCCGACCCACGAGGACGGTTGTGGTTGACACTCGTGCGGGACCAGGCCTATACACCGAATGTCCCCGCCGGCACGGCAGCTGCATGGGCGGGTCCCGGCGGGGGACCGGAGACGCAAAGGCGGAGCACGAAGATGTCTCGACTCGGCGGCAATCTCTTTGAGCGGCGGACGAGATTGGTGGTCCGGCTGCTTCTTGCACCGGCACTGGTCGGTCTGTTGGGGGTGTGGCTCACCTCAGCGCCGAAGCTGGTCGACGGCACCTCGAGCGCCAACACCACGAGTTGGGTCAACTACGACAACGACAACTGGGGAGGGTGGGCTGATCCGCACAACCCCGGATTCGTCACCAACTCGGCGGGTTGCGACCCCATCGACCCGGCCCAGTGCATGCTTCCCTACCCTAACGACTGGTTCACCCGCCCTGATCCGACCAGCGCCACCGGTCGTCGATTGGACTTCGACCAACTCGCCATGCCCACCAACATCGCCGGCGTTCCCATCGACACGGCCGACTACAACCGAAGCGACGGCTTCAGCGCAGGCTCCACCATGCTGACCGTGGTCCCGGGCATGACCCAGAACGCCGACCTGCCCGCTTCGGGGCTGCCCACCGACGTCAATCTCGCCCTCAACGACGAGAACCCCACCGACCTCGGCGTGATCCTCATCGACGCCGACACCGGCCAGACCTGGCCCGTGTGGGTGGAGATCGACCAGTACACGACCGAAGCAGGAGTGCTGCCCGCCGGAGCGGTCGGGTCGATCCAGCAGGACCTCATGATCCATCCGGCCGTCAACCTGCTCGACGGACAGCGCTACATCGTGGCGCTGCGCGACCTGCACACCGACGACGGGTCACTGGCCCAGCCGAGCTCCGCCTTCGAGGACTATGTCAGTGCCTACCTCCATCCGGCCGGGCCGCAGGCCGGGTCCCTCGGAAGCCTGGGAATCGGGCAACCGGGCGACCCTCGGGTCGACCACATGAACCGGATCTTCGAGGACCTGCAGGAAGCGGGGTGGGACGTCTCCACGAGCCCGGCAGATCTGTACCTGGCCTGGGACTTCACCACTGCCTCGACCCAGAACGTCACCGGGCGCCTGCTGTCCATCCGCGACAACGCCTTCGAGCAGCTCGGCGAGACCAAGGCCCAGATCGACGCCGGAAAGGATGTGGGCGCTGCCCCGTCGTTCACCGTGAGCTCGGTCACGAACTTCACGACGGCCCAGAACCCGTTGGTGGCGCGCGAGGTCCAGGGAACATTCGCCGTGCCGTGCTACATCGCCCCCACCTGCTCGCCCCCCCTGAAGTGCGACGATGCGGTAGCAACCGCAGAGAACGAGCTCAGCAGCATCGGCAATGCGATCGGGGCCCCGGCCGACGAGGTCCTCCAGACGTTGGTCTCCGACGTCGGAGGCAGTCCGTTCGACGACTGTCCGTCCCCCGGGACCTTCTACTACACCGATCCAACCGATCCCGACGACACGCCGAGCCAAGTCCCGGGGCAGTTCTACCAAGCCAGCTTCATCTGCGTGGCGGGCCGCTCGGCCTTCGACGCCGGCCAGCTCCTCAGACCGGTGGAGTACGGGCACGGGCTCTTCGGCAGCGACACCGAGGTGACCGTCTCACCTCAGGAGGAGATGGCGGATCGAGAGAACATGGTGTACTGCGCCACCGACTGGTTCGGATGGGCCAACTCCGACATCCCCAACGCCATACTCGCTCTCGCCGATCTGTCCAACTTCCCCATCCTGGCCGACGAGGGCCAGCAGGGGGAGCTCGACTTCCTGTACCTGCAGCGCCTGATGATCAACCCGGGTGGCTTCGCTTCGAACCCGGCCTTCCAGTACACCCCGGGCCGTACCTTCATCGACCTGTCGGACGGGGTGAACTACGACGGCAACAGTCAGGGAGGCATCTACGGCGGCACCGTGTGCGCCGTGTCCATCGATGCCCAGCGCTGCGCCTTGGGCGTGAACGGCATGGACTACTCCACGCTTCTCTCTCGATCGGTGGACTATGTCGCTCCCGACACCCTGACGGAGTTCCTCGAGCAGAACGCCGCCACCCCCGGGAACCTCACCAACGTCGGTTACTCGAACGTCTTCGACCTCTTCTATCCGGACCAGGCCCAGCGCCAGCTGATCCTCGACATGCTCCAGACCTTGTGGGACCGGGTCGATCCCGACGGGTACGCCAGCCACATGACGCCGTCGGCGGAGAGCGGTTTGCTCCCCGACTGCACGGGACTCGGGGTCGTGCCGGTGGCCGAGGAGACCACGAGCCACTGCGACGGTGCGGGCGTGGTGCCCGGGCCCGATCACCACGTGCTCATGCAGATCGCCTGGGGTGACCACCAGGTCGCCAACATCACCGCCTTCGACGAGGCCCGCACCATCGGTGCAGAGTCCGTGGGAGGAGCCGCCACATCCAACACGCTCGGCGCAGGGGAGGCCATCTTGGCGAGCCGCCTGTGCAACACGGACGCCAGCGGAAACCCCACCCGCAACGACCCGGTCGACAGCGAGGTCAACTCGAGCGTCACCGACGAGTACTGCTGGGCGCCTGATTCTCCACTGTGGGACATCACTCCCATCTCGAAGTATCCGTACGACGGCTCGGCCATCGCCATCTTCGACGCAGGTCCCGACGGCGACGGGACGGGGTATGCCACCGATCCTCCACCGCCCTCGGACGTCTATCCGCCCGACACGTCGGCCAACCTCGACCCCCACGAGGCACCGAGGCGGACGTGCGCGGCCCAGGACATGAAGGGGGCCTTCTTCGACGTGAACGGCCGGGTGGACGGGCTCGTGGACGGGACGGGCGGGCTCGTGACCGACCCGGTGCAGGAGCTGACCGGGTTCGTGTCCGACTACGTCGGTCAGTCGGTCCTCACGACTGAGACACTGGCGGGTCCTCCGTACTTCTCGGGAGGATGGCAGGGCACCTGCGCCTTGCCCTGAGCGCTGGATTCGTCGAGGTCGAGCAGGTCCCGGCGCCCTCAGAGACCGTCGAGGAGCTGCAGGATGCCTCGGCTGAACTCAGACACGTCGTTGTCGGAGGATGCGGTTCCACCCGGTCGAGCCGCGGCTGACCCCTGGCCGGACGGCGCGTCCTGGCCGGTCACCGGACCCTGAGTCCGCCCGGAGCTCGTCGCCGAGGTGACGATGTCGTTGGTGAACGGCACGTAGGTCCGGCACGGCTCGTTGCGCAGGCTCGGGCAGGGAGGCAGGCCCGTCGGGACCGAGACGCCGGAGACGACCGGGAGGACCAGGCTCGAGGGCATGGCCGGCGACATGGCGATCTCGACCGACGACGCGGTGCCGAGCGCAGGCTCGGTGTCGCCGAACGACCACACCGGCTGGGTGCCGTCAGGGGCGGAGATCGTGAGCCTGATGCTCGACCCGGCACGGTAGACGTGGCCCTCGTAGTACAGCGGGATGGCGACCTGCACGAACTGCCCGTTCGGCATGGGCGCGGCATCGGAAGCCGTGAAGGTGGGAATCGGATCGAGCAACGTGCTCTGCTGCTGGAGCAGGTTGTCGGTGCCGGTGGAGAGCTTGCGCTCGCTGGCGCGTATCCAGCCGTCTTGGACGAACGTCTCGTTGCCGTCCGGCCGCACCTCGCTGATGGTCGCCTGCAGGTCCACGTCGGGGGTGGACGACTCCACCCACAGGTACACCGCACCCGAGCCGATGACGGTGGTGTTCTGGGTCAGCGGGGGAGAGATCCACGACAGGGCCGTGCCCGCCGGGTTCTGCTCCCAACTCCACTGCCACTGCGAAGCGTCGCCCCACAAGCCGCCCCCGCCGGTGTTGCTGCCGAAGTCGGTGAGCGGAAGAGTGGCGGAGTTCGACGTGTACTCGTCGACCCCGCCCGTGACCGGGGCTTGGCTGTCGAGAACGCCGTGGGCACCCGGCTGGAGATACCACGTCTCGGCGGTGGTGCCCGAAACGAGCGCTCCGGGCTCGGCATCGGGACCGGAGGTCGGGGCAGGGGAGAAGTACTGCTCGAAGGCGGGATAGGGGTTGCCGGCCGTGGCCTGACCCGTCGGCGAGGTGCCGGCGCCGTTGTCGAAGAGGACGCGGATCTCCGGGATCTTCTTGAAGGCGGCGAGGGCGGCGCCGTAGGTGGGAATCGCCTGGATGGGGTCGAGGGGAAGGGTGACGAGGTCGTCGTCCGGGACGCCCATGGCCTCCTGGTAGATGAGGGGCGCCCCCAGTCGCACCAGGGCCTGGTTCACGATCGGTGCTCGATGGGCGACGAAGAGCTCGAGGAAGTCGTACCAATCGTCATAGGTGTACGGATCGAGTGAGTCGATGTGGGCGCCATTGGTGAACGTGAACCACTTGAGCTTGGTGCCGGTGAAGTGCTGCACCAG
>JASHUM010000100.1 GCA_030040015.1 Acidimicrobiales bacterium
GGGTCGTCCTGGAGGAGCCGGGCCAGCGCTTCGTCACCACCGAAGTACCGCGACGGGCCGCGGGTGGGCATGGCGCAGACGCCCGGGCGCAGCGCGTCGGCGGCCGGGGAGTAGGCCCTGGCCGCCTCCACCACCTGGGCGAACGCCCGGGACCGGCGCCCGTCCTCCTGCTCTTCGAGCAGGTCAGGGCACCAGACGACCGCCGTCCGCTCCATGGGGCCAGCGGCCCCCATACCTCTTCTCTTGATGCTCCTCACGGGACCGGGGTCTCCGCCTGGACCGGGGTCTCGACCGGGACCTGGGTCTCGACCGGGACCTGGGCCGGGGCCCCCGAGCTCGAGGGCAGCCGCAGCCGGACGCCCCTGCCCCGGGACGCAGCCCGCCGCCCGCTCACCACCACCTCCACCTGGCGCCCGCGCAGGTGCCCGTCTCCCCGGCCCGCCCCTGACCACACTCCGTTCTCCACCGTCAGCCGGAACTCGGCCGGCTCGGGCCACTTGCCCAGCCGGGACAGCACCACCAGCGCCACCTTCCGTTCCCTGGCGCGAGCCGCCAACCGTCTGGCCAGCGCCGGACCGGGCCGGCTCGGGGGGCAGACCAGCACGACGTCCATCCCGTCCAGGAGCAGGGCGGCGACCTCCGCCCACGCGCTCCTGGGGCGAGGGACCAGGACGAGATGGTCGAGGTCCATCCCCATCTCGGCCAGCGACAGCACCCCGACGTCCGCCACACCCACGCCGGCGCACCAGGACCCGGCCCCGGTCGCCGCCACCAGTAGCGAGAAGGCCAGCGTGGTGGCTCCGCCGGCGGGGACCGGCTCCTTCGGCCTCCCTGTCCCAGCTGCCTCGACCTCCACCACCGATCCCCGGGGCAGCCCGGCTCCCGGGAACAGCCCGTGCAGTGCCGGGAGGAGGGGGAGCAGCTGCTGGCCGGAGTGCGCGGTGGGTCGCACCCGGGCGGACAGCGAAGGGTCGATCCCGACGGCAGCACGGGCCATTGGGCGGAGGCTATACGAACATATGTTCGCCTGCTACGGGGCCGGCTCGAGCCCCCGGTCCAAGGCGCGGGCCCGACCCCGCGCCATCGTCCGCCACGGCTCCGAGGCGAACCAGGGGGTGAGCGTCACCCATCCCATGGCGTTGCGCTCGTCGACCACGACGGCTCTTCCGGGCTCGCCCCGTCCCAGGACGTCCACAGGAAGACGGGGTTGCCGCCGGGTTCCCACCGTGACACTGGGCATGGGTGTCGGGAGCCGCCCGCCACCGACGAGATGGCGTGACAGCGCTGTCCACCCACCGGGCATCACCGGAGCGCTCACCGAACGCTGGGTGACGTCGAGCTCACCTCCGAGCGCCGAGAGCGCCTGCAACGTCCGCAGGTCGCCGATCCCGGGCAGCACCACCGTCGTGCCGAACAACGACAGAAATCCCTCTGCTGCCGAGCCCCAGCGCCAGCGCGCCTGGGACAAGTCCTGCAGGCACACGAGCGTCGAAAGCCCTTGCCCTCCGCCCTCGCTCACCATGGACGGGAGATCGGGGATGGGAGCGATGTTGGCCGCTTCGTCGAGGGCGAGGACCACCGGCGTCGGTCTCGGACCACCTTCGTGCACGAAGCGGGCGTGCTCGCCGTAGGCGGCGGCACGGATCTCGGTCAAGAGTCCCACCACCATGGGGGCGACGAGTGCCTGATGCCGACCAGTGGCGCACACGTACAGCGTCGAAGCCGACCGGCAGAACTCCGTGGCGTCGAAGTCGGGCTCGACGGTGCTGGCCAGTGCTCCATCGGCGCGGTATCCGGCCAGCACACCCGAAGCGGTCGACCAGATGCCACTCTGCTCGCGTCCCTCCGTGGCGACGATGCCGGCGAGCAGATCGGCGGCGACGTGACGACCGGCGTCGTCGAGCACCTCGAGCGCCATGCGCGGCTGGTGCCGGTCGACCCACGACAGCACGGTTGGCAGCGTCTGGCCGCCCAGCGCGGCGGCGTGCAGCAGGGGAGCGAGCAACGCCTCGGCTCGCTCGTGCCAGTGGTCGGCGTTCGATGCGGCGTGCTGCCCGCCGACGGCTCGGGAGGCACCCACCAGGGCGTGGGCGACCAACAGCGCGTCGTCCCATCGGGTGCACGCCGGCACCGGCGACCACCGGACCCGGCGTGCCTCGGACGGGACGACGACGGTCGAGCTCGGGTCGAACACGAGACACTCGCCCAGGCCGGCCCGGTAGCCGACGGTGGCGGAGAGGACGTCGGGTTTGGTGGAGGTCGACACCGCTGGTCCCGGAGCGGCCAGCACCGAAGGCACGACGAGGCACGAGGTCTTGCCCGATCGCGGAGGCCCGAGAACCAGCACCGATTGTTCGTCTCCGGCCCACACCGGGCCTCCGGTGCCGGTGCCGAGATAGAGGGGCCCTGCCCTGTTCACGCCGATTCCGGGCGGAAACGCGGCTCACCTTGGCGCACGCGCAGTGTTCCTGGGGTCCCGAGCAGTGTCAACGGATCGACGACGGACGCACCCTGGCTCTCGACATGCCTGGCGCGCAGGGCCACCACGCGACCGATGTGGGGGCCGAGCGTGATGGTCAACTCGAGGCGGACATCACCGTCGTCGGTGGTCTCGGCGTCCACCACGATGACGTCGTAGATGCCGTCGGGCAATGTCGCCATGGCCGCTAAATCCTTGCAAAGGACCTCGTTACACGTCCATAGGTGGCGTGTACATGTGTCGCGACATGGCACGAATGCGGTGACGCGACGTGCGACGACATCCGTCCCCTATCACCCTCCAAGCGCGAAATGCTTGACCTTGGCGCGAAAACCTTCTTTGATTTATGGGATTCCGGAATTGGCTGGAGGAGCGATTGGAAAGATTGGGGCATGAGGCCGCCACGCGAGTTGTGTCGCTGGCACAGTGCCACGGTGTCGGCGCATGTGCGCCGACCCGTTAGGTGATCGCCCGCCCCTCGTCCATATGCACGAGATCTGCCGCTCACGCGGCACGTTTGCCTGTCGGACTGGGATCCCGACCGGCATCGAAGGTCGTCAGGCGAGCCTCGGTCGTCATGACCCGGTGAGCCTTGGCGAGCACAGCAGCAGAGAAAACGGCAAAGAAGGCCGTCAGGCGAGCCCCGGCGAGGTAAGCCGAATGGCGAGCCCCGGCGAGGTAAGCAACAGAGAGATCGGCCGGAAGGCCGTAAGGAGGCATGCAGAATGCCAGTGAAGCGGGCGACAACACGGAAGACCGCCAAACGGCGGGCTCCCGCCAAGAAAGCCGCCGCCAAGCGGGCGCCGGCCAAACGCACGGCCAAGCGGACCACGGCCCGCAAGACGGCCAAGCGTCGGGCACCGGCGAAGAAGGCTGCCAAGCGTCGGCCGGCGAAGAAGGCCGCCGCCAAGCGGACCACGGCCCGCAAGACGGCCAAGCGTCGGCCGGCGAAGAAGGCTGCCAAGCGTCGGCCGGCGAAGAAGGCCGCCGCCAAGCGGACCACGGCCCGCAAGACGGCCAAGCGTCGGGCACCGGCGAAGAAGGCCGCCGCCGCTACCCCGGCACGCAAGCGCGTCCGGCGCCGTCGGGTGGCCAAGAGGAGCTGAGCCCGGCTGCCGGCACGCCGGCAGCGAGCACCGCTCGTTCGGCGACGAGGGGCCCTTCGGGGCCCCTCGTGCCGCGTTCTGCCCCCGGCGGGCAAGGTGGTCGCCCAGAGCGGCCCTCAGAGATCTGTGATCAGGCGGAAGGCCTCGCCCTGGGGGATGTGGCCCAGGCGGCCGTGATCGGCCATCTGCTCCTCGATCCGCCGGCGCAGCTCCCCGATCCCGACCAGCTCGGACCCCACGACGTCGATCCCGAGCGTGGTGCGGTACTGGCTGCGATGGGCCAGCAGCGCCTCCACCTTGGGACCCGGGCCCTCGGCCCGCTCGACGTGGTTGGGCTCGTCCGCCTCCCACAGCAGCAAGGCGGAAGGCCGGTGCGCCGGCCCCAGGTCCGGGAACATGGTCGGCTCCCGGGCGGCGACCACGGCGTCAACCACCAGCCACCCCGCCTGACGGTGGTCGGGATGGAGGCGGTAGCGGCGCCAGGGATCGTGGCCGAGGACGGCCTCGGGGCGGTGACGGCGGATGGCACGGCACACCTCCCTGCGCTCGGCCGTGCCGGCTTCCAGCTCGCCGTCGACGTGGTCGAGGAACTCGACGTCCGCACCTCCGAGGCGGCGGGCGGCTTCGCGCTGCTCGTCACGCCGTGTGGCGACGAGCTCGGGGCCGCTCTCACCCCGCTCCCACGTGCCGCGTGACCCGTCGGTGAGGACGAGATGGTGGATGCGGCATCCAGAAGCCGCCCACTTGGCCAACGTCGCCCCACAGCCGAACTCGACGTCGTCGGGGTGAGCGCCCACGGCGAGCGCCGACGCCGGCGGGCCCCAGTCCACCGTCACCGGACCTGACTCGGGGAGCTCGCCCACGCCGACGAGCCGCCCCGTCAAGGCACTGCCGTCCTCACCCGCCCTCCCACATCGAGAGGGACAGCAGCAGGTCGTCGGGCACGTCGACGTCGGCTCGCAGCGCCGGGGAGCGCACCACCCGCCAGGTGACGTCGAGGCGAACGGCCTCGGCCAGGTGACGGGAGAACGACCCCGGGCCGTAGGCGAAGTGAAAGTCTGCCGAAGCGGGCACGCACACCACCGTGGTGCCGTCCTCGCGACGGTCGGGGACGAGCGTGACTCCCGGGAACCCGGCCAACTCCTCGATGCCCTCGGCCAGCGGTAGATCCCCGTGCACCACGAGCACTTCGCTGGCCCCTGCGTCACTGAGTCGGCGTACGCCGGTCTGCACGGCGCCGTTGAGGCCGCGGCCCGGCTCGGGCAGGACCATGGCGCCACGTGCCTCGGCCCACCGCGCCACGTCCTCGTCGTCGCACACCACTGCCACGGGCAGAGGAGCCGCCGCGGCCAGCACGCGCTCGGCCATGGCCTGCGCCAGCGCGGCACGGCGGACTGGGTCCAAGGTGGGAGCCAGACGGGCTTTGGCCTTGGCGAAAGCCTTCACCGGCACCAACACCACCGACCCGTGCACACGTGGCATGCCCGCAGGGGGGCGCATGGGCGCCAGTGTAGGGGTGGGCGTCTCGCACGAGACCCTGACGCCGTAGGGTCTGGCGTGATGCCGTCCGAGCGCACGCCCGAGCGCGCCGCGGCCAGAGCCCGCGTCCGCGCCTTCCTGGCCGACGCCGGGATCCCCGCCCAGGAGATCGACCGAGCCGAGCGCGACGACGTGCTCGACCTGCTCGTCGCCGACCGCCTCCTCGTCCCTGCCGAGCGCCGCTACACGGAAGACGACGTGGCTGCTCGCACCGGCATGCCCGTCGAGCTGGCCCGCAAGTTCTGGCGGGCCCTCGGGTTCCCCACCCCCGGTCCGGACGAGCGCGTCTTCACCGACCTCGACGTGCAGGCCATCGTGACCATCAACGCCATCTTGTCCGTGGGGGCGT
Organism: Acidimicrobiales bacterium; assembly: GCA_030040015.1. GTDB lineage: Bacteria > Actinomycetota > Acidimicrobiia > Acidimicrobiales > UBA8190 > UBA8190. The sequence continues at coordinate 5,474 of JASHUM010000100.1, forward strand.
CACGGGTCGACAGTGCCGTGCAGCTGGCCCGTGTCATCGGTTCGTCGATGGCGCGGATCGCCGAAGCCCAGGTCTCGCCCACCGTCATGGGCGGACCACTGGCCGTCCTCTTGGGCGTGGAGGACAGCATCGAGGCGGCCGACCTCTTCACCCGGCTGGCAGACGAGGTGCTCCCGGCCATGGGGGGACTGCTCGAGTTCGCCTGGCGTCGCCACGTCCAGGCCGCCACCCGCCGGGCGATGATGCTGCGCAGACGCGGCGCCGGGGCCCTGCCCTCGCTGTGCGTCGGATTCGCCGACATGGTCGGCTTCACCCTGCTGAGCCAGCGCCTGTCGGAGGACGAGCTGGCAGCGGTGGTGAGCCGCTTCGAGGAGGTTGCCCACTACACGGTCACGGGGGCCGGCGGCCGCTTGGTCAAGATGATCGGGGACGAGGCAATGTTCGTCACCGAGTCGCCAGTCGCCGCCGCCCGCATCGCCCTGGGCCTGGCCGAGGCGTACGCCGATGACGAGCTGCTGTCCGACGTGCGGGTGGGCCTGGCCGAGGGGCCCGTGCTGGTCCAGGACGGCGACTACTACGGGCCGGTCGTGAACCTGGCCCACGCCGTCGTCGGGCTCGCCGACCCGGGCACCGTCCTGCTCTCCGACGACTTCCACGCCGCGCTCCTCCGCGAGCTGCACCCGGCCGGCCGTGAGGCCGACGCCTCGGACGTCGACGGAGAGTTCGCCTTTCGCGCCGTGCGTCCCCGGGTGTTGCGGGACCTGGGCCGTGTCCAGCTCTGGGTGCTTCACCGTCCGGGAAAGCGCGCCACGTTCGGCGGCCAGCGGATCGGACGCGGGTGGGAGCGGCTGGCCGAGGTGCTGCACGACATCGAGGAGCTACGCGACCGAGGCGAGCGTCTCCTCACCGAAGGGCTGCGCTCCGCCGCCTCGAGCGCCTCGCCCCATCCGGGCGCCGGCTCAGGCGCCGGGGAGGCGGACGGTGGCGATGCCGAAGGGCCGCAGCTCGAAGGAGCCGTCCACCAGGGCGAGGGTCCGTCCGCGGAGGTCGACGAGCCAGCCTGAGCGCTCTCCCACCCGCACCGTCGCAGGCGAGGTGGTGGGGTTGAAGACGCGCACCTCCAGCATGCCGGCCACACGGCGCACGGCCGAGACCTCGGCGCCTTCCACGGCCAGTGCCCGCCCTCGCTCGGGGCGGGTGCCGCCGCCCGGGGCGTGCACCAGGTCGAGCGGGACGAGCACCTCGTCGGCCAGCGCGAAGGGATCGGCGCAGTCGACGGCGACGGCGAACCGGCACTCGAGCGCTCGACCCACCATCTGCATGCCCTCCACCGAGGTGAGCGGCCCGGCGGGCAGCGGGCGATAGGCCATGCCCAGGCGCGACAGCATGCCGGTCGACCGGAGCAGGGTGAGGGCGAGTGTGCGCGCCCGGGCACCCCCAGGGCCGTCCTCCACGTCCACGAGCTCGTACTCGCACAGGCCCAGGTGGACGACGGTCAGACCACCCGCCGACACGAAGCGCTGGCTGGCGAAGGTGGGGAGGCCGAACTCGTCGGGGCGGCCCTCCGAGGTGAGCCCGCGCCGGACGACGGCGAATGCGCTCTCCGCCTCGGATCCGTCCGCAGGGCGGGGGAGCGGGAGGTGCACACGCAGCCGGTGATCGCGGCTCGGGTTGACGAACCGCACGGTCACTCCCACGTGGGCGTCCTCGGCGCACAGCTCGAGCGTGGTGGACACCAGCACGCGTTCTTCGCCGACGCGACTACGGGTGGTGCCGTCGACGAGGGCCGGCCACACGTACGTTCGTCCGATGGTGACCCGGCCCCGCACCGGCCCTTCCTCGTCCACGGCGATCTCCACCGATTCCGGGCCGTCGACGATCCGGTCGTGGGCGGGAGGTGAGTAGTTGTACGAGTCCCCGTGGTCGCCGCCGTCGACGAGGCGGCCGAGGCCGGCGAGGCCGTCGAGCGAGAACGACCCGTCCGAGGGATCGACCACCACGACACAGCGCCCGTTGTCCATGGACACCGAGCCGTCGCTGCGCTGATCGACGACCACCGGGCGCTCGAGGGGGCGGGGTGTCACCGGAGCCCAGCCGAACCCGGGGACAGGATCGGTGCGGACGAGCACTCGCCGCAGCGCCGGCTGGTCGAGACGGATGCGCACGACGGCATCGGGTCTCGCCCCCAACCGGGTGTAGAGGTCCTGCTTGATCGACGAGATCGAGACGTCGAAGCGCTCTTCGCCGCCGAAGGCAATGGTGATGTCGATCCCCGATTCGTCCTCGTCGACCCGCACGTCCTGGATCCAGGTGTGGGCGTCGATCTGGGCGCCGCCCGGCAGCATCCCGAGGATGGTGCGCACGGTGGCGGCGTCGAGCGTCAACGCCCCCAGTCCCCGGGGGATGCCGAAGACGCCGGGCTCCTCGGGTAGCCCCTGCGCGCCCACGGGGACGTCCTCGCCCGGCACGGCGATCTCGACGACGCCGGAGCGGGCGTGGGACGTGGGGTTGACGGCGACCGGTCCCGCATGTCGCAACGAACGGGAGAGCTCGGTCAGCGCCTCCTCTGCCACCCCCTCGGCGATGCGCCGAGCTTCGGCATATCGCGTCAGCACGGCGTCGGTGACTTCGTCGACCGAGCAGGCGCAGATGGAGTCGTGCGCCGAATTGCGGATGACTTCCCTCCAGGCGATGTCGAGAAGCGCACGAGGCCATCGCTCGGGCGGCAGCAGGAGCGCCGCGCACGGCTCGGCTCGACGTTCGAGGGCTGCCGCAACGTTCGCCACCGCCTGTTTCACGTCGACACGCGTCGACGCCACACCCATGAGCACGTTGGCGCGAGCGCCCGAGCGCAGCTCGCCGCGCCAGCGGGGCAGGCCTTCGGTCGGGGCAGTGTGCAGGTACTCGGCGAGTGAGGTGACCTCGAGCCGGTAGTCGTCCTGCAGCTCGTTGGCCTCGGCCACCACCCGGCCCAACCAGGGCTGGGGGGCCTGGTGATCGGTGCCGTTCATGAACAGCATTCCGTCGAGGAGGAACGACCCGACTTCCTGGTCGTGATCGGCGACACGACGCAAGAGCGCCTTGGCGTCGTCGGGGATCGACGAGCCGTTGCTGTAGCCCACCACCAGGTACTCGGCTCGCACCGTCGACCCGTCGAGCGCTTCCCACCAGAACGCGTTGCGGTCCACAACCGAGGGAACGCCGCGCCACACCACCGCGTGCGAGAGCCCGGCCTGGGCGAGCAGCTGGGGCATCTGGGCGACGTGGCCGAACATGTCGGGCAGGTAGCCGACTTCCATGGCGCCACCGAACGCGGCGGCCTTCTCGATCCCGAGCTGGAGGTCGCGCACCATGGTCTCGCCGGTGGCCAGGAACTCGTCCATCAGGATGTACCACGGGCCCATCGACAGCCGCCCCGAAGCGGCCAGCGCTCTCAGCCGTCGCGCCGCCTCGGGCCGTACCTCGAGATAGTCGTCGACGACCGCCATCTGCCCGTCGAGGAGGAAGTGGGCATAGGAGGGATCGCCTTCGAGGAGGTTCAGGAGCCCGTCGATCGTGCGGACGAGCCGCAGACGGAAGCTCTGGAACGGCTCGTACCACTCCCGGTCCCAGTGGGTGTGGGGGACGATGGCGACGCGTCTCGGGCTCACCCGTCTCAGGCTAGGCGCCCGCACGCCGGGGCTAGCGTGGCCCGGTGCCGCCGGCGACGCCCTTGAGCTGGCGCCATCACCTGCCGGCCGGCGCCGACTTCGACCCCGTGGGTGAGGGCCGTCCTCCCGGGCTCCCGGCCACGTGGGCAAGCGTGTGGGCGGCGGAACCCCGCGCACCGGTGCTCGTCGAGGTGGACCCGTCCGCTCCCGACGCGCGCCGGGTGGTGCGCGCCGGCGAGCTCGACGAACGCTCCCGCCGTGCCGCCGCCGGGCTGCAGGCGCTCGGCCTCGGGCCCGGGTCCGTCGTTCTCTGGAGCCCCGACCGTTCGGCGGACGCCGTGGTGTCCCACGTCGGCGCGCTCCGAGCCGGCGTCACGGTCGTTCCCGTCAACCCCGCCCTCACCGTGCGAGAGCTGGCCCACGTGGTGAGGGACGCCGCACCGGCGGCCGCGCTCGTGACGGGCGAGACGAGTCCTGTCGCCGGCGCTCTCGGCC
>JASHUM010000010.1 GCA_030040015.1 Acidimicrobiales bacterium
GTTTCGAACGACCTGGCGTCCCGCCTCGTCGAGGAAGGACATCGGCGCGTCAACTTCGCCATCGTGGGGAGCGGACCGAACGGTGCGAGCCCGCATCACGACGCCGGACCGAGAGTGATCGAACCCGGCGACGTGGTCGTCTGCGACTTCGGTGGCGAGCTCGTCGGGGACGAAGGGGTGGGGTACTGCTCGGACATCACCCGCACCGTCGTCGCCGGGCAGCCCGACCCGCAGATCGTGGAGTGCTACGAGGTGCTTCGAGCCGCGCAAGCGGCGGGAGTCGCAGCGTCGCGTCCCGGGGCGACGGCTGAGGACGTCGACCGCGCCGCCCGCCAGGTGATCTCCGACGCCGGTCTCGGCGAACGGTTCGTCCACCGCACCGGGCACGGCATCGGGATCGAGGAGCACGAGGACCCCTACATGGTGGCCGGGAACCGGACCCGCCTGGTCGTGGGCCACGCGTTCTCCGTCGAGCCCGGGCTCTACTTCGCCGGACGCTTCGGCATGCGGCTCGAGGACATCGTGGTGGTAGGCCCAGAAGGTCCCGATGTGCTCAACCAGGCCGACCATGGACTCGTCTCGGTGGAGACCTGAGCGTTGGACCTGGGCATCGGAGGCCGCGTCGCCCTTGTGACCGCATCGTCGGCGGGACTGGGGAAGGCGGCGGCCGAGGCGCTCGCAGCCGAGGGCTGCAAGGTGGTCGTGAGCGCACGCGGAGCCGAACGGCTCGAGAGGACCGCCCGCGAGCTCGGCCAGTCCGGCGCCGAGGTCCTCGCCGTGCCCGCCGACATCGTCGATCGCACCACTCCCGAGCATCTCGTAGCGGCTGCCACCGAGCGGTTCGGGCGGCTCGACATCGTGGTGGCCAACGCAGGCGGGCCGCCCCGGCTGCGTGCCCTCGAGGCCGACGACGAGGGGGTTCGGGGCGCGGTGGAGGCAAACCTCCTCACCTCGGTCCGCCTGGTCCGGGCCGCCCTACCCCACATGCGCGCAGCCGGCTGGGGGCGTATCTGCTGCATCACCTCGTACTCGGTGGTGCTCCCCATCCCGACTCTCGCCCTCTCCAACCTGGCCCGCACCGGTCTCTGGGCCTGGGCCCGCACCGCGGCCGGCGACCTGGCCGCCGAGGGAGCCGGGATCACCATGAACCTGGTCTGTCCCGGCCCTCACGCCACCGAGCGGGCCCTCGAGCTCGGGGGTTCGGTGGACGGCTTGATGGGGGACCCTGCCGATTTCGGCAAGGTCGTGGCCTTCCTGTGCTCGGAGCAGGCTCGGTTCGTGAACGGTGCCGCCGTGGTCGTCGACGGCGGCGTCAGCGCCAGCCCACTCGGCCTCGGCGGACGCTGACCGTCGAGGGTAGTCAGGCCACGAAGTACTTGGCCTCGGGGTGGTGGCAGACGATGGCGAGCGTCGATTGTTCGGGGTGCAGCTGGAATCCCTCGCTCACCTCCACACCGATCCGTCCGCCCTGGAGGAGCTCGACCACCTTGGCGTTGTCCTCGAGGTCCGGGCAGGCCGGATACCCCCACGAATAGCGGCCTCCCCTGTACTGCTGGCGGAACAGCCCGAGCAGGCTGGGGCCGTCCTCGTCGGCGAAACCCCATTCCTCGCGGATGCGGCGGTGCCAGTACTCGGCCAGCGCCTCGGCCATCTCGACGCCAAGGCCGTGCAGGTGCAGGTACTCGGTGTAGTGGTTCTCTGCGAAGAGCCGGGAGGTCTCGGCCGAGACCTCCGCTCCCATGGTGACGAGATGGAACGCGGCGTAGTCGAGATCGCCGGACGATGCGGGACGGAAGAAGTCGGCGATGCACAGCCACGGGGACTTGCGCTGGCGGGGGAAGTGGAACCGGGTGAGCTCGGAGCTGCGCTCTTCATCCGCCCACAGGACGAGGTCATCGCCCTCGGAATTGGCGGCGTAGAAGCCCCAGGCCACCTGGGGTACGAGCAGGTCACGCGCCTTGGCCTTGTCCAGCTCGGCGCGAAGCACGGCGCTGACGCGCTCCTTGAACTCCTCGTCGTTCTCGCCGTTCTCGGGCCGGTATCCCCACTGGTTTCGGAACAGGGCGGTCTTGTTCAAATAGGCGGCGATGTCGTCGAGAGGGATGCCCTTGGCCACCCGGCTCCCGAGGAACGGTGGCACGAAGACCGGGTTGTCCTCTCGCACCTCGGGCGACCGGGCCGGCACCTCGTCGTCGCCATCGGCGGTGGCGATCTGGCTCTTGCGGGGCGGCAGCTTGCGCCCGCCCAGTTCTCTCCCGAAGTCCGGGTCCTCCTCGCCGGTGCGCTTGAGCTCGACCAGGCGGTCCATGGTGCGAAGCCCCTCGAATGCATCCTTGCCGTAGAACACCCGTCCCTGGTACACGCTTCGCAGGTCCCGCTCGACGTAGGTCCGGGTGAGGGCAGCCCCACCGAGCAGGACAGGGATGTGGGCGAGCCCGCGGTCGTTGAGCTCCTCCAGGTTCTCCCGCATGATCAGCGTGGACTTCACCAGCAGCCCGCTCATCCCGATGGCGTCGGCCCTGCTCTCCTCGGCGGCTTGCACCATCTCGCTGATTCCGATCTTGATCCCGAGGTTTCGCACGTCGTAGCCGTTGTTGGTGAGGATGATGTCGACCAGGTTCTTACCGATGTCGTGGACGTCACCCTTGACCGTGGCCAGGACGATGGTGCCCTTGCCTCCTTGGTCGGTCTTCTCCATCCGCGGTTCGAGGTAGGAGACGGCGGCCTTCATCGTCTCGGCCGACTGCAGGACGAAGGGGAGCTGCATCTCTCCGGAGGCGAAGAGGTCTCCCACCGTCTTCATCCCGGCCAGAAGGACGTCGTTGACCACGCCCAGGGGCGAATGGCCGGCAGCCAAGGCTTCCTCGAGCTCGCCCTCGAGGCCGTTGCGGTCGCCGTCGACGATCCGCCGCTGCAACCGCTCCTCCACCGTCCAGTTCGAGCGGTCCTCGGTGGCCAACGTGTCGGACGCGACTCCCTCGAACAGCGAGAGGAGCTCGGCCAGGGGGTCGTACCCGTCACGACGGCGGTCGTAGATGAGGTCCAGGCAGACCTCTCGGGCCCGCTCGTCGATCTTGGACAAGGGGATGATGCGCGCCGCGTGGACGATGGCGGCGTCCAGCCCGGCCTCCACGCACTCGTGGAGGAACATCGAGTTGAGCACGTGCCGGGCGGCAGGACTGAGCCCGAACGAGACGTTCGAGAGCCCCACGATGGTGAAGACGCCCGGGAGCCCCTCTTTGATCCGCCGGATGCCCTCGATGGTCTCGATCCCGTCGCGCCTGCCCTCCTCCATGCCGGTGGAAAGGGGGAGCACGAGCGGGTCGAAGACGAGATCGCTCGGCTCCAGGTGATACCGCTCGACGGCGACGTCATGGATCGCCTTCGCCGCTCGTAGCTTCCACTCCGCCGTTCGAGCCTGGCCGTCTGTGTCGATGCACGTACAGACGACGGCAGCCCCGTATTCACGGGCCAGGGTCAGGAATCGGTCGAGGCGCCCGCC
>JASHUM010000101.1 GCA_030040015.1 Acidimicrobiales bacterium
ACTTCGTCGTCCACGGGCACAAGGTGTGGACGAGCTATTCCGACGATGCCGAGTGGTGCCTGCTGCTGGCCCGGACCGACCCGCAGGTGGCCAAGCACAAGGGCATCTCCGCCTTCGCGCTGCCCATGCGCCAGCCGGGCGTGCACCAGCGTCCGCTGCGCATGAGCAACGGCATCACCAAGGAGTTCGGCGAGGTCGTCCTCGACGGCGCCCGGGTGCCGGCTGCCAACATGATCGGCGCTCCGGGAGAGGGCTGGGCGCTGGCCATGACCGTCGTGTCCCACGAGCGCGAGCCCGGTGAGCTCGGGTACGTGGCCCGCTACGGCAAGCTCGTCCACGAGCTGGTGGCCCGGGTGCGCAAGGAGCCCGGCGCCTATGCGCCTGGGCAGGTGCGCGAGCTGGGTTGGGCCATCGTCGAGGCGGAGATGTTGCGGCTGCACGTGCGCCGTCGTCTCTCCGAGCGCCTCGACGGCGTCTGGCACGGGCCCGAAGGGTCGGTGGACAAGCTGCTCATGACCGAGGTCGAGCAAGCCGTGGGCCACGCCGCCCTGGCCGTCGGCGGCAGCGGGGCGGGCGGTGGTGACGACACGTGGCTCAAGGCGTATCTCTACAGCCGCGCCCAGAGCGTCATGGGCGGGACGTCGCAGATCCAGCGCAACGTGGTGGCCCGGCACATCTTGAGGCTGCCGTCATGAGCAAGTACGAGGTGGGCCCGCACATCCAGGTGGAGGTCGACGGCCCGGTACGCATCGTCCGCCTCGACCGGCCCGAGCAGCTGAACGCCACCAACCACGAGCTCCACGCCGGTCTGGCCGCCCTGTTCCCGCAGATCGACGCCGACGGCGAGGCCAGGGTCGTGGTCCTCACCGGCAACGGCAGGGCCTTCTCGGCCGGGGGCGACTTCGGCTACCTGGACGAGCTCTCACGTGACCCCGTGCTGCGCAGCCAGACCTTGGCACACGGGCGGCAGATCGTGACCGGCATGGTCGGCTGCCGGGTCCCGGTCGTCGCTGCGGTGAACGGCCCGGCCGTGGGGTTGGGGTGCAGCCTGGTGGCGCTCTCGGACATCGTGTTCATGGCCGCGAGCGCCCATCTCGCCGATCCGCACGTGGCTCTGGGGCTGGTGGCCGCCGACGGGGGCCCCGTCACGTGGCCCCTGCTCATGAGCTTGCAGCTGGCCAAGGAGTACGCCCTCACCGGCGACCGCATCCCCGCCCGGCGGGCGGCGGAGATCGGCTTGGTGAACCACGTCGTCCCCGACGACGAGGTGCTGGCCCAGGCGCTCGACTGCGCCCGGAGGATCGCCGCGCTGCCCCAAGGGGCGGTCGAGGACACCAAGCGCGTCCTCAACCTCCACCTCGAGCGGGCCGTGCTGGCCACGCTCGACTTCGCCCTGGCCGCCGAGGACCGCTCGTTCACGTCGCCCGAGTTGCGGGCCAACCTCGACCGCCTGCTGGCCAAGCAGGACCAACGAAAGGGACCGTGATGCCGCATTTCGAAAAGCCGGTCGAAGGCAGCTGGACCGAACACTACCCCGAGCTGGGCACGGGCCCGGTGTCCTACGAGGACTCGATCACCCCCGAGCACTACGACCTCGAGCGCAAGGCCATCTTCGCCCGGTCGTGGCTGAACGTGGGCCGGGTCGAGGAGCTGGCCCGTGCGGGCAGCTACTTCACCAAGGAGCTGCACGCCGCGGGTACCTCGGTGATCGTGGTGCGGGGCACCGACGGTGAGGTCCGCGCCTTCCACAACATGTGCCGGCACCGGGGCAACAAGCTCGTATGGAACGACTACCCCGGCGAAGAGACGTCGGGGATGTGCCGGCAGTTCACCTGCAAGTACCACGGGTGGCGCTACGACCTCGAGGGTGCCTGCACCTTCGTGCAGCAGGAACCGGAGTTCTTCGACCTCGACAAGGCGCAGTACGGGCTCGTCCCGGTGCAGTGCGAGGTGTGGGAGGGGTTCATCTGGGTGAACGTCGATCCGACCAACACAATTCCAGTGGCCGATTACTTGGGGGAGCTCGGGGCGGGCATCGCCGGCTACCCGTTCGACAAGATGACCCAGGTCTACAAGTACCGCGCCGTTGTCGGGGCGAACTGGAAGTTGTTCATCGACGCCTTCGCCGAGTTCTACCACGCTCCTGTCCTGCACGCGAGGCAGGCGGTGGCCGACGAGTCGCGCAAGTTGCAGGGAATCGGCTATGAGGCCCTCGCCTACAAGCTCGACGGGCCGCACGGGATGGTGTCCTCGTGGGGTGGCATGGCGCCGCCCAAGGACATCAACATGGTGAAGCCCATCGAGCAGAAGCTGCGCAGCGGGCTGTTCGGGCCCTGGGACCGGCCCGGCATCGAAGGGCTCGACCCACTTCCCCCGGGGCTCAACCCGGCCGGCAACCCGGCGTGGGGGATCGACTCCTTCGTCTTCTTCCCGAACTTCATGCTGCTCGTGTGGGCTCCGGGGTGGTACCTCACCTACCACTACTGGCCGACGGCGTACAACAGCCATGTCTTCGAAGGGACGCTGTACTTCGTGCCGCCCGCCACCGCCACCGAGCGCGTGCGCCAGGAACTGGCGGCGGTGACCTTCAAGGAGTACGCCCTGCAGGACAGCAACACGCTCGAGGCGACGCAGACGATGCTCGAGTCGCGAGCCGTGACCCTGTTCCCCCTGAAC
>JASHUM010000102.1 GCA_030040015.1 Acidimicrobiales bacterium
AACCAGCTGGGCCAGGCGCTGTCAGGGGCGGCGCAGGGCAACACCGACCAGACCGAGACGGCGTTGGGCAACATCGAGCAGACCGTGAGCAATGCCAGCGCCAACGGCAGCATGACGGCGGCTGAGGCCTCGACGTTGCTCACCGACGTCGGGATGCTGGCTACGGCGTTGGGGGTCGCCAACCCGTCGACGACCACAACCACCACCACGACCACAGCCCCCTCGCCGGGCGGAGACGGACCCGGGGGCGGCGGCGGAGGTGGGGGTGGCGGCGGAGGTGGGTTCTGAGGAGTCGGCCCGTCGGTTGGCCCGGGTCCCCACCCTGAGCGCCTAGTCGGGCAGGTGAACGTCCACGGTCAGCTCCTCGGCGCCGCGCACCACGTCGACCGGCACGTCCTGACCGCCCGGTGCGGCTTCCAGGGCGGCGGCCAGGCTGTCCACGTCGGTGACGTCGAAGCCACCGACGCGCACGATCAGGTCGCCCTGGCGAATGCCGGCTGCGGCGGCGGGACCGGACTCCTCTACGGCGTGGACGAGCACGCCGTCGCGTTCGGGGAGGCCGACGGCTTGGCGCAGACGCCGGGCCACGCGTCGCGGCGCCGCGGCGATCCCGAGACGGGGACGGCGGGGGGTCTGGCCACTGGCCAGGGCGTCGATGCGCGCCCGCAGGTCGTCGTCGGCGGGCAGAGCAATGTAGGCACCCTCGATCCGGTGCGTGTCGATGCCCACCACCGCGCCCGTGACGTCGAGGACGGGGCCCCCCGACGACCCCCGGGCCAGCGGGGCGGTGTGCTCGATCGCCCCGCTCACCCGACGCCCACCGGGGCCTCGGAACACCACGTCGACGGCGCTGACCACGCCGAGGCTGACTCGCACGCCCGATCCCCCCGGATTGGCCAAGGCGACCACGAGCGTGCCCGGGGATGCGACGGCGCCGGCGAAGGCCGGCGCAGACACCGAGGCGGTGTCGACCGACACCACTGCCAGGTCACCGTGCAGGTCGGCGCCGGCGACCGAACCGGCCTCCCGGCGCCCGTCGGCAAAGGCCACCGCCACGTCTCCCTCTCGCAGATTGTGGGCGTTGGTGACGACCACCCCGTCGCCCACGACCAGACCGCTGCCGCCCCGGCCCACACCCACCACTGCCGGACCGATGCGCCCGGCCAGGTCCGATACCGCCGCCGACATGTCCTCGAGCACCGACGTCATCTCCGCTCCTGTCTCTCCTGCCTAGGAATGCTAGTAGATAGCTATTTACAAGTTACTATCACACCATGGGCAGCTCCGCGACAGGCGCCGGACCGGACGCGAACATGGCCGGCGTGTCCTCGGCCCTCGACGCGGCCATGGCCCAGGTGGGCGACCGGTGGAGCCTCCAGGTGGTGGAGGTGCTGCTCGAGGGCCCCAGGCGTTTCAGCGAGCTCCAGGTGGCGCTGCCCGGGGTGGCCCCCAACGTGCTCAGCGCCCGGCTGCGTCGCCTCGAACAGGACGGTCTGGTCGTGGCCGCCCCGTACTCCGAGCGCCCCCGGCGCCACCAGTACCGGATCACCGAGGCCGGCCGCGACCTGGCCGGCGCCGTCCTGCTCCTCACCCGGTGGGGAGGGCGCGGGTCCGGGGACGAACCGGTCGGGCCCCACCACCGGGCGTGCGGCACCGCCCTCGAGCCCCGTTGGTACTGCCCCACCTGTGCGCGGGTGACCGACAGTCCGGACGACGACCTGACCTGGCTCTGAGCGCGCCTCGAACCAGGCGCGCCCGCTCGGCACTCAGCCGATGCGCACCACGCGGAACGACTCGACCAGGCGGCCCTCGGGAAGCCCGGCCCGCCGAGCCCCGTCACCGAGCCAGCCGCGTACACGCTCTTCGAGGGCGACCGGGTCGGCGATCTGGCTCCGATGGCAACTCAGCGCCGCCATCTTGCGCTCGAAGGTGTCGGTGACGTCGACGGCGTGGGTGGGTTCGGGAACGGCCATCAGCCACATCTCAGGCACGGTCCAGGGCTCGAGTCCCTCGTCGAGCAGTTCGGGGTGGGCGAAGGGATTGCGGGCGTCCGGGTAGACGGCGCACACCGTCGCTTCACCGGCAGCGAGGTGGTCAGGATGGCTGGCACCGAGACGATCCCAGTACCGCTCGGGCGACTGGCACACCACCCGGTCAGGGCGCAGACGGCGGATCTGGCGGCTCACGTCGCGTCGCAGCTCGATGCTGGACGTGACCCGCCCGTCGGGATGCCCGAGGAACACCACCTCGTGCACCCCCACCTCGGCGGCCGCCTCCTCTTGCTCGCGCCGGCGGATACGAGCCATCTCCTGGCGCGACACCGTCCGGTCCGAACCGCCGGCGTCCCCGTCGGTGACGACGCAGTAGGCCACCTCGACACCGGCCTTGGTCCATAGGGCCACGGAGCCGGCCACGCCGAAGTCGACGTCGTCGGGGTGGGCGGTGACGACGAGGACGCGGCCGACGCCCTCGGGGGACACTTCTACCTCCACGGCGCGCTGCTCGGGCATGAGCTCAGGCGGCACCCTCGCCGGCCGGCGACCAGGAGGCGAGGTCGGCGAGGCGCCGGTCGTTCGAGAACACCTCGACGATGGGAACGGCGAGCCCGAGGCGCTTCTGGATCCGCTCGACCTCGAGGATCTGGTCCCACAGCACCAGGGTGGCGACGACGCCCGCATCGCCGGCCCGGGCGGTGCGTCCCGAGCGGTGCAGATAGGCCTTGTGGTCCTCGGGCGGGTCGAAGTGCACCACCACCTCGACGTCTTCGATGTCCAGGCCGCGTGCCGCCACGTCGGTGGCGACGAGCACCGGCAGCCGGCCGGTCGTGAACTGGTCGAGGGCCTGCTCTCTCGAGCTCTGGCGCAGGTCCCCGTGGATGGCGCCGGCCCGCACGCCCTCGCGCCTCAGCTGGTCCACCAGACGATCGGCACCTCGCTTGGTCCGCACGAACACCAGGACCTTGCCTGCTCCCCGGCAGATGGCGGCGGCCACCTTCACCTTGTCCATCTGGTGCACCTGGAGGAAGCGGTGCTCCATGGAGTCCACCGTGGGGCTCTCGGAAGCCACCTCGTGGCGCACCGGGTCTCGAAGGTGGCGGCGCACGAGCCGGTCCACGTCGCCGTCGAGGGTGGCCGAGAAGAGCATGGTCTGATGCGCACCGGCCACCCGGCGCAGCAACCAGTCCACCTGGGGCAAGAACCCCATGTCGGCCATGCGGTCGGCCTCGTCCAGGACGGCCACCTCCACGTCCTCGAGCGACGCCGCGCCCCGCTCGCCCAGGTCGATGAGCCGCCCCGGCGTGGCGACGACCACGTCCGCCCCCTTGCGGAGCTTCTTCATCTGGCGCTCGATGTCCGAGCCCCCGTAGACCACCACCACCCGCCGATCGACGGCGGCGGCCAACGGGCCGAGCACGTCGCCGACCTGCAGGGCCAGCTCCCGGGTGGGGACCAGCACCAGGCCCCGGGGGCGGCCCGGGGCGGCCTTCGACACCCGCATGAGCAGCGGCAGCCCGAAGGCGAGGGTCTTGCCCGATCCCGTCTTGGCCTTGCCGCACACGTCGCGGCCGGCCAGGCCGTCGCCAACGGTGAGGGCCTGGACGGGGAAGGGATGGACGATGCCCTGGCGCTCGAGCTCGGCCACCAGGGCGGCGGACACGCCGAGCTCGGCGAAGGTGGGCAGGCGCGCGTCCTGTTGCGGACGCTCGGCCATTTGGGTCACGTTGGGCCTCTCGTTTGCTTCGTGTCGGCGACGACCGCAGGTCGGCCGTCGGGCGGGTCCGCCTCGGGACTCCGCAGGCACCCTCGGGCGCCGGAAGCAAGGTGAGGAAGACCCCGGTGCCGAAGCCCTCGCTCCGGCACGCGCCACCAGTCTACCGGCCCAGTTCGCGTCTCTGCGAGATGGCCGTCGACACGACCACCTCAGCCGGTCGGCGTCGGGCGCGGCGGGCTCTCGTGGTAGAGGGAGGCACCGGCGGAGACGAACTCCACCGCCTTGTCGTGCAGCCCCTCCTCCACGACCTCCTCCGGGGACAGGCCGCGCTCCTCGGCCATGCGACGCACGTCGTGGCTGATGCGCATCGAGCAGAACTTGGGGCCGCACATGGAGCAGAAGTGCGCCGTCTTGGCGGGCGCCGCCGGCAAGGTCTCGTCGTGGTAGGCACGCGCCGTCTCGGGGTCGAGGGCGAGGTCGAACTGGTCCTCCCAGCGAAACTCGAAGCGCGCTCTGGACAGGGCGTCGTCCCACTCCTGCGCACCGGGATGGCCCTTGGACAGATCGGCGGCGTGGGCGGCGATCTTGTAGGCGATCATCCCGGCCTTGACGTCGTCACGATCGGGAAGCCCGAGGTGCTCCTTGGGCGTGACGTAACACAACATGGCCGTGCCGTGCATGCCGATCACCGCCGCCCCGATGGCCGAGGTGATGTGGTCGTAACCGGGAGCGATGTCCGTGGTGAGCGGGCCGAGTGTGTAGAAGGGGGCGTCGTGGCACCATTGCCGTTGCAACTCGACGTTCTCGGCGATGCGGTGCAGGGGCACGTGCCCGGGCCCTTCGATCATGACCTGGACCCCGTGCGACCACGCCAGGTCGGTCAGCTCCCCGAGGGTGCGCAACTCGGACAGCTGGGCCTCGTCGTTGGCGTCCGCCACCGCGCCGGGACGGAGCCCGTCTCCGAGTGAGAAGGCCACGTCGTAGGAGGCCATGATCTCGCACAGTTCCTCGAAGTGGGTGTAGAGGAAGTTCTCCTCGTGATGCGCCAGGCACCACGCCGCCATGATCGACCCGCCCCTGCTCACGATGCCGGTGACCCGGGCGGCGGTGAGCGGCACGTAGCGGAGAAGCACGCCGGCGTGCACGGTGAAGTAGTCCACGCCTTGCTCGGCTTGCTCGACCACGGTGTCGCGGTAGACCTCCCACGTGAGCGCCTCGGGACGGCCGTCGACCTTCTCGAGCGCCTGGTAGACGGGGACCGTCCCCACCGGCACCGGCGAGTTGCGCAGGATCCACTCCCGGGTGGTGTGGATGTCCGGCCCGGTCGACAGGTCCATCACCGTGTCCGCCCCCCACCGGGTGGCCCACGTCAGCTTCTCGACTTCCTCCTCGACCGACGAGGTGACCGCAGAGTTGCCGATGTTGGCGTTCACCTTGACCAGGAACCGCTGCCCGATGGCCATGGGCTCGGACTCGGGGTGGTTCACGTTGGCCGGGATGATGGCCCGCCCGGCGGCGACCTCGGCCCGCACGTCCTCGGGTTCCATCTGCTCGCGCAGGGCCACGAAGTGCATCTCCTCGGTCACGAGCCCGGCCCGGGCGTAGTGCAGCTGGGTCACCGGGCCCGAGCGCGCCCGCCGGGGCGGCCGCCCCGGCCCCGGCCACGGGGCAGGACCGACGTGACGGCGCACGGCGGCCCGGCCGTCGTCGCGGCGCGACACGGTCCGGCCCTCGTGCTCCTCGGTGTCGCTTCGTGCGGCGATCCACCTGGCGCGCAGGGCGGGGAGCCCGCGCCCGGGGTCCCCGCCGGGGCCCGAGGTGTCGTACAGGCGCACGGGCGCCTCGGCTTGGGAACTCGGCGCCCCGGCGGGGGGGCGCAGGCGCACCTCGGTGAAGGGCACCCGGATCCCCCCGGGTCCTTCGACGTAGACCTTGCTCCGGGCCGGCTCCGACCCGTTGCCAGCGGACCTCTCGACAGCTCCGGTCCCACGAGACATCGGCGCTCCTCCCTCCGCCGGCATTACCCGGTTCAGGTTCCTTCGGTCGGCGCCGGCCCAGACGCCCTCTCAGCCCGGTCCCCCGAGCTCCCGTTCGGCCCGAGTCTCGCGCACGATGTGCCATGGTGTGCCGGGGCCGTCAGCCGGCCCGAGCTCGACGAGGACCGGAGATGGACAGGCTCAGCGCCGGGGACAAGGCCCCCGCCTTCTCGCTGCCCGACCAGGACGGCACCAAGGTGTCGCTCAAGGACTTCGCCGGGGCGCCGGTGGTCGTGTACTTCTACCCCGCCGACGACACACTGGGATGCACCAAGGAGGCGTGTCAATTCAACGACAACTTGCGCGCCTTCGACCGGGCGGGTGTGACCGTGGTCGGCGTCTCACCCGACGACGCGCCGTCCCATCGCGCCTTTCGCTCCAAGTTCAAGCTCCGCTTCCCCTTGTTGTCGGACCCCGGCCACGGGGTCATGGAGCGCTACGGCGCCTGGGGGGAGAAGACCCTGTACGGGCGCAAGACCACCGGCGTCATCCGCTCCACGTTCCTGATCGGTCCCGAGGGCCGGGTGCGACAGGCGTGGTACGGCGTGCGGGCCGACGGGCACGCCGGGAAGGTCCTGGAGGCGGCCCGGGCTCTCGACTGACCGTGCCCTGATCGAGGAGTCCGTGCTGATCGAGGAGTCCGTGCTGATCGAGGAGTCCGTGCCTCAGCGCTGATGGTTGGCGCACCACCAGGTGCTGCGACCTCCCACGCGGTCGTGACGCAACTCGGCGCCACAGCGGGGGCAGTGCCCGCCCACGACGCGTTCCTCCATGAGCTCGCCGAGATGCGAGCCGCCCGACTCGACCAACTCGTCGAGCGTTCGCCGCAGGTGGTGGAGGAGGCGGCGTCGATCGGCCGCGGACAGCGATCCGGCGGCCCGAAGCGGTGACAGCGACGCCCTCCACAGCACTTCGTCGGCGATGAGGTTGCCCACGCCTGCCAACCGGGACTGGTCCATGAGGCGGGCCTTGAGCGCCACCCGGCTCTGCCCCAGCGCCCGGTACAGCTCGGCACCGGACACGGCCATGGCGTCGGGGCCGAGCGCCTCCTCGTCGGGATCGAGCACGACTCCTCCGAGCAGGCGAGGGTCGCTCACCACCAACGCCCCGCCGTCGTCGAAGGAAACCGAGAAGCGGTCCCAGGCGGGCAGTCGCCGATCGCTGGCGTACACCAGGCGCTCCACACCGCTCGTGCCGTCCACGTGCAGACGCCCGGTCATCCCGAAGCGCAACCCGAGGCGCCCGCCGCCCTCCACGTCGAGCACGAGCAGCTTGCCCCGCCGTCGAGCCGCGGTGAAGGCCCGTCCCTCGAGCGCCGTGCGCA
>JASHUM010000103.1 GCA_030040015.1 Acidimicrobiales bacterium
ACCACGTTCACGTCGAACAACTCGGCCAGATCGACCCCGTCGACCTGGGCGAGGGACAGCAGGGGGGAGGGGCCGAGCGCCCCGGCGTTGTTCACCAACAGGTCGAGCCCGCCGAGCTCCTCGGCCGCGCTCACGAGCGCCTGCCTGTGGGCAGGGTCGCGTACGTCGCCCGGGACGGCCCGCACCGTTGCGCCCGACACGCCGAGCTCGGCGGCGGACGCTTCGAGCTCGGCAGCGTTCCGGGCGTCGACCACCACGCTCCATCCGTCCGCCGCCAGGAGCGCAGCCAGGGCTCGACCGAACCCCCGAGATCCTCCGGTGACCAGGGCCACAGGCATGTTCCACCACCTCCTCGGCCGGCCCGGCCCGATCGGGCCGAGACGAACCGACCGTCTTCTCCACCACGGTAGAAGTTAAAGTAAAGTTTAAGTCAAGCCCCGGGCGGGGACGACAGGGAAGTGCCGTGGAGACGCTCCTCACCATCGGCGAGGTGGCGGGCCGAACCGGTCTGGCCACATCCGCCATCCGCTTCTACGAGCAGAAGGGCCTCGTCACCTCGGTGCGCACACCGAGCGGCCAGCGACGCTTCCGACGCGACACGCTGCGGCGCATCGGCTTCATCCGTGTGGCTCAGCGCGTGGGAGTGAGCTTGGACGAGATCGCCGAGGCGCTGGCCACCCTGCCCGCCGGGCACGCCCCGAGCCGGGCCGACTGGGCCCGGTTGTCGCGGGCATGGCGGGAGCGACTGGAAGAGCGCATCGCCCTTCTCGGGGCGCTGCGCGACGGGCTCACCGAGTGCATCGGATGCGGGTGCCTGTCGCTGTCCACCTGCCGGCTCTACAACCCCGGCGACCGGGCCGCCGCCTTCGGCCCCGGGCCCCGGTTCTTGCTCGGGGACCCCAGAGACGACGTTCGGGCCTCCGGTTGATCTGCCCCCGTCTCCCCCACCAACTGCACGGACGACCGGCAGGACGGGCCGGCACGAAGCGGGGGAAGACGACATGCGAGCTCGGAGATGGGGGGCGGCAGCGGCGGCGGTGGCGGCAGTAGGGACGATCAGCGGCGTCGTGACCGTCGGGAGCACCCCTCCTTCGTCGTTCCGATCCCCGGCCGTCGCCAGGTCCGAGCCGGCCCGGTTGGTCTCGTACACGAGCTGCTCGCAGATGATCGACCAGCTCCAGGACGAGGCCCTGAGCCAGGTGGGACCCGACGGGTTCACGTCGTCCAGCTCCGTCACGCCAACGGGCACCCGCGCCGTCAGCATGGGCGGGATGGCGAGCTCAGGGTCAATCGCGTCCAACGGACCGGCTACTGGCGTCGGCGCGGCGACATCCTCGGTTGCGGCACCCGGGGCGATGTCCGGGACTACCGGAACGTCGACCGGCGCGAGCACGGACGGGGACGGGACGGCGCCCCCCGATTTCTCGACGACCAACGACCAGGAGCAGGGCGTCGACGAGCCCGACCTGGCGAAGACGGACGGCTCCATCCTGGTGGCGCTGCGCCAGAGCACCGACACCCTGGAGGTGGCCAGCGTGTCCGGGACGCCGGCGCTCGTCGGGTCGCTCGACCTGTCTTCGTCGGTGCAGGCGACCGGCCTCTTCCTGACCGGGGGCGACGCCGTGGTCCTCGGCTCGAGCCCCCTGTCGAGCACCCAGGCGGCGCCGGGGACCGAGGTCGTGGTCGTGGACCTCACCAACCCCGCCCAGCCCACCGTCGCTCGGTCCTTTGCCATCCAGGGCACCTACGTCGATTCCCGGCTCGTCGACGGCACGGTCGAGGTGGTCGTGACGTCGGCTCCGACGTTCGCCTTCGTCTCTCCGCCTGCCGGTTCGACGGCCGCGATCGCGGCCGCCACGGCCACCAACCAAGCGATGGTGCGCTCGTCCACCCCGGCCAACTGGCTCCCCTCCGTGACGAGCGAGCCGAGCGGGGTCACGACCGTGGCTCCGTGCACGTCGGCCATGCAGGCCACCACCTCGTCCGACGAGATGGGCACCGTCGGCATCGTGCCGATCGACCCCGCCTCGGACCAGCCGGGTACCGAAGTGACGGAGGTGGGTGACGCCACCACCGTCTACGCCAGCACCTCCTCCTTGTACATCGCCAGCCCGGTGGTTTCCGGTGATTCGTCCACACCGTCGACGGCCATCGACGCCTTCGACCTCTCGGACCCCTCCGCCCCCGGTTACGCGGGTTCGGCGGTGGTGCCCGGCACCCTCATCGGCCAGTACGCCCTGTCGGAGTACGACGGGGATCTCCGGGTGGCCACCACGATCGGCATGCCCAACCCCGCTCCCGGAGAAGGAACGGACCCGACCACCCCTTCCGACAACCGGGTGACGGTGCTCGGCGCTTCGGACGGCGCCTTGGTACCGGTCGGAAGCGTCGACGGTCTCGGTGAGGGCGAGAAGATCTATGCGGTCCGGTTCGAGGGCCCGCTCGCCTACGTGGTCACGTTCAACCAAACCGACCCGCTGTATGTGGTGGACCTGAGCAACCCTGCCGACCCTCAGCTGGCCGGGCAGCTCCCGCTCACGGGGTACTCGTCCTTCCTCGAGCCGCTCGGCAACGGGTTGCTGCTGGGCGTGGGGCAGACCGTGAACGCCAACCTCCAAAACGACGGCCTGCAGGTCTCCCTCTTCGACGTGTCCGACCCGTCGAATCCGACCTTGGTCTCCGAGGACGACCTGCCCTACGCCATTTCGTCCGCCGAGCAGGACCCTCACGCCCTGCTGTACTGGGCTCAGACGGAAACGGTGGTCATGCCGGTGACTGAGGACCAGCCCTTTACATCGACAGGTCCTGCCGCGATCTTCGGTCCGACGTTCGTGGGTGCGGTGGTCTGGACGGTGTCGGGGGGAACGCTTACCGAGGCGGGGAAGATCAGTCAACCGGTCGTCGAGGCGTCGTCGCCACCCATCGCCCAGCCGGCAACCGGAGGGGGCGGCACGGTCGTTCTCCCTGATCTGGCTCCAGGGACGCAGACGGGAGTCCCGCCCCAGATCGAGCAGGCCGTGGTCGTCGGCGACATGCTCTACACCGTGTCGGAGGCAGGGATCCTCGAGAGCGACCTCGGCACCCTGGCATCGGAGACGTGGATGGCGTACTCGTGACCGCCGCGCTTCGCCGGACCGCAGCGACGGTTCCCGACGACAGGGCGGACGACCGGGCGCTGCTCCTGGACGCGGCCCGAGGCGAGCCGGCCGCCGTGCGCAGACTGCTCGACGAGGCGGCGCCGGTGGTCAACGGCTACCTGTACGCCCGGGTGGGCGGCGACACCGCTGCCGCCGAGGACCTGCTCCAGGAGACGCTGCTCGAAGCGGTGCGATCGGCGCGCTCGTATCGCGGCGATGCGGCCCTCTCCACGTGGCTGTGCGCCATCGCCCGTCGTCGCCTGGCCCGCTACTACGAATCCGAGCGGCGCGCCGAGGTCGCCCGCCGAGGTTTGCAGGCCGTGCCTGATCCGTCACCCGACGACGACGTCCTCGAGCGGCGGGACGAGATCGTGCGGGCCCTCGGCCGGTTGTCCGCCACCCACCGACAAGTCCTGGTCCTCAAGTACCTGGACGGTCTGGCCGTCGAGGAGATCGCCGGCGAGATGGACCGCACCCGCGTCCAGGTCCAGTCCCTCCTGCAGCGTGCCCGCGACGGGTTGCGTCGCGAGCTGGAGGCGTCAGGTGACTGATTGGGAGGACGAGATCCTGTCCGGGGCCGACGCCCCTCGTCCGCTTGCACCCGAGCTGCGTCGCCGCCTGGAACAGTCCCTGACCGAGGATGAAGACGAGGAGGGGCTGGCCCTCGACGAGGAGCTCTCCTCTCGCTTGGCCGACGCCCTCGTCGACCCGCTGGTCGCCGAGCTCTCCGGCATCGACGTGCCGCGACCGGTCACGGACTCGACCAGGGAGCGGCTCCAGGCAGCGTTGCTCCAGGGCCGCCGGCGCAGACGCCTGGAGCTGACCGGAGCCGTGGCCGCCGGCCTGGTGCTCGTGGCCGGCGCCGTTGCCGGACTGCTCGCCACCGGCGCCCTCAACGCCGCTCCTCATGGGTCGCGGCCGGAAGCGATCCCGGCCCTGCCCACCACGACGGGGCTGCGGGCTTCGTCCGCGGGCGCTGCCGTAAGCGGCAGCAGCTCGCCGAGGGCGCAGAGCGCTGGCACCCCTGCGGCGGCCCAGGCCGGTCCCGCCGGCCTGGTGCCCGTGGTCGACGGGATCGACCCGGTGTCGGGGCCCGAGACAGGCGGCACCTGGGTCGTGGTCACCGGATCGAACTTGGACGGTGCGCGTGCGGTGACCTTCGGTGGGCGTGGCGCCGTCACCTTCGTCGTGGTGTCGGCGTCCGAGATCCGCGCCGAGTCGCCTCCCCATGCCCCGGGCCAGGTGGACGTCCAGGTGGTGGGCCGGGCAACCACGAGTGCGGCGTCCGAGGCCGACCACTTCGAGTACCTGGAGCCGGGTCGGGCGAGCTGAGCGACACTCCCCCCTCCACACGTCGCCGTTTCAGGCCGGCGGCACCTGCTCCCCGTCGAGATACCCGACCAGCTGCTCGAGCAGCGGAAGGAGGCTGGGGAGCAGCTTGCGACGAGCCTCGTCGAGCGGATACCAGGCGGCCCGGTCAACCTCCGGGAACCGGGCGCTGCGCCCTGAGCGCGGAGGCCACTGCATCTCGAAGGTGTTGCTGTGCACCGTGCTCACGTCGAAGTCACCCGCAACCGCCCACAGCCGTGTCCACTTGCCCCCGGCTTGGCGCACCTCACCGAGGTCGAGACGCGCCCCGGGTGGGGCGGGATTGCCCAGCTCCTCGGCGAACTCCCGCTCCGCCGCCACGGTGGGATCCTCGCCCTCGGCGTACTCGCCTTTCGGCGCCGTCCATGCCCCGGCATCCTTCGTCGCCCACAGCGGACCACCCGGATGGACGAGGAGGACCTCCGGACCCACGTCACCGAAGCGGTAGAGCAGGAGCCCGGCGCTGCGCTTGGGCACGGTCGTCCTCCTCGGAGCCGGTGGCTGAGCGGGCGCCCGAAGTGCCGCCCGGCGGCAATTCTGGCCAGAATGAACCCATGAGCGCCGTGGAGGATGTCGCCGCCGACGTGAAGGCCTGGCTCGCCGAGCACTGGGACCCGGACCTCACCGTCGGCCAGTGGTGGGAGCTGCTCGGCAACTCCGGGTGGGCCGCCCCGAGCCTGCCCGAGGATGCGTTCGGCAAGGGCTTGTCCCGAGAGGAGACGGTGCGGGTCCAGCAGGCCATCGTGGAGTTCGGCGCCCTGGGAGCCCCGGGCGGGCTCGGCCTCATGCTGGCCGCCCCCACCATCGCCACCCACGGAGACGACGAGCAGAAGAGGCGCTACGTCGGCGACATCGTCTCCGGACGCCAGGCGTGGTGCCAGCTGTTCAGCGAGCCCAATGCCGGATCGGACCTGGCCGGGCTCCAGACTCGCGCCGAGCGCGACGGCGACGAGTTCGTCGTGAACGGCCAGAAGGTGTGGACATCCGGTGGCCAGGTGGCCGACCTGGGCATGTTGCTCGCCCGCACCGACCCCGACGTGCCCAAGCACCAAGGCATCTCCTACTTCGCCGTCGACATGCACCAACCCGGAGTCGAGGTGCGCCCACTTCGGGAGATGACCGGGCGGGCGCTGTTCAACGAGGTGTTCCTCACCGACGCCCGGGTCCCGGCCGACGCGGTCATCGGCGGGCTCAACAACGGGTGGGCGGTGGCCAACACCACCCTGGCGTTCGAACGCGCCGGGCTCGGCGCCGGCGGTGGCTCGGCCGCGGGCGGGGCGGCCACCCCCGGCACGGTGGCCGGCGACCTCGACCGTCGAGCCGGCGACTACGTCCGCGGGGTGGGACAACGCGGCGCGGGCGCGCCGGCCGGGCTCTTCGGCGCCTCGGAGCGTCTGCTCACCGAGCTCGCCAAGTCGAACGGCGCCATCGCCGACCCCTGCGTCCGCCAGGACCTCATGCGCCTCCACATCCTGAACGAGATCGGCCGATTCATGAGCCAGCGCCAGAAGGCGTTGCGCGCCTCGGGAGGCGACATCCCCGGGCTGGGCAACATGGCCAAGCTGTCCATGAGCCAGATCCTGCGCCTGTCGCGCGACCTGGGGCTGCGCATCCTCGGTCCGTACGGCACCCTGCACGCCTATCGGGCCGAGGACCGCAAGGCTCTCGACGCAGTGACCGGCAAGCCCATGGCCGGCATGGTCACCGACATGGCGCTGTTCACGCCGGGCCCGTCCATCTATGGCGGCACCGACGAGATCCAGCACAACATCCTCGGCGAGCGCGTGCTCGGGCTCCCCAAGGAGCCGAGCAACGACCGCACCACCGCCTTCAAGGACCTGCCCAAGAACGGCTGAGGTTCAGGTGCCGGCCGGAGCGTTCGCCGGCAGTGGCGGCGGGGCGAAGCCGGCGTCGCCGAGGAGCTGCTCACTCACCTCCCACAGCTCCGTGGCTGCCCGCTGCGAGCGTGCCGGGCGCGACAGGTGTCCCGGTTTGCGCCGCACCCAGTAGCCGCCCGTCATTCCCTCGACCTCGGGCGAGGAGGCGAGGAACACCGACGTGCGTGCCCCGGCTCGAGACGAGATCTCGAAGGCGCGCACCACCTTGTTCCCCCATCCCTGGATGCCACCCAGGTCGCCGTCCATGCCGAATCCGCTGCGCACCGGCCCGGGGTGGACGGCGTTGGCCGTGACCCCGGTGCCGGCCAGGCGCCGAGCCAGCTCCTTCGTGAAGAGGATGTTGGCCAGCTTGGAGCGGGCGTACACCTCCAGGGCGACATAGCCGTGCTCGCTCTGGAGGTCCGAGAGGCGCATGCCCAGCTGGGCGAAGTGGTGGCCGAACGAGGCGACGGTGACCACCCGGCTGGGCGCCGAGGTGGCGAGCCGCTCGGCCAGCAGGCGGGTGAGGAGGAACGGGCCGAGGTGGTTGACGCCGAAGGTCTGCTCGAAGCCCTGGGCCGTGACGGTCCGGGAAGACCAGATGCCTCCGGCGTTGTTCACCAGCACGTCGAGGCGTGGCCAGCCGCCCAGGATGGTCTCGGCGCAGGGCCCGACCGTGGACAGGTCGGCCAGGTCGAGGCCCACCACGTGGACGTCGTCGGTCCCGGCTCCTGAGGAGATGGCCCGGGCCGCCTCGGCCGCCCTGGTGGCGTTGCGGCAGGCGAGCACCGTGGTCGCCCCCAGCCGGGCCAGGGTCAGGGCCGTCTCCCTGCCGATTCCCGAGTTGGCGCCGGTCACGACCACCACCCGCCCGTCCATGGGCCCCATGGAGGCCTCCTCTGCTCGTCGTCCCCGCCGAGTATGGCCTCCCACCAGGGCCGACGGCGTCCCGGCCGGTCGGGAAGCATCCCCGCCCACCGCTTGTTGTACGTACAACGACCTTGCCGAGAGGGCAACGTCCCGTACCGGAGAACGCCATGAACCAGTTGACCGAAACCCTGCCGCTGCTCCCCTTGAGCTCAGCCGTGGTGCTGCCCGGCATGGTCTTCACCATGGCCCTCGAGAGCGACGACGCCAGGGCCGCCGTGGAGGCGGCCGGCCAAGCCGGGGGGCGGCTGGTGCTGGTCCCGTTCATCGACGGTCGCTACTCGCGCGTCGGCGTCGTGGCCGAGATCGTGGAAGCAGGCGAGCTCCCCGGCGGGCCTCAGGCGGTGGTGGTGCACGGCCTCGAGCGGGTGACGGTCGGCACGGGCGTGCCCGGCACCGGACAGGCCCTGTGGGTCCAGGTGGACGCCATCGGCGAGGAGCCCCCCACTCCGGCCGTGACCGAGCTGGCCCGGGAGTACCGGGCCGTGCTCGAGAACATCTTGCTCACGCGCGGCCTGCGGCCCGTCGCAGCCCGTCTGCGGGAGGTGACCGAGCCGTCGCAGGTGGCCGACCTGGCCGGGTACTCCACCGACCTCACCCTGGAACAGAAGGTCGAAGTCCTCGAGACGGTCGACGTCGAACAGCGCCTGCGACTGGTGCTCGGGTGGGCGCGCGACACGCTCGCCGACCTGGCCCTGCGCCAGCAGATCCGCTCCAGCGTCGAGGAGGGCATGGAGAAGACCCAGCGCGAATTCCTCCTCCGGCGCCAACTCGAAGCCATCCGAAAGGAGCTCGGCGAGCTCGACGGGCAGTCCGACGAGGGCAGCCCCGACGACTACCGGGCCAAGATCGAGAGCCGCGAGCTGCCCGAGGGCGTGCGCAACGCGGTGGAGCGCGAGATCGCCAAGCTCGAGCGCACCAGCGAGCAGAGCCCCGAGCACGGGTGGATCCGCACCTGGCTCGACACGGTGCTGGAGCTCCCGTGGGGGATCGAGTCCGAGGACCGACTGGACCTGGCCGGAGCCGAGGCAGTGCTCGACGCCGATCACGACGGGCTCGACGACGTGAAGGACCGGATCCTCGAGCACCTGGCCGTGCGCGCCCTGCAGGCCCAGCGCGGCGTGGCCCCCGTGACCGGTCGCGGCTCGGGTGCCATCCTCGCCCTGGTCGGCCCGCCCGGCGTGGGCAAGACCTCCCTCGGCGAGTCGGTGGCGCGCGCCCTCGGCCGGAAGTTCGTGCGCGTCGCCCTCGGTGGCGTCCACGACGAAGCCGAGATCAGAGGCCACCGGCGCACCTATGTGGGCGCCCAGCCCGGACGCCTGGCCCGCGCCCTTCGCGAGGCGGGCACCATGAACCCGGTCATCGTCCTCGACGAGGTGGACAAGCTCGGCGCCGACTGGCGCGGCGACCCCTCCTCGGCGCTGCTCGAGGTGCTCGACCCGGCCCAGAACCACACGTTCCGGGACCACTACCTCGAGGTGGAGCTCGACCTGTCGAAGGTGCTCTTCCTGGCCACCGCCAACGTGGCCGACACCATTCCCGGGCCGTTGCTCGACCGCATGGAGGTCATCCGCATCGACGGCTACACCGAGGACGAGAAGCTGGCCATCGCCCGCCACCACCTGTTTCCCAGGCAGCTCGAGCGCACCGCCCTGCGCCTCGAGGAGCTTGAGGTGACCGACGCGGCGCTGCGCGCCATCTCGGCCGACTACACCCGAGAGGCAGGAGTGCGGAACCTCGAGCGCGAGGTGGGTCGTCTCCTGCGCAAGGTGGCCACCAAGTTGGCCTCTGGCGAAGCGCAGGCACCGGTCGTGGTCGACGGCCCCGACGTCCGCTCGTGGCTGGGACGGCCGCGCTTCTACTTCGAGGCCGCCGATCGCACCAGTGTTCCCGGTGTGGCCACCGGCCTGGCGGTCACGGGGACGGGCGGCGACGTGCTGTTCATCGAAGCGACGACCATGGACGGCTCCGAAGGCTTGACCCTCACGGGTCAGCTCGGTGACGTCATGAAGGAGTCGGCGGAGATCGCCCTCTCCTACGTGCGCTCGCACGCGACCGATCTCGGGATCGATCCGAGCCGGTTCGCAGGCAGGCGCTTCCACCTGCACGTCCCGGCGGGCGCCGTCCCCAAGGACGGGCCTTCGGCCGGGGTGACCATGACCACGGCGCTGGTGAGCCTGCTCACCGACCGCCCGGTGCGGCCGGTGGTGGGCATGACCGGCGAGGTCACCTTGCAGGGACGGGTGCTGCCCATCGGCGGGGTGAAGCAGAAGGTGCTCGCCGCCCACCGGGCCGGTCTCACCCACGTGGTGCTGCCGGTGCGCAACGGGCCCGACCTCGAGGACGTCCCCGAGGCGGTGCGCGACAGCCTGACCTTCACGTTGGCCGAGACGGTGGACGACGTGCTCGGTGCCGCCCTGGAACCGGTCCCCGAGGCCGAGGCGCTGCTCGCTTCCTGAGCTCACCTAGGGTCTGGAAATGGACGACGACTACCTGCCCAGCACCTGGGACTGGGTCCGGGACCAGGTGGAGCTCTACGAGTCCTCGGGTGGGACCGAGGGCCTCACTCTCATGGACACCGGGCTCCCCGTCGTGGTCCTGACGATGCGCGGCCACAAAAGCGGCAAGACCCGCAAGGCGCCGGTCATGCGCGTGGAGCACGACGGCGAGTACGCCATCGTCGCGTCCAAGGGAGGGGACCCCCACAATCCCGGCTGGTACTGGAACTTGAGAGCTCGTCCCGACGAGGTCGAGCTCCAGGACGGTCCCAAGCGATTTGCCGTGACCGTGCGCGAGCTCGAGGGTGAGGGCGACGAGCGTCGTCAGTGGTGGGAGCGGGCGGTCGCCGCCTATCCCCCCTACGAGGAGTACCAGGCCGCCACCGAGCGCCTGATCCCCGTCTTCGTGGCCAGCCGGGCCTGACGGCACCGGGCCGGCCGAGCCTCAGCGGTTGAAGCGGCTCCCGGCCCGGGCCCCTGCCACCAGGACCCGCTGGTAGAGACCGGCGGGGAGCCGTGACACGAAGTCGATGCCATGGGCGTCGGCGCCCACCAGCACCCGGCGACGGTTGGCCAGCGCGGCGGACAGGATGCGGCGAGCCGCCGCCTCGGGCGAGGTCCGAGCCACCCGGTCGAACCGGGCGGGGAAGTCGTCCAAGCGGCCCCCGACCTCCTCGGCGCCGGGGTCGACGCGAGCCCGGCGGGCGATGTTGGTGCGCACCCCGCCGGGATGCACGGTCGTGCACGACACCGGGGAGCGGGCGATCTCGAGCTCCATGCGCAGCGCGTCGGTGAACCCCCGCACGGCGAACTTGGCCGCGTTGTAGGCGGACTGCGTGGGCACGCTCACCAATCCGAAGACGCTCGAGATGTTGACGATGTGGCCCTCACCAGCGGCTTCGAGGTACGGAAGAAAGGCCTTGGTGCCGTACACCACGCCCCAGAAGTCGACGTCCATGACCCAGCGAAGGTCGTCGATGGTCATGGTCCGCACCGAGGACACGAGCGCCACCCCGGCGTTGTTCACCGCCAGGTTCACCCGGCCGTGCTCGGCGACGACGGCATCGGCCCACGCCTGGACCTCGTCGCCCCGGGAGGTGTCCACGCGCCGGGTGGTCACCTTCACCCCGGCCAGGGCACATCGTGTCTCGGTCTCGGACAGGCCCTCCTCGTCGATGTCGCACAGGGCCAGGTGGGCTCCGCGCCGGCTGAGCTCCACGGCCAGGGCCCGCCCGATGCCCGACGCCGCCCCGGTGACGGCGGCGACGCGCCCCTCGAGTCCCCGCAGCGCCATCAGCCCGCCGCCGTCATCACGGAGCTGTCGCGCTTCTCCCGGGGGACGCTGTCGACGTCGGGGCTGGAGAACACCATGGCCTTGTCCTCGACGCCGCGCATCTTCATGGCCCGGTAGTCGCGCAGGTAGCTCTGATGGACCTGCCACGGGAACTTGGACCCCTGGCGGGGGAAGAGATGCGCGGCTCGCTGGACGTACCCCGAGGACAACCCGAGGAGCGGCTCGGGCACCACTGCGGCGTCGGCGTTGACCGGCGTGCACTGGCGCCACCCGTGTTCGTGCATGTGGTTGAGCAAGCGGCACACGTAATCGCAGGTCAGCTCGCACTTGAGCGTCCACGAGGCGTTGGTGTAGCCCACGGCCACGGCGAAATTGGGCACTCCTTCGAGCATCATGCCCTTGTAGATCATGCGGCTGGGCAGGTCCACCGGCTCGCCGTCCACCATGACCTCGGCGCCGCCGAAGAAGAGCAGCTGCAGCCCGGTGGCGGTGATCACCACGTCGGCCTCGAGCTCCGTCCCCGACTCGAGCAGGATGCCCGTGGGCGTGAACCGCTCGACGTGGTCGGTGACGACCGAGGCCCGGCCATCGCGTATGGCCTCGAACAGGTCGCCCTCGGGAGCGACGCAGAATCGCTGGTCCCACGGCTTGTAGCGAGGCGTGAAATGGGTGGCGATGTCGTACCCCTTGGGCAGCTGCCGGCGCAGCCCGGCGCGCAGCACGCGTTTCACGGCCTCGGGGTGGCGTTGCGACACCTGGTAGAAGCCCTGGGTGAACAGGGCGTGGTACCAGCGGATGACCGAGCTCGCCGTCCGCTTGGGGAGCACCCGGCGCACCAACGAGTTGAGCGGGTTCCGGGTGGGGACGGCGGCGATGTAGGTGGGTGAGCGCTGGAGCATGACCACGTGCTTCGCCGTGCGGGCCAGGGCGGGGATGAGGGTGACGGCGGTGGCCCCGCTGCCGACGACCACCACCCGCTTGCCGGTCACGTCGAGATCCTCGGGCCACGCCTGGGGGTGGACGACGGTCCCCTCGAAGCGGTCCATGTCGGCGAAGTCGGGCAGGTACCCGTGGTCGTAGCGGTAGTAGCCGGTGCACCCGAACAGGAAGTTGCAGGTGAGCTCCACCGTCTCGCCGCTGTCCACCCGCTCGGCGGTGACGTGCCAGCGGGCCTCGGCGGTCGACCAGTCGGCCCGGACCACCCGGTGCCCGAAGCGGATCCGGCCGTCGATCCCCGAGCGCTGCGCCGTCTCCTCGAGGTAACGCAAGATGGACGCCCCGTCGGCGATGGTGTCGTTGGACGACCAGGGGCGGAAGGAGTAGCCCAGCGTGAACATGTCGGAGTCAGAGCGGATCCCCGGATAGCGGAACAGGTCCCAGGTCCCGCCCATGGCCTGGCGAGCCTCGAGGATGGCGTACTTCGCCCATGGGCACTCGGTCTGCACGTAGTGGCCGGCGCCGATGCCTGAGATCCCGGCGCCGACGATGACCACGTCGAGGTGCTCCACCGGTCGGGTGTCTCGGGTCACGGGACGACGCTCACGCCGCGGAGTGGGCAAGCTGGTCCTTGAGGACGCCCTGGTCCCCGAAGAGCTCGGCCCGCCAGTGCTCCACCAACGCCGTGGTGTCGCGGTCGTTGGGGTGGAAGCCGGGCCGGTCGTACTCTCGCAGCTGGTCCCACAGCTGGCCGCTCACGATCTTCGATCCCCTCAGTCCCGACAAGCTCTTGCGCAGCCGGCCGGGCTTGTAGGTCTCGGGGTCCCTGGCCAGTGAGAGGAACAACTCGGCGATGATGCCGATGACGAAGCCGATGCGGATCAGCTTCATGGTCCAGATCCGCATGCGCTCGGTGCCGCCCACAGCCCGGTACACGTCGAAGGCCACGGCCTTGTGCTCGGACTCCTCGAGCGCGTGCCACT
>JASHUM010000104.1 GCA_030040015.1 Acidimicrobiales bacterium
GCGTCTGGGGGATGGTCCCCTCAGCTCACCTGCTCGTACACCACTGGCTGGGACTCAACTTGGCATCGAGCGGGCGACGGGAATCGAACCCGCGTTCTCAGCTTGGGAATCGCCCGGAGTCCGGACCGGCGAACCCCGGCGAACTAGAACGGCAGGTCAGCGAGCTGACGGACGGGGGCGAACCCCAGCGAACGAACCCGGACGCGCCATGAACGCGCCATGATTGAGGAATGGAACCGGCGACGAGGGTGAGCACATCAGGGAGCCGACAGGGCTGGACCCGACCAGTGGCTTTGCCCGATGACGTCGACGATCCCGGTCTCGAGAAGGCACGGGGGACCGTCACCCTGCCACTGCACGTGCTGTGGAGCGGACCGGAGCGTACCTGGAATCTGTCGGACAGGCGTCAGAGGCTCCAGGTCTACGAGATGGTCCTCACGGAGGGCACCGCCGACGACGTGCGGCACTTCATCGATGTGGATCAGCTGATCGACCTGTGGCCCGACATCTGGCTCGCTCCTCACGTCAGAGCGGCTTGGGCGGAGCATCTGTACCGCCTCCGGGGACTCCGCCTGGCGTGCTGAGCGAGTTTCAGCGAGAAGTCATCGCCATCGTCGTTGAGGCAACGTCAGACGAGCAGTTCGCCCTCGCCGGGGGTGCAGCCCTCATCGCCAAGGGCCTGGTAGATCGGCGGACAAAGGATCTCGACTTCTTCGCCCGTGAGCCCGAAGCCGTTGGGCGCGCCGTCGGGAGGATCGAGGACGCCCTGCGCTCTGTCGGCATGACAACGCAGCGGGTCATCGAAGCTCCGAGCTTCGTGCGATTGGAGCTGTCCCGGGGTGAGGAACGCTCCGAGCTCGACCTCGGTTACGACACCAGAATGCGACCGGAGGAACTGACGCCGTTCGGCCCAGTTGTGGCTACCGAGGAGCTGGCCGCTGACAAGACGTTGGCGCTCTTCGGCCGGGCGGCCGCACGCGACTTCGTCGACGTCTACGCCCTCGCCCGACGGTATGGCGAGGACAAGCTCTGCGAGCTCGCTGCTGAAAAGGATGCCGGATTCGACAGAGAGCATCTCGCCGACGCGTTGCGATCGTTTCGGAGACATTGATTCGGGACGATCCCTCGACGAGGGGCCCGACCGCCCCGGACTTCTGATCGCCGGTGATCGGGGGTGGACACAGGCCTGGCAGAGCGGGCGACGGGAATCGAACCCGCGTTCTCAGCTTGGGAAGCTGATGTTCTGCCGCTGAACTACGCCCGCGAGAACCGTTCACAGTATCGTGCCGCACGTGGTTCTCTCAGACAGGACGATCCGTGAGGAGCTCGACGCCAAGCGTATCGTCATCGACCCCCTGGACGAGAGGTCAATCCAACCCTCCTCGGTCGACTTGCACGTGGACCGCTACTTCCGGCTCTTCCGGAACCACTCCATGCGGATCATCGACGTGCGGGAAGACCTCGAGGAGCTGACCGAACTGGTCGAGGTGCCCGAAGGGGAGGCGCTCATCCTCCATCCCGGCGAGTTCGTGCTCGGCTCGACCCTGGAGCGGGTCAGCCTGCCCGACGACCTGGTGGCCAGGCTCGAGGGCAAGTCGTCGCTGGGTCGGCTGGGCCTGCTCATCCACTCCACGGCCGGGTTCGTGGACGCCGGATGGGACGGGCACCTGACCCTGGAGCTGTCCAACGTGGCGAACCTGCCCATCACCGTCTACCCGGGTATGAAGATCGGGCAGATCAGCTTCCTGCGCATGAGCACACCGGCTGACCATCCCTATGGCTCGGCAGGGCTCGGCTCGAAGTACCAGGGCCAACGAGGTCCGACGCCGAGCCGGTACTTCGAGAACTTCCGCTGACGCACCTGGGGAGGACGCGTTGCTAGTCAGGATTGTCGTCGGCATGGCGGTCACGGCCGTCTGCATCGCCATCGCCGGCCGTCGCTTCCTCTATCTCCTCCGGCTGGTGTCGAAGGGCCGTCCGGACCCGGCCCGCTTCCGCAACATCGGCGGTCGCCTCTGGGCCGAGCTGGTGGAGGTCGGCGGCCAGAAGAAGCTGTTCAAACGGGCGGTGCCCGGCTTGGCCCACGCCTTCACCTTCTGGGGCTTCACCGTCCTCCTGGCCACCATCATCGAGGCGTACGGCGACCTGTTCGACAAGCATTTCCTCTTGACGAGCTCGCCCGTCCTCGGCTTCGTCGAGGACCTCTTCGCCGTGGCCGTGCTCGCCGCTCTCGTGACCTTCAGCGTCATCCGGCTCCGCAACGCCCCGGCTCGGCGCGAACGCGCCTCACGCTTCTACGGCTCCCATCTCGATGCCGCCTGGGTCACCTTGGCCCTCATCGCCGGCGTGATGATCACTCTGCTCGGCTACCGAGGTGCTCAGATCCGCACCGGGGACTTCCCCTACGACCACAGCTGGTGGACGTTCGCCTCCCACGTCGTCTACGAGGCATTCAAAGGAGTCAGCTACACCACGGCGCTCAATGCCGAGACCACGTTGGTGCTGCTCAACATCGCTGTGATCATGAGCTTCCTCATCTTCATCTCGTACTCCAAGCACCTGCACATCTTCTTCGCCCCCTTGAACGTCGCCACTTCGCGCCGGCCTCGCGCCCTGGGCCCGCTCTACTCCACTCCCGACATGGACATGGAGAAGGTCTCCGAGGACACGGTGTTCGGCGCCGGGCAGGTGGAGCAGTTCACCTGGAAGCAGCTCCTCGACACGTTCACCTGCACCGAGTGCGGACGTTGTCAGGACGCCTGCCCGGCCTGGAACACCGGCAAGCCGCTCAACCCCAAGTTCATCATCATGAACCTGCGCGACCGGCTCCTCACCGACGGGCCCGCGCTCATGAGCGGAGCAAAGGCCGAGGGCGAGCGCCCCAACCTGGTGGGGAGCACCATCGAGCCCGACGCTCTGTGGTCGTGTCTCACGTGCGGGGCGTGTGTCGAGCAGTGCCCTGTGGACATCGAGCACGTCGACACGATCGTCGACATGCGACGTTACGAAGTCCTCATGGAGTCGCGCTTTCCCACCGAGGCCGGGCTCATGCTGCGCAACATCGAGAACCAGGGCGACCCGTGGGGCCTGGGGGCGGCGAAGCGGACGGAGTGGACCGAGGCGCTCGACTTCGAAGTGCCCGTCATCGAGGGAAGGGTGCCCGACGACATCGAGTACGTGTTCTGGGTGGGGTGCGCCGGCGCCCTGGACGAACGGGCCCGCAAGGCCATCCAGGCCACCGCCCGGTTGCTGCACCGGGCCGGGGTCCGCTTCGGGATCCTGGGGCCCCGGGAGAGCTGCACGGGCGACCCGGCCCGGCGACTGGGGAACGAGTACCTCTACCAGGAGATGGGCAAGGCCAACATCTCCACCTTGCACGAGGCTGGCGCCATAAAGGTCGTGGCGTCGTGCCCCCACTGCTTCAATTCACTGGGCCGCGAGTACCCGGACCTGGGGGGCAACTTCGAGGTGATCCACCACTCCCAGCTGCTCGGCCGGCTGGTGGCCGAGGGCCGGCTCAGCCCCGGAACCCTGAACACCTCGGTGACGTACCACGACCCCTGCTACCTGGGCCGGCACAACCGGGTCTTCGACGAGCCCCGGTCCGTGCTCGACGCCATCGAGGGGGTCGAGCAGATCGAGATGCACCGGTGCCGGGAGCGCAGTTTCTGCTGCGGGGCAGGCGGGGCCCGCATGTGGATGGAGGAGACCCTGGGCAAACGGGTCAACCTGGAACGCACCGACGAGGCGCTCGGCACCGGAGCCGAGGTGGTGTCGACGGCGTGCCCCTACTGCCTCATCATGCTCGACGACGCCGTGAAGGCACGTCAGAGGGAGGACGAGGTGAAGGTGCTCGACCTGTCCCAGGTCGTCGAGCAGTCGATCTCGACGGGTGCGCCGGCCGTCAGTTGACGGCCCTGGCGTCTGCGTCCCGGATGCGCTGGGCCATGGCGGCCAGCAGTTTGTGGGCCAAGGTGGGCATCTCGTCGAGCAGCCCGTTGAAGCGGCGTTGGTCGAGCACCAGCAGGTCCATGTCGGTGTCGGAGACCACGGTCGCGGAGCGGGGCTTGCGGTCGAGCAGGGACAGCTCGCCGAAGTAATTGCCCGGTCCCAATGTGGCCACGCTCCGGTTGCCCGCCTTCACCGTGGCCCTGCCGTCCACGATGAAGAAGAACTCCCTCCCCGGCGTCCCCTCTTCGACGAGCACGCGGCCCGCCGGTACGCTGACCTCCTCCACCTGCCGCCTGATGGTCCTGAGCTGGCCCGCCGAGCACGCCGAGAAGAGCCAGATGTCGCCCAGGTCCGTTTCACGTTGACGCGCCATCTGCGGGAGGCTAGTCACCGGTCTCAATTCCTGCTGGCGGGGGTGCTGCGATAGCATTTCTCCGTGCCTCAAGGCGCCGGATCAGACCCTTCGGACCTCCCGGCGCCGCCCAAGTTGAGCCTTTGGCAGCGCTGGCTCATCGGCCTCCCCCGGTTCAGGCGGGGGGGAGAGAAGCTTCCCCTGGGTGACCGGCTGAAGGGTGCTCTCCTCAAGCCGGCCGACCCCGACGCCCCCGCTCGTACCCCGCCCAAGGGTGCCTACGAGCTCTCGGGTGAGGAGCTCGAGATCGAGGCCAAGGGCCTCAACGAGAAGGAGCGGCTCATCGGGCTGTTCGCCGCTCCCCTGGCCTCGCTCATCGGGTTCATGGTCGTCCACATCCTGGTGGTCAACGACCCGCCGGCCCATCTGTCCAACGGTGCCGTGGACAAGCTCTATGTGAACCCCAACGACTACTACGACCTGTTCGTCGTGCTCATCGTCCTGTCGATGGTGATGCTCGTCACGGCCATGCTGCGCAAACGCCTCTATCTCGGCATGGTGACCGCCCTCTACGGCCTGACCATCTTCAACATGCACTACTGGGGCTTCGGCGTGCCCTTCGTCATGGTCGGCGCCTGGTACCTGGTGCGGGCCTACCGCCTGAACCGGAACCTGAAGGAAGCCACCGCCGGGGGGCCGGCCGCCGGCATCCGCCCGGCCAACAAGCGCTACACCCCTCCCGTGGTGGCCCCCAAGCAGCTCCCGCCGGCCAAGAGCAAGCGAAGCCGCCGAGCCGGCTGAGGTCACTGACCAGGGGGGATGGCTTGCCTCCTGAGGACAGTTGCGCCGAGGACGAGCACGAGCACGCCCAGGAAGACGGTGGGGAGGACGAACACCGATCCCGACGGGCGCTCGGACGCCACCTGAGGCGCCGTGGCGATCAGCGGTGGGTCTCCGGGGACGGCCACGATCCGGATCGTGGCCCCCGGAGCGAGGAGCGTGCTCCCGGGAATGGTCTCGGTGTACCGCTGTCCGTCGAGACTGAAGGTCCCGGTGCAGGTGTAGCCCGCAGCGTTGCTCCCGCTCCCGCCCAGCTGGCCCAGGCATCCGCCGACCCTGTCCTGGACCGCCACCCCGTGTTGGCGAAGGGCGTCGATCTGGGCGTTCTTGTGGGCACCGGACCAGAACAGGAGCCCGGCGGCCAGCGCCAGGCCACCGAGGCACACCCCGACGATGACCCGGCCGGCCCGCAGCGCGTCCACTTGCACTCGGGCCCCCCGCAGGATCGTGACCGGCTCCAGCGCGATCGGTCGATCGACCATCGGTGAGGGCTCGGTCACGAGGCCCAACCCCCGTTTCCTGAAGGCATCGTTCGAAGGTACCAGCGGGGATTTCGCGGGATTTGTCAGTTCACGCGTTGGTAACACTGGCGTGACCAATTCGAAATCCCCGCCTTGCATCCTGTCGGTGCCAGCGGCCGAAGGGCCAGCCACGGCCGTCGGTGTGCGCGCGTCGTCGCGTTCGGCGTCCGAGGGCCGGGAAGCCCGGGTCGTGACGCGTGGACTGACGAGAGGAGTGCCGGAGCCGTGCACCTGCTAGCTGCAACCGTTCCCGTTCCGTACCCCAGTTGGCTGAACACGGGCGACAACACGTGGCAGATCGCAGCCGGCACGTTCGTGGGTCTACAGAGCCTCCCCGGCCTGGCCGTCCTCTACGCCGCCGTGGTCCCGAAGAAGTGGGCGGTGAACGTGCTGGCCATGATGTTCGCCGGGTTCTCGCTCGTCCTTCTGGCCTGGGTGCTGTGGTCCTACAAGATGGGCTTCGGTGCCACCTCGATCGGCGGGGGGGTGAGGGACGGAATACAGACCCAGCTCGCTGGCGTGGGGTGGGTGAAACACCTCTTCGAGAACTTCGTCGGTAAACCGGGCGGCGTCACCGCCGCCTTCCAGGAACAGGGGCAGGCGGTCTCGGCGGCCAACACCGTCATCCCCTTCCACTTCCCCACGGACTCATTGCTCTGGTTCCAGTTCGTCTTCGCCGCCATCACCCCGTTGCTCTTCATCGGGAGCGTGCTGGGGCGGATCAAGTTCAGCGCCTGGTGCATGCTGGTCACGCTGTGGTCCACCTTCGTCTACGGCGTGGACGCCTTCATGCTCTGGGGTGGGGGCTACCTGGCCCAGGAGGGTTCACTCGACTTCTCCGGCGGCTTCGTCATCCACATGTCGGCCGGGGTGTCGGGCTTCGTGGCGGCCTGGGTCTTAGGCCCGCGGCTGCAGCGTGACCGACAACATTTCGTACCGAACAACCTGTTGATCGCCGCCGTGGGGGCGGGCATTCTGTGGCTGGGCTGGAACGGCTTCAACGGGGGCGACCCGTACTACGCCGGGGCCGACATGGCCGCGGCCGTGGTCAATACCAACCTGGCCACCGCGGCCGGCCTCGTGGCCTGGATGGGGTTGGACGCCTGGCTGTCCAAGGCGAAGAAACCCACGTTCCTGGGGGGCATCAACGGCATGATCTGCGGCCTGGTCGGGATCACGCCCTGTGCCGGCTGGGTCAACGGCCGGGGGGCGATCCTGGTCGGATTGATAGACACCCTCATCGTCTGGGTGGCCTGGAACTACCTATCCAAGGTCAGACCGTTCAGCAAGGTCGACGACGCCTTGGGCGTGGTCTATACCCATGGCATTGCCGGCCTGTTCGGCGGCTTGCTCCTCGGCATCCTGGGTGACCCCAACATGGTCGAGTACGGCTGCGGGCACCTCAACAGTGCCGGGCAGGTCGTCAACACCTCAGCTGCGCAGTTCCTCACGGCGTCGAAGAGTTGCACGCCGTTCTCGGTGAGCGGCGTGTTGTACGGGCCCCACTCGTGGCACCAGGAGTGGTGTCAGGTCCGAGCGGCAGCCTTCGTCATATTCTGGTCGGCGCTCGTGACCTTCATATTGATGAAGCTCATCGGTCTGGTACTGGGAGGCCTCCGCTACAAGGACGAGGTTCTCGAGCTCGGCGACGTGGCCATACACGACGAGGAGTCCTATCCCGACGAGCGCTACGCCGAACGTGTCTCCAGTGGTGCGCCGGGTGCCTTCGAGTTGGCCGGTATCGGGACTCGATCACCGCCGCTAGCCTCTGGTGGCGGTTCCGGACAAGAGTCGAGTTCCTGACCGTGTCGAGCACAGGAAACGGAGACAACCCACAATGAAGCTGATCGTGGCGGTCCTCAAGCCCTTCAAGCTCGACGATGTCAAGGACGCCCTGAAGACCATGGGTGTCCAGGGCATGACGCTCTCCGAGGCCCAGGGCTTCGGGCGTCAGCGCGGCCACACCGAGGTTTACCGGGGAGCCGAGTACGAGGTCGACTTCGTGCCCAAGCTCCGGGTCGAGGTGCTCGTCGACGACGCCGAAGCCGACGAGGTGGTGGACGCCATCGTCCGCACCGCCGCCACCGGCAAGATCGGTGACGGCAAGGTGTGGGTCGTGCCGGTGGACTCGGTGGTCCGGGTCCGCACCGGGGAGCGCGGCAAGGACGCCTTGTAGGCGACGCTCGGGTCCGATCGCTGTTGCCCGGCGAACGGATCTCACTTCGGCACGGAGACACACGACCCAGGGTTTCTTCGCCGCCGCCGTCGATGGGGAGCGATGATGATGTCGCGTGCAGTCGCGTCCCGTGTGTTTGAAAGTGAACTCCCATTTTCGAACCGCGGTCGCGCAGTTCATGCTTGCCCGTGCGTATTCACATCACGTATCGTGTGAGTCATGTCATCCACCGCTTCCTTGATCACTCTGCTCGTCTCGACCGCGGGCGCCTTCATCGTCATCGCGGTCCTGGCGCGATTCGGGAGACGAAGCTCAGCTTGAGCTGCGCGTGCCCTGGTATCTCGGATCAGGGCAGGAGTGGCACCAAGGGCTGAGCCAGAGGACGGGCTCCACCCGAGCGGTGATCCGCGGCAATATGGGCCCGTGCGGAGGCTCGGTGGTTTCGTGCTCGGAGGCTGCGCCCTCTTTTTGGCGGCGTGTTCCTCGTTCTCTTCCGGCAAGCCAGTTCCGCACATGACCACCCATCCTCTCGGGGTGACGCTCTCGGCCATCGAGCGGTTCTTCGCCCAGCACGGGGCGCCGGTTTCCAGCTGGGCCCAGGGACCGATCGACTCCGTATCAGGCCCTCTCGATGGGATGGGCAGCTACACGGGCGGCGCCGGCCTGTTGAAGATCGACGTGATCGGCAGCCCGGCCGACGAGACCGAACTCTCCGTGAGCTACACCATCGCCGACGCCGCCGACTCCAAGGATGCCAACGCACTGATGCTGGCCGTGGTCCGCCGGTTCGCCCCCGGGGCGGTCGCCTGGATCACGGGTGGAGTCGAAGCCGACGACGGGGCCAACGGCTACTTCGCCGGGGCCGGGGCGAGCGACACCAGTGGGCAGGTGGCCCTCTCCTTCAGCACCGCAGGGACGAAGCCCGACGGTCTGGACCTGGTCCTGGCTGGAGGGGCGATCCCCGCCCAATAGGTCCTCGCCAGCGGGCAAACTCGTTGGCTCTGGGGCCTCAGCCCGCGTCGGCCTGGTGGGCCACCGCCTCGGCGGCGGCGGCGGCCGCGGCCGGGTCGCCCAGGAAGTGCTCCTCGACGAGGCGCATCCGGTCGTCGAGCCTGAACAACCAGGGGATGCCGGTGGGGACCTCGAGGCCCACGATCGCCGCGTCGGAGATGTCCTTCAGGTACTTCACCGCGGCTCGGATGGAGTTGCCGTGGGCGACCACCAGGACCGCGCCGAAGGCGTGAAGATCGGGGACGATGGCGTCCTCCCAGTAGGGCACCACCCGCCGGACCACGTCGGCCAGGCACTCGGTGGCGGGCAGGGCGCCCGGCGGCAGCCCGGCGTAGCGGGGGTCATGGGCCGGGTGGGTGGGGTCGTCGGCTTCGAGCGGGGGAGGCGGAGTGTCGTAGCTCCGGCGCCACGCCTTCACCTGGGCCTCGCCGAACGCGGCGGACGTCTCCTTTTTGTTCTTCCCCTGGAGCGCCCCGTAGTGGCGCTCGTTGAGCCGCCAGTGCCGGCGCACCGGCAGCCAGCTCAGCTCCATCTCGTCGAGCGCCAGGTTGGCGGTGCGCACCGCCCGGGTGAGCACCGAGGTGTGCACGACCCCGATGCGCGGGCCGCCGGGAGTGACGGCCTCATCGGCCAGGAGTCGCCCCGCCGACCGGGCCTCCTGCTCCCCGACAGGGCTCAGATCCACGTCGGTCCAGCCCGTGAACCGGTTCTCGGCGTTCCAAACCGACTGCCCGTGGCGGAGGAAGACCAGGTCAGGCACGAAAAGACCCTATCCCCCTCGGGTTGGCTCGATCTTGATAGATAGGCGCTCAAGATGGCTATAATGGCTTCTGTCAAGAAGATCGTAGCCGGGGCCAGTCGGGCCACCGGCGCAGAGCCAGATTCGGAGGCACAGTCCCATGCCCAAGGCCGTCGGAATCGACCTCGGCACCACCAACTCCGTGGTGAGCGTGCTCGAGGCGGGCGACCCGGTCGTCATCCCCAACGCCGAGGGGTCCCGGACCACGCCGTCGGTGGTCGGTTTCTCCAAGGCGGGCGAGGTCCTGGTGGGCGAGGTCGCCAAGCGCCAGGCCATCACCAACCCCGACCGCACCATCCGGTCGGTGAAGCGCCAGATGGGGACCAGCTGGACCATCGAGATCGACGGGAAGCGCTACAGCGCCCAGGAGATCTCCGCCCGGATCCTCCAGAAGCTGAAGAGGGACGCTGAGGCGTACCTGGGCGACACCGTGAACCAAGCCGTCATCACCGTGCCGGCCTACTTCGACGACGCCCAGCGTACGGCCACCAAGGAGGCGGGCCAGATCGCCGGGCTCGAGGTCCTGCGCATCATCAACGAGCCCACCGCCGCCGCCCTCGCCTACGGGCTCGACAAGGAGAACAAGGAGCAGACCGTCCTCGTCTTCGACCTGGGCGGAGGGACCTTCGACGTCTCCATCCTCGAGATCGGCGACGGCGTGTTCGAGGTCAAGTCCACGTCCGGCAACACCCATCTCGGTGGTGACGACTGGGACCAACGCGTCATCGACTGGCTGGTCACCGAGTTCAAGAACACCGAGGGCGTGGACCTCTCCAACGACAAGATGGCCCTGCAGCGGCTGAAGGAGGCCGCTGAGAAGGCCAAGATCGAGCTGTCCTCGGTGCAGGACACGACCATCAACCTGCCCTTCGTCACCGCCACGTCCGAGGGTCCGAAGCACATGGACGTGAAGCTGACCAGGGCCAAGTTCAACGAGCTCACCCACGACCTGGTCGAGGCGTGCCGCGGCCCCTTCGAGCAGGCCATCGGCGACGCCGGAATGTCCAAGTCCGACATCGACCACGTGGTGCTGGTCGGGGGCTCGACCCGGATGCCCGCCATCCAGGAGCTCGTGCAGTCGCTCACCGGCAAGGAGCCCCACAAGGGCGTGAACCCGGACGAGGTGGTGGCCGTGGGTGCCGCCATCCAGGCCGGCGTGCTCAAGGGTGAGGTGAAGGACGTCCTGCTCTTGGACGTCACCCCGCTGTCGCTCGGCATCGAGACCAAGGGCGGGGTCATGCACCGGCTCATCGAGCGCAACACGACCATCCCCACCAAGCGGTCCGAGGTGTTCACCACGGCCGAGGACAACCAGCCGTCGGTGGAGATCCACGTGCTCCAGGGTGAGCGCGAGATGGCCATGTACAACAAGACGTTGGGCAAGTTCCAGCTGGTCGACCTGCCCCCGGCTCCGCGCGGGGTCCCGCAGATCGAGGTCACGTTCGACATCGACGCCAACGGGATCGTGCACGTGTCGGCCCGGGACACGGCCACCGGCAAGGAACAGTCCATGACCATCACCGGCCAGTCGTCGCTGTCCAAGGACGACATCGACCGGATGGTCCGCGACGCCGAGGCACACGCCGAGGACGACCGGCGCCGCCGGGACGAGGCCGAGGTCCGCAACAACGCCGACACCCTCGTGTACCAGACCGAGAAACTTCTCACCGACCAGGGAGACAAGTTCCAGGGCGACGAGAAGGACCGGGTCGACGCTGCGCTCAAGGACCTGAAGGAGGCCTTGTCCGGTTCCGACGTGGAGCGGATCAAGTCCGCCACCGAGGCGCTCGTGACGGCCAGCCATGGCTTCACCCAGCGCCTCTACGAGCAGGCGGCTTCTTCCGGTGCCGCCGCCGGGGGGTCCGGTCCGGCCGACGGCCCGGGGCCGGCGCCCTCTGACGACGAGGTGGTCGACGCCGAGATCGTGGACGAGCCCGGGGCATGACCGGCGAGGAGCGCACGGACCGGTCCGGCACCGACGTCCCTGCCTCCGACCTCACGGGCCAGGGCCCGTTCCCGAGCGGGGACGGGCCCGAGGGGCCCGAGACGACGGAGGGGGAAGCGGTCGCCGTCGAGCACGACATCGAGCAGGTCCTCGAGGTGTCGCGTCGCGAGCGCGACGAGTACCTCGACATGCTCCGTCGCGTCCAGGCCGACTTCGAGAACTACAAGAAGCGCATGGTGCGCCAGCAGACCGACCTGCTCGAGAGGGCGGCCGAGGGGTTGGTGGTGCGCCTGCTCCCCGTGCTCGACGCCTTCGACCTGGCCCGTGCCCACCTCGAGGCGGAAGGCTCGCCCGAGGGCAAGGCGCTGCTCCAGGCGGCAGGGCTCCTGTCCGACACCTTGGCCAAGGAAGGGCTCGAGCGGGTGGACGCCGAGGGCGCCGTCTTCGACCCCACCGTCCACGAGGCCGTCGAGCACCAGCCCGCCGAGGGCGGGCAGGCCGGCGAGGACGGCGCAACCGGGCAGCCGGTCGTCATCGACGTGCTCCGCGCCGGCTATCGCTACAAGGGCCGGGTGGTGCGCCCGGCCATGGTCCGGGTGCGTGGCTGATGCCCGCCCAGCGGGAATGGCTCGAGAAGGACTACTACGCCGTGCTCGGTGTCTCGGCCACGGCCACCGACAAGGAGATCA
Organism: Acidimicrobiales bacterium; assembly: GCA_030040015.1. Taxonomy (GTDB): domain Bacteria; phylum Actinomycetota; class Acidimicrobiia; order Acidimicrobiales; family UBA8190; genus UBA8190. Next base: position 12,285 of record JASHUM010000104.1, read on the forward strand.
CGCGCGCCTATCGCAAGCTGGCCAAGCAGTACCACCCTGACGCCAATCCCGGCTCAGAGGAGCGCTTCAAGGAGATCTCGGCCGCCTACGACGTGCTCGGTGACGACGCCAAGCGCAAGGAGTACGACGAGGTTCGCCGCCTCGGTGCCTCGGGACTGGGTGGCTTCGGCTTCCCGGGGGGCTTCGGCGGTGGCCAGGGCCAGACGTTCCGCATCGAGGACCTCGGCGACCTGGGCGACCTCCTCGGCGGCCTGGGTGGCGTGTTCGGGGGAGGACGGCGCCAGCGCGCTGCCGGGCCCCGGCGTGGCGCCGATGTCGAGACCGAGCTGCACCTGTCGTTCGAAGACGCCGTGCGCGGCATCACCACGTCGGTCAACGTGCGGGGCGAGGGCCGGTGCCCGACCTGCTCGGGGAGCGGGGCGGCGCCGGGGACCACTCCGGTGGTGTGCCCCCGCTGCGGGGGACGAGGCTTCCTCGACGAGCCCCAGGGCCTGTTCTCGTTGAGCACGGTGTGCCCCGAGTGTGCCGGTCGCGGCACGAAGATCGAGAAGCCCTGTCCCACCTGCAAGGGCAGCGGCGTCACCGTTCAGGCCCGCAGCGTGAAGGTGCGCATCCCGCCCGGGGTGGAGGACGGTCAGCGCATCCGGGTGAAGGGCCGGGGCGAGGCGGGCCGGGCCAACGGGCCGCCCGGCGACCTCTATGTGGTCGTCCAAGTGGACCGGCACCCGCTGTTCGGGCGCCGCGGACGCAATCTGACCGTCACGGTGCCGCTCACGTTCCCGGAGGCGGCGCTGGGGACGACGGTGAAGGTCCCGACATTGGACGACCCGGTGACGTTGCGCATCCCTGCCGGCACCCCGGGCGGGAAGACCTTCCGGGTGAAGGCCCGGGGCGTTCCCGGTCATGGGCGCAGCGCGGCCGGGGACCTCCTCGTCACGGTCGACGTCACCGTCCCGGCCGAGCTGACCGACGAGCAGCGCGCCGCGGTCGAGCACCTGGCCCAGGTGTCGACCGAGACGCCGCGCGCCCATCTGGGGGTGAGCTGACGTGGGCGAGGACGACCGGCGGACCGGCACGCCTCGAGCCGTGTACGTGATCTCCGTCGCCGCCGAGCTGGCAGGAATGCACCCCCAGACGCTCCGGTTCTACGAGCGCAAGGGGCTGGTGGACCCGAGCCGGACCGAGGGTGGGAACCGCCGCTACTCCGAGGCCGACATCCAACGGCTGCGCCACGTCGCCGCGCTCACGGCTGCGGGGCTGAACCTCGAGGGGGCGAAGCGGGTGCTCGAGCTGGAAGCCGAGTTGCGGGCCGTGCGGGCCGAGTTGGAGCGGGTGCGGGCCGAAGCCCGTGAAGCCGTCGAGCGCACCCATCGGCGGTATCGGCGCGACCTCGTCCCGCTGCGCCAGGCCACGGTGCTGTGGCGGCAGGCCCAGGAACGGAAGAACTGAACGAAGACCGAGAAGACCGGAAGAGCATGCCCATCGATCCCAACCGTTTCACCCTGAAGACCCAGGAGGCCCTGGCCGCAGCGACCGAGCTCGCCGGCCAGCGGAGCCACGCCGAGATCGGCGTGGACCACCTCCTCTCGGCGCTGCTCAACCAGCCCGAGGGCCTGGCCCTGCCGCTCCTGTCGCGTGCCGGGGTGGACGTGACGCACCTGCGCAACGCCGTGGCCGACCGCCTGGCTCAGGCGCCGCGCGCCTACGGCGGTGCCCAGCCGGCGCTGTCACGCCAGGTCCACGACCTGCTCGAGTCGGCCGACACCCTGCGCCGCGACATGGGCGACGAGTACCTGTCGGTCGAGCACCTGCTCCTGTCCATGGCCGACACACTCGGGTTGAGCCGGGACCAGCTGCTCGACGCCCTCCGCCAGGTGCGCGGAAGTCACCGGGTGACCTCGCAGAACCCCGAGGAGCAGTACCAGGCGCTCGAGCGCTACGGCCGCGACCTGACCGACATGGCCCGCCAGGGCAAGCTCGACCCCGTCATCGGGCGGGACGACGAGATCCGCCGGGTGGTGCAGGTGCTGTCGCGGCGGACCAAGAACAACCCGGTGCTCATCGGCGAGCCCGGTGTGGGCAAGACCGCCATCGTCGAGGGTCTGGCCCGTCGCATCGTCGAAGGCGACGTGCCAGAGAGCCTCCGTGAGAAGCGCCTCATGGCCCTCGACCTGTCGGCCATGGTGGCCGGGGCCAAGTACCGCGGTGAGTTCGAGGAGCGGCTCAAGGCCGTCTTGAAGGAGATCACCGACGCCGAGGGCGAGATCATCACGTTCATCGACGAGCTCCACACCATCGTCGGAGCGGGGGCGGCCGAGGGGGCCATGGACGCCGGCAACATGATCAAGCCCATGCTGGCGCGCGGCGAGCTCCGCCTCATCGGCGCCACCACCCTCGACGAGTACCGCCGCCACATCGAGAAGGATGCCGCCCTGGAGCGACGCTTCGCCCCCGTCTACGTGGGACAGCCGTCGGTGGAGGACACCATCGCCATCCTCCGGGGACTGAAGGAGCGATACGAGGTGCACCACGGCGTGCGCATCCAGGACGCCGCCCTGGTGGCGGCCGGCGTGCTCTCCGACCGCTACGTGACGGGACGGTTCCTCCCCGACAAAGCCATCGACCTCGTCGACGAGGCTGCCAGTCGCCTGCGCATCGAGATCGACTCGATGCCGACCGAGATCGACGTGGTGACGCGGCGCATGCGGCAACTCGAGATCGAGCGCGTCGCCCTGGCCAAGGAGACCGACGCGGCGTCGGCCGAGCGGCTGGCCCGGTTGGACGAGGAGCTGGCCAACCTGAAGGAGCGGGCCGACGCCATGACGGCCCGCTGGCAGCGCGAGAAGGACGCCATCACCCGGATCCGCACCCTCAAGGAGGAGCTGGAGACGGCCAAGGAGCAGGCCGAGCGCCATGCCCGCGACGGGGACCTCACCAGGGCGTCGGAGATCCGCTACGGCCAGGTCCCCGAGCTCGAGCGCAAGGTCGAGGACGCCACCGAGGCGCTGGCCGACCTGCAGGCCGACGGCGCCATGTTGAAGGAAGAGGTGGACGCCGAGGACATCGCCGAGGTGGTGAGCCGTTGGACCGGCATCCCGGTGTCACGGCTCATGGAGGCCGAGCTGCAGAAGCTCGTGCGCATGGAGGAAGCGCTCCAGGCCCGAGTGGTCGGGCAGGACGAGGCGGTGCGGGCGGTGGCCAACGCCATCCGCCGCAGCCGGGCAGGGCTGTCGGATCCCAACCGTCCCATCGGCTCCTTCTTGTTCATGGGGCCGACCGGCGTGGGCAAGACCGAGCTGGCCCGGGCTCTGGCCGAGTTCCTCTTCGACGACGACCGGGCCATGGTCCGCATCGACATGGGGGAGTACCAGGAGAAGCATACCGTCTCCCGGTTGGTGGGAGCACCCCCCGGCTACGTCGGTTACGAGGAGGGTGGCCAGCTCACCGAGGCGGTGCGCCGTCGTCCCTACGCCGTCGTGCTCCTCGACGAGCTCGAGAAGGCACATCCCGACGTCTTCAACATCCTGCTCCAGGTGCTCGAGGACGGACGCCTCACCGACGGGCAGGGCAGGACGGTCGACTTCACCAACGCCGTGCTCATCATGACCTCGAACCTGCCGCGTGACCCGGCCGCGTTCTTCAAGCCCGAGTTCTTCAACCGCATCGACGAGGTGGTGCGCTTCCGCGCCCTCGACGAGGACGACCTGCGGCGCGTCGTCGACATCCAGCTCGAGCGGCTGTCGAGCCGTCTGGCCGAGCGCCGCCTCACCCTGGAGGTCACCGACCGGGCTCGCTCGTGGCTGGCCAAGGCCGGCTACGACCCCCAGTACGGGGCCCGGCCCCTGCGAAGGGTCATCCAGCGCCAGGTGGAGGACCCCTTGGCACTGGCCCTGCTCGAGGGGCGGTACGCCGAGGGCGACACGGTGGCGGTCGACGTGGCCGTAGACGACCAGTCGCTCTCGCTGTCGAAGTAAGGCCCCGGGCTACACTCGGGCGTCAGACCGGGCAGTTCAGGACAGGAGAAGCGCGTGCCCGCAACGGTGGTCGTCGGGACCCAATGGGGCGACGAGGGCAAGGGCAAGCTCACCGACCTGATCGCCAAGGACATGCACCTGGTGGTCCGCTACCAGGGCGGCCACAACGCCGGGCACACCGTGGTGGTGGACGGGGTGTCCTTCGCCCTGCAGCTGGTCCCGAGCGGCGTCCTGTACCCGCACATCACCCCGGTGATCGGCAACGGCGTGGTGGTCGATCCCGGGGTGCTCCTCGACGAGCTCGACACCTTGTCGCGAAACGGTGTGGACGTGAGCCGCATGGTGGTGAGCGGCAACGCCCACCTGATCATGCCGTACCACCAGGAGTTGGACCGGGTGACCGAGCGCTACCTGGGCAAGAACTCGCTCGGCACCACCCGGCGGGGGATCGGGCCCGCCTACGCCGACAAGGCGGCCCGAGTGGGGCTCCGGGTCCAGGACCTGCTCGACGCCAAGATCTTCCGTCAGAAGCTCGAGGTGGCCCTGAAGGAGAAGAACGCCGTGCTGGCCAAGGTGTACAACCGCCTCCCGCTCGACGCCGGCTCCATCTGCGACCGCTACCTGGGCGAGTACGCCGAGCGCATCGCCCCGATGGTGGGCGATACCGTCGGCTTGGTGCACGACGCGCTCGACGCCGGGCACAACGTGCTCCTCGAGGGGGCACAGGCCACCTTCCTCGACCTCGACCACGGCACCTATCCCTTCGTCACCTCGTCCAACCCGGTGGCGGGCGGCGCCTGCACCGGGACCGGTGTGGGGCCTCGGGACATCGACGGGGTCATCGGCATCGCCAAGGCCTATGTCACCCGGGTGGGCGCCGGGCCCTTCCCCACCGAGCTCACCGACGGGGCTGGCGACGTCCTCGTCGAACGGGGACACGAATTCGGGACCAACACCGGCCGGCGCCGGCGCTGTGGCTGGTTCGACGCCGTGATGCTGCGCCAAGCGGTGCGGCTCAACTCGCTGTCCGAAGTTGCGCTCACCAAGCTCGACGTCCTCGACACGTTCGATGCCGTGAAGGTGTGCGTGGCCTACGAAGCGGACGGCAAGCGCTACCCGCTCCCTCCCTATCATCAGTCCGTGCTGCACCAGGTGGTGCCGGTGTACGAGGAGATGGCCGGGTGGCGTGCCGATCTGTCCGCCGCCACCTCGCTCGACGACCTCCCCCCGGCCGCCCAGAGCTACGTGGGTTTCCTGGCCGAGCAGATCGGCGTGCCCATCAAGCTCGTGGGTGTGGGTCCCGGCCGCGACCAGTTCGTCCGGTTCGCGGCATGAGGGTGCGCCCGTGAGCGTGTGCCCATGAGAGTGTGCATAGTCGGCTCGGGAGGCCGCGAGCACGCGTTGGCCCTCGCACTGGCCAAGAGCGCCGACGTGGTGGTGACCCCGGGCAACCCGGGGATGGCGGGGACGTCACGAGAGGGGTTCACCATCTCGGTCACCGACGCCGCAGCCGAGGAGCTGGACGCCGGGCTGGTGGTGATCGGCCCCGAGCAACCCCTCGTCGACGGGCTGGCCGACCGCCTGCGCGCCGCCGGCCGGTTGGTGCTCGGCCCGGGGGCGGACGGGGCACGGCTCGAGGGATCCAAGGCCTTCATGAAGCAGGTCCTGGCCGAGGCCAAGGTGCCCACCGCCCGCTTCGGCGTCTTCGACGACGCCGTCGAGGCCCGGGCCTTCCTGGGCGAGCTGCCCGGGCCGTGGGTGGTGAAGACCGACGGGCTGGCGGCGGGCAAGGGCGTGCTCGTGACCGACTCCATGGCCGAGGCCGAAGCCGACGTCGAGTCCAAGCTGTCGGGCGCCGCCTTCGGGGAGGCGGGGCGCACGGTGGTGGTGGAGGAGGGCCTGGCCGGGACCGAGTGCTCGCTGCTCGCCCTGTGCGACGGGCGCAATGTGGTCCCGCTGCCTCCGGCGCGGGATTTCAAGCGGCTGGCGGACGGGGACGAGGGGCCCAACACCGGGGGCATGGGCGCGTACTCACCGGTGCCCGCCGTGGGCGACCGTCTGGTCGACCAGGTGCTCGACCAGGCGGTGGAGCCGCTGGTGGCGGCGTTGCGCCGGCGGGGGATCGACTACCGCGGGGTGCTGTACGCCGGGCTCATGCTCACCGCCGACGGGCCCCGGGTGCTCGAGTACAACGTGCGCTTCGGTGACCCCGAGGCCCAGGTGGTGCTGCCCCGGGTCGACGACGACCTCACCGGCGTGCTGGCCGAGGCGGCCGCCGGGAGGTTGCGCACCGACCCGCGCCCGTCGACGGTCGCGTCGGTGTGCGTGGTGCTGGCGTCGAAGGGGTACCCGACCTCGCCACGCACGGGAGAGGTGATCGACGGTGTGGAGAAGGCGGGCGAGGTTCCCGGGGTCGACGTGCTCCACGCCGGTACCGCGCTCGACGGCCGGGGACACCTGGTGACGGCGGGCGGGCGCGTGCTCGGGGTGCGGGCCGTCGCCGCCGATCTCGACACGGCGCGCCGGCGCGCCTACGAGGCGACCGCGTGCATCGACTGGCCGGGGATGACCTGGCGGCGCGACATCGCCGAGGCGGCGGTGCTGGAGGCCGGCATGGGCGTGTCGTCGGCGTCGGGAGGCGCGCCGTGATCCCCCGGTACTCGCTTCCCGAGATGGCGGCGCTGTTCACCGACGAGGCGCGGCTCGGCATGTGGCTCGAGGTGGAGCTGCTCGCCGTCGAGGGATGGGCCGAATTCGGAGACGTCCCCGTCGAGGCGGCCAAGGAGATACGGGAGCGGGCCCCGGCCGTCGACGGTGCCTTCGTGGCCGCCGTGGCCGAGCGCGAGAAGGTCACCGACCACGACGTTGCTGCCTTCGTCGACGTGGTCCAGGAGGCGGTGGGAGGGCCCGAGGGATCGTGGGTGCACTACGGGCTGACCTCCTCCGACGTGGTGGACACGGCGCTGTGCGCCACCTTGGTGCGGGCTGCCGATCTGCTCCTCGAGGCGTCCGATGCGCTGGTATCGGTGCTCAAGCGACGCGCCGCGGAGCTCATCGACACCCCGATGGCGGGTCGGACCCACGGCATGCAAGCCGAGCCCACGACCTTCGGCGCCAAGCTGGCCCTGTGGTGCCTGCAGGCCGACCGCGACCGCAGCCGCTTGGGCGCCGCTCGCCGAGCTGTGGCGGTGGGGAAGCTGTCGGGGGCGGTGGGGACGTACTCCAACATCGATCCCCGAGTGGAGCGCTACGTGTGTGACGCCCTCGGGCTCGAGCCCGTGCCCGCCACCCAGGTGATCGCCCGTGACCGTCACGCCGAGCTGCTCTATGCGTGCGCGTCGGTCGGCGCCACGGTGGAGATGATCGCCACCGAGGTCCGCCATCTGGCCCGCAGCGAAGTGGGTGAGGTCGAGGAGGCGTTCGGTGTCGGGCAGAAGGGCTCCTCGGCCATGCCGCACAAGCGCAACCCGGTGCTGTCCGAACGCCTGGTGGGCCTGGCCCGGGTGCTGCGGGGGAACCTGCAGCCGGCCCTGGAGGACGTGGCGCTGTGGCACGAGCGCGACATCTCCCACAGTTCGGTGGAGCGAGTGATCCTTCCCGACTCGTGCCTCCTCGGCTACTACCTGTTGCGCAAGGCCGCCGGGCTGGTGGACGGCCTCGTCGTCCACGCCGATCGCATGCGGGCCACCCTGGTCGAGGGCTCGCTCGGGCTGGTCTTCAGCCAGTCGGTGCTCCTGGCCTTGGTGTCGTCGGGTATGACCCGGGACGCCGCCTACCGGGTCGTCCAACGCGACGCCCGGGTGGCCTGGGAGCAGCGTCGTCAGCTCCGGACGGTGCTCGAGGAGGACCCCGAGGTGCGGCTCGGTGCCGCCGCCCTCGACGACGCCTTCAGCCTGTCGGGAGCGCTGCGGCACGTCCATCGGTTCCTCGAAGCACTCCAGGAGGTGGAGGGGTGAGCATGACCCTGGTGCACAGCGGCAAGGTGCGCGAGCTCTACGCGGTGGGCGACGACCAGTTGCTCATGGTGGCGTCCGATCGCATCTCGGCGTTCGACGTGGTCCTGGCCGAGCCCATTCCCGACAAGGGACGGGTCCTCACCGCCATGACCGTGCACTGGTTGGACGCCCTGTCGGACCTCGCCCCCAGTCATCTTCTGAGCGCGGAGCCGGCCGAGCTCCCCGCCGAGACCGCCGAGCTCGGAGACGTGGCCGGACGCGCCATGCTCGTGCGCCGAGCCGAGATGCTGCCCATCGAGTGCATCGTGCGCGGCTATCTCGCCGGCTCGGGATGGAAGGAGTACCAGTCCGCCGGCACGCTCCACGGCCGATCCCTTCCGGCCGGGCTTCGCCAAGCCGACCGCCTGCCCGAGCCGCTCTTCACCCCTTCGACCAAGGCCACCGAGGGACACGACCTCAACATCTCCTTCGACGAAGCGGCCGAGCTGGTGGGCAAGGAGACGGCGGGAGCGGCGCGCCACCTGTGTGTCGAGGCGTACCGCCGGGCCCATGCCGCTGCCGAGGCCCAGGGCATCATCGTGGCCGACACCAAGTTCGAGCTCGGCTTCATCGACGGCAAGCTGGCGCTCTGCGACGAGGTCCTCACACCCGACTCGTCGCGCTTCTGGCCGGCAGACGAGTGGGAGCCCGGGACGAACCCGCCCTCCTACGACAAGCAGCCGGTGCGCGACTGGTTGGAGGCGAGCGGCTGGGACAAGGTCCCGCCCCCGCCGGCACTGCCGGCCGAGGTGGTGCAGTCCACCAGCCGCCGCTACGTCACCGCCTACGAGCGCATCTGCAGTCGCCGGCTGGCGCAGTGGTACGGGGCTCGGCGGTGAAGTTCTCCGTCCTCGTCGAGGTGCGGCTGCGGCCCGGCATCGCCGATCCCCAGGGGGCCACCATCGAGCGGGCCCTGCCCGCACTCGGGTTCGCCGGGGTGGGGGGCGTGAGGGTGGGAAAGGCGGTGCGCTTCGACCTCGACGCGCCCGACGAGGAAGCGGCCCGGGCACAGTCCAAGGAGATGGTCGACCGCATCCTGGCCAACCCCGTCATCGAGGAGGCCGACATCACCGTCGTCGGGGAGATCCGGTGAGCGCCCGGGTCGCCGTCGTCGTCTTCCCCGGGAGCAACTGCGAGCACGACGTGGTGGAGGCCCTCGAGAAGGTTGCCGGCGCCCGGGGCGAGCTCGTCTTCCACGATCATCGCTCGCTGGGCGGCTTCGATGCCGTGGTGCTGCCCGGGGGGTTCGCCCACGGCGACTACCTTCGCCCCGGCGCCATCGCCCGCTTCTCGCCCGTCATGGAGGCGGTCGACGAGTTCGCGGCGTCGGGCGGTCCCGTGGTCGGGATCTGCAACGGCTTCCAGGTGCTCACCGAGGCGGGACTGCTCCCCGGGGCGCTGCAGAAGAACGCCGGGCTGCGCTTCCTGTGCACCGTCACCCCGGTGGTCGTGAGCTCGACCCGGAGCGTCCTCACGAG
>JASHUM010000105.1 GCA_030040015.1 Acidimicrobiales bacterium
TCCAACATGTGACCATCTTGGGGCCCCGGTGTAACAGCGCCCGTAACATCGTGGCCGATGCCTCATGAGGAACTCGAGAAGGCGCTGGCGGCGGCACTCTCCCAAACGCTGGGCAGCGGAGTACAGGTGTCCGACCTGCGGCGGCTGCCCGGCGGTGCGTCACGCGAGACGTGGGCCTTCGAGGCGCAGGTCGCAGACGCCCAACCGGCCACGGGCACGGCGCGGGCATTGGTGTTGCGCAGGGACCCGGTTGGTGCGCCCTCCGCCGGCCTGATCCTCGAAGCGGAGTTGCTGGCCGCGGCCGACAAGGCGGGGGTCCCGGTCCCTCGGCTGGTGACGTCGGGCCCGGCCGGGGGCCCGCTCCAAAGCGCCTATGTCGTCGTCGAGCACGTGGGAGGAGAGACGATCCCCAGGAAGATCCTTCGCCGGGTCGCCGACGAGGGAAACGGCGAGGCCCTGGCGGCGCAATGCGGGCGGATCCTCGCCGCTCTCCACGGCATCGAGCCGGCCTCGGTACCGGGATTGCCCGGTGGCGATCCGCTCGAGCAGCTACGGGGCATCCTCGACCACCTCGGGGAACCTCATCCCGCTCTCGAGGTCGGCCTGCGCCAATTGGCGTCGACCAGGCCCCCCAAGAGCGCCGAAGTCGTCGTCCACGGCGACTTCCGCAACGGGAACCTGATCGTCGGGGAAGAAGGGATCCAGGCCGTGCTCGACTGGGAGTTGGCCCACCGCGGGGACCCACTCGAGGACCTGGGATGGCTGTGTGCCCGGGCGTGGCGCTTCGGCGCGCCGCTCCCGGTCGGGGGCTTCGGCACCCTCGACTCGCTGCTCGAAGCCTACGAAGCGGCGAGCGGGACGAAGGTCGATCGGGCCATCTTGCGGTGGTGGGAGGCGCTGGCGTCACTGCGTTGGGGCGTGATCTGCATGGTCCAGGCCCATACCCATCTGTCGGGTGCGGCCAGGTCGGTGGAGCTGGCCACGATCGGCCGGCGCACCGCCGAGGCGGAATGGGACCTACTCACCCTCCTGCAGCGCGACGAGGAAGGCGCACCAGCGACCGCAGCGACCGCAACGGCCGGAGTGACCGCAGCGACCGCCGCGGCCGGAGTGGCGGAGCCAGACGCATCGGCCCCGGAGATCCCCCATGACCGGCCGACAGCGCCGGAGCTGCTCGACGCAGTCGAAGGGTTCCTTCGCGACGAGGTGATGACCGCGACCGAGGGGCGCGTGGCGTTCCACGTGCGGGTGGCGGCGAACGCCTTGGCCATCGTCGCTCGGCAACTGCGCCTCGGCCCGGCTCAAGCGGCGGTGCACCGGGAGAGGCTGGCCGCCTTCGGCGCTGAGAGCGACGGTCAGCTGGCGGTTGCCATCCGAACCGGCGAGCTCGACGAAAGGCTCGCCGAGTTGCGCCTGACCTTGCGTGACGCCGTGGCCGACAAGCTGGCCGTGGCGAATCCCGGCTATTGCGGTTGAGGCTGGCGGAGCCCGGAGAGCAACTGGCCGACCATGGAGCTCACCTCGGCGCGGGCCGTCTCGGTGTCGTCGGCGTCGGCCACGTAGAAGCAGGCCTCGGTGAGCGCCCCCATCACGAGCAAGGCGAGTGGGCGGAGGGGGAGTGGCTCGATCGCCTTCTGCCGGACGGTACGGCGGAGCGCGCCCCGCAGAGGGACGGCGCCGTAGCGCGACTCGACATCGCGCACCACCTGCCAACCCAGCACCGATCGGGCGTCGCGCATGGCGATACGTTGGACGACCGGATCGAGGTGGGCGTCGATCCACAGCTCACACCCGACGTGCAGGGCCTCCCACGGGTCGGGGCGCAGGAACTCGACGACGACACGATCGGAGACCTCGCGTTGGACCTGTTCGTAGACGGCGGCGAACAGGTCCTCCTTCCCGGAGAAGTGGTGGTACAGCGCACCTTTGGTGACGCCGGCGTTGGCCACGATCTCGTCGAGCGAGGTCTCGACGAACCCGCGGCTCCCGAACAGTTCCCGCGCCGCCTCCATCAGCGAGGCCCGTGTCGCCGCTCCCTGGGCTGCTCGTCCAGAACGGCTGGGGTTCCTCCCGCCGGTCCGGGAACGCGAGCCCTTGACAGTCATACTCATGGTATGGATACTACCATACTGAGAGTATCGAATTAGCGATACCGTTGGTATGGACAACAAGGAGGCGGTGGACCGTGCCCAAGTACGTCATCGAACGAGAGCTCCCGGGCGCCGGCAAGCTGTCGGCCGAGGAGCTGCAGGCCATCAGCCAGAAGTCGAACAAGGTGCTCTCCGAGCTGGGACCGGAGATCCGCTGGCTCCAGAGCTACGTCACCGACGACAAGATCTATTGCGTCTACGTGGCGCCCGACACCGACATCATCGAGGAGCACGCACGTTGCGGCGGCTTCCCGTGCGATCGTGTGACCAAGGTGACGTCGGTCATCGACCCCTCGACGGGGGACTGAGCCTCAGGCACCACCGAACCGGGGAGGACGGCCCTCGAGCATGGCCGTCACGCCCTCGACGGCGTCAGCGGTCCCGGCCAGCGCGGACTGCTCGGCCAGTTCGTGGGCCATGGCCATCTGGGCCTCCTCGCCGAGGCGACCTCGCAACGTGGCCCGGGTCGAGCGCACCGCCAGTGGGGCGCCGGAGGAGATCTCGGTCGCCAGCTCCACGGCGACCTTGCGCTCCTCACCCTCGTCGGCTGTCAGCTCGGCCAGCCCGATGCGAAAGGCTTCTTCGGCGCCGACGCGCCGGCCGGTCAGAAGCAGGTCGGCGGCCCGTCCCGGACCGACGGCGCGAGGGAGGGTGGCCGACAAGGCGAAGCCCGGATGGATCCCGAGCCGCACGAAGTTGGCCTGGAACCACCCCCGTGTCCCCACCACTCTCAGGTCACAGGCGAGTGCGAGGCCGAACCCGGCGCCGATGGCGGCGCCCTGGACGGCAGCCACGAGGGGCACCGAAGACGTGAAGATCCGAAGCGCCTGGCGGTAGAACGCCCCCGTTCGTGCCTCGAAACTGTCTCCGGTGGCAGGGTCAGGCGCCTCAGAGGAGCGGAAGTCGGCGCCGGCGCAGAACGAGCGGCCCTCCGAGCAGATCACCGCCGCCAGCGCCGAGTGGGCAACCGATTCCACGGCGTCCGCCAATCGGCGTAGCGCTGGCTCGGTGAGGAGGTTGTGCGGTGGGCGGCGCAGGGTGACCACCGCCACCGGGCCCACGAGCTCGACCGATACGTCGTCTTGCTCCCGAGACGCCGCCGACCGGGTAGTCATCGAGCCCGACCCCGTGAGCTCAACGCAAGCGGGGCCGCCCGCGCCGACGACGAGCCTGCACGAGGGCGTCGTCAGCCCTGGCCACGAGATCGTCGAGCGACTCGTCGGGACGCAACTCGGCAAAGCCGACGCTGACCGACGCCCCCACGGCGTCCTGCTCGAGGATGAGCCCGAACTCCTTCATGCGGCTCTCGGCCGTGTTGACGTCCGCACCTGAGAGTGAGAACAGGAACTCATCGCCACCGAGGCGCAGGATGACGTCCGAGGCGCGAAGAGCGGTGCGCAGTGCAGCTGCCACCTTGCGGAGGCGCTCGTCACCCGCCTGGGACCCCATCGACTCGTTGAGATCCTGCATGGCGTCGACGTTGAGGTAACCGAGAACGAACGGGGCGCCCTCCCGGCGACAGCGTTCGAGCTCTCGCTCGAGAGCGGCGAAGCCCGAGGACCGGTTGAGCGCGCCGGTGAGGTCGTCGCGAGCGAGCACGAGCGGCTCGGCCCACTCCCGCCGGGGTCGCTTCGGGATCGATTCAGGTGAAGGCGCGCCGGAAGGGGACGCCTCGTGCAGAGGGGACGGCTCGTCCAGAGGGGAGGGAGCGGACGAGGGGGACGGAGCGGACACAGGACCCGGACGCCGGTAACGGAGGAAGGGCGCCTCGTCGCCGTTCGTCGAGTGCTCTGCCTCGGCGCGGCTGGCGGCGACCTCCACGGAGACAACGGCCTGGACCAGCTGCGACCACGCCCGCACCATGTCCCCCATCTGGCCGACCACGGCCTCGAGGACGGCTTGACGGCGCGCCGGAGGAAGATCGCGCAGCTGGGCGTGCAGACGTGCGGCCCCTTCGGAGAGGAGCCCGGCCACCTCGAGCAGCCGGTTGGCCGGCACGACCGGGATGCTCTCCGATTCCATCTGGTGACGTCCGCCTCTCTGACCTTGTGGCGGAGAGTCTTCCACGTTCGCCACCGATACCGCTCGGGCTGCCGCGAAGCGGTGCCGCGAAGGTGGGAGCAGGCTCACGCGGGCGCGCCGAGACGAAACACGGGATGCCGAGGCGCGATCCGGCGCAGCTCGTCGTCCGGGGAGTCGGCGGACACACCGTCGAAGAACACGCCGACCTCTGCCTTCCAGCGGCGGAGGTAGGCGCGCAGGATCTCGACCTTGTCGTCGATCGTGGTCACCTCGCTGGCCGAGAAGGGCTGCACGCGTCTGCCGACAACCAATTCGCCGCCGCCGGCAACCCGGAGGTTGCGCACCCAGTCCGTCTCGCCGCGAGGCGCGACGAGATAATCGGTGTCACCCTGATGCAGGAGGTTCACAGGATTGCTCCTCCACTCCCCGCTCTTGCGGCCTCGAACGCGCAGCACCCGCGAACCCCACACGCTGAGCCCCATGCGGGTGGCTGCCGCCACAGCACCGTTGAAGAGGTGGCGGGTGAACCAGCCAGGGCGCCGATAGTGGGCCACGGGGGAATCATGTCCCATGGGCGCCGGCCATGACGTCTCGCGCCGGCCATGACGTTTGGCCACGGTCCGTCGCTGGTATTTTTGGCCTCCGTGCCCGGGCCACAGTCACCCGGCGCCGACCCTTCCCACCCGTCGCGCCGCTCGCCCGGGGGCAAGCGCACCGTCCTGGTCTCGTCCAGTGGCGCGGTTGCCCCTGGCTATGGAAGTGGGGCGCAGCGCGTCCGGGAACGGGGCCGGGGTGGGGTGGCGGCCAGGCTCGAACCTGACGTCCTGTCCCCGGGGAGATGGGCTGAACCAGGACAGGAAGGCCCGGGAGGGCCAGCCGGCCCGGGAGGACCGGGAGGACCAGCAGGCCCAGAGGGACCGGGAAGACCAGCCGGCCCCGGGGGCCCGACGGTCAGGCCGAGGCGTGCGCGGCCCCGGCGTACCCGTCGCCAACGGATCGTGCGCTGGGCCCTCGTGGTGCTCGCCGTCATCGTGGCCTTCGCCGCCGCCGGCTACGGCTATGTGCGCTACCGGTGGGGACAGGTCCAGACGGCGTCGTGCGCGACCTGCGCTGCCGTCGCCGGCGGCCAGCCCTTCAACGTGCTCATCGTGGGCTCGGACAGCCGGGCGGGCATCAC
>JASHUM010000106.1 GCA_030040015.1 Acidimicrobiales bacterium
CAGCTCGGACCCCGCTACCGCAACCCCGAGGCGACCTTCGAGGCAGCGCACTACCAGATCGACGGTCCTCACCGGGTGGTGAGCACGAGTGGGTTGTACAAGCAGGACTTCCCGGCTGAGCACCTGTACCCGAGCGAGACGCTCATGCGCAGCGGCAACACCGGCCCGTGGGACGCCCCGGTCATCGGCCGAGAGGTACTCGGTGTGAACCCGGGGGGTGTCGAGCGTTGGGGGATCGACAACTTTCAGATCTTCCCGAACTTGGAGATCCTCGTGTACGAGCGGAACTGGTATCTCAGCTACCGATTCTGGCCGATCTCGTACAACACGCACGTCTTCGAGGCTGATCTGTGGTTCGTCCCCGCCCTGACCGCCCGTCAGCGCCTGGCCCACGAGTATGCAGCCGTCACGGTGAAGGAGTACGCATTGCAGGACGCCGGGACTCTCGATGGCACCCAGCTCGGGCTCGAGTCACGGGCCTTTCCGGACTTCCCACTCAACGACCAGGAGATCCTCGTCCGCCACTTCCACAAGACCGTTGCCGACTGGGTCGAAGCTCACCGACGCTCGCAGACGAGGGTAGGGCGATGACCACCGCGATCCTCCCTGCTGAGTTCGCCGATCTCGAAGCGTTCGCCGAGAGGTGGTGCTTGGCGACCGAGCCCGAACGTTGGGCACAGCGCCTCGCCACCACCATGGAGGAAATGCAGGAGTTCTACGACGCTTGCTTCCCTCGCGCCGAGGAAGCGATCCGGTACTGCGACCGGTTCGACCTCGACGACATGCCCGACGAGGTCGTCCGACTCCTGCAGCTCCTCTTCTCCCTCGCCCTCGTGTCCTATCCGATCGAGGTGTGGCACCAGCCCCTGCCGGTCGATACCGGTTCGGCGTGCCTCGACCGCCTCAGCGGCCCTCGCCCGTAGGACCCCTCGATACCGTCGCAGAGGAGTGCGCCATGAGCCGGGAGCTACACGGAAAGAACGCCATCGTCACCGGCGGCGCCAACGGCATCGGCCGGGCAACGGTCGAGTCGTTCGTCGACGAAGGGGCACGCGTGATCATCGCCGATCTCGACGATGACGCCGGCCCGGACCTGGCCAAGGCGCTCGGCCCCGCCGCCGTCTTCCAGCACACCGACGTGTCGGATGCCGATAGCGTCCGATCAGTGGTCGAGCGCGCCGTCGGAGACTTCGGCGGTCTCGACGTGATGGTCAACAACGCCGGCGTCGCGTCATCGCCTCGCCGGTTCATGGACGACGATCTTCGTGACTTCAGCCGCGTCATGCAGGTCGACCTCTACGGCGTCATGCTCGGCACCCAGGAGGCAGCCCGGCATATGGGCGAGGGGGGGTCGATCATCAACACCACCTCGATCGCCGGCATCAGCCCCGGGATCGGGTTCACCACCTATCGAGCGGCCAAGGCCGGGGTCATCCATTTCAGCCGCTGCGCCGCCCTGGAGCTGGCTGAGCGCGGGATCCGCGTGAACGTCATCGCACCGGGGAACATCGCCACCGCCATCAACGCCGCCTTCGACACGCGCGCCATCGCGAGCAAGCTCCAGCCGCTTCAGCGCCTCGGCACGCCACACGACGTCGCCAACGCCGCCGTCTACCTCGCCAGCGACCGGTCGGCACAGGTCACGGGGTTGGTGCTCCCGGTGGACGGCGGCACCACGACCGGGCCGCCACCCATCTCGACCGGCGATGTGATGGCCCGGCCCGGACGAGCCAAGTCCTAGGCGGACCTTTCGCTAGCTCGCTAGCGGGCTGCGATGCCGTGGAGGATGAGATCCCACAGCTCCTCGGAGGCCACCGTCTCGTCGTCTGAGGCGGCGCCGGCGATGGTCGACGAAAAGGCGTTGAACATGATCCCCTCGAGGATCATGCCCGTGGCCCGGCCCTTGAGCCCGGCCCGGACCACGCCGGCGGCCAGGGCGTCGTCCAGGAGCTCACGGAAGATGGCCACCAAGGGCGCGAAGGCCCGGGCCGCCTCCTTGGGGCGGTCGGTGAGCAGCTGCTGGGCGAAATCGGTCACCATCGACGGGGCGCCCTTGCGGGTGTGAGCGCCCTTGCCGGTGGAACGGCTGCAGAGCAGGTAGTACTCGACGACGAAGCGATGCAAGCGCTCCAGCGGGCCGGTTTCCTCCTCTACCTTGGTCCGCAGGAAATCGGCGGTCGAGGCCACCGTGTCCTCGAACAGCGCCAGGAGCAGCTCGTGCTTGCCGTCGAAGTGCTGGTAGAAGCTGCGCAGGGACTGGCCGGAGCGCTCGACGACCTCCTGGACGGTGAAGTCCTTGCGGTCGCTCGAATTGATGAGCTCGGTGGCGGCGGCCATGAACCGGTGCACCCGGTTCTCGGCCCGGGTGCGGGCGGAGTCCAGCGACCGCGCCACCGCCATCTCGCGCCAACTCACCGACTCGCCCTCGGGCGGGGTCTCGGTCGGCTTGGGCGTTGCCACGTCGAGCAGCGTACCCGGCCTATACGGCCGGCTCGACGACGACGTCCATGGTGGCCGCCCCGCAGTCGGGAACCCGTGGCTGGCGCCACACCTCGACCGGGAAGGACGCGTTCACCAGTGAATAGGTGAGCCACAGCAGTCGAGTCGCCTCATCAGCCAGCGCGTCCAGCTCGAGACCATCGAGATAGGCGAGGACCGCCTCGAGCCGGGGAAATGCAGTGTCGTAGAGCGTCTCCAGCTGGTCCATGGTGGACGACAGGCGCTTGGCATAACGCTCCGCCTCGCTGCGTAGCGACCAGTCGGCGAATGGCTCCAGGTCGGAGAACTCTACGGGGAACACGGGCATGGTCGGCTCCTCGGTCACGACACCACCGGCACCCGCGCCGGCGTGTAGGGGGTCTTCGAGTCCTGCTGGTATGCGGCGACGTACTGGCGGGCGGTCCGGTGCAGGTGGCGCAGCAGGATCTCCTGGTCGTTCAGGGGGAACAGGGTCACGGCTCGCGACTCGAGCATCGTCTGCGTCGCCTCGAGCGTGTTGCTGTCCTGCAGGGCGTACTCCTTGAAGGTCACCGCCGCCAGTTCCTGGCGCACGCGCTCGGTGGCGGTTGCGGGCGGCACGAAGTACAGGGTGCCTTCGAAGACGTGGCTGTTGTACGCCGTCGGCCAGTAGTGGTAGGTGAGGTACCAGCCCGGAGCCCACACGAGCAGCATGAAGTTCGGGAAGAAGACGAAGGAGTCGACACCCCATGCTCGGCTGCCGGCGGGGTTGAGCCCGGGCGGCAACGGGTCGAGTCCGTCGATGGCAGGACGATCCCACGGGCCGAACAGCCCGCTTCTCAGCTTCTGCTCGATGGGCTTCACCATGTTGATGTCCTTGGGCGGTGCCATGCCCCCCCAGGAGGACACCATGCCGTGGGGGCCCTCCACTTTGTAGGCGAGCGCTTCGTAGCCGACGCCCTGCAGCTTGCGCGACTCTTCGGCCACCGCCTGGCGGGCGTGGAGCACAGGTGCGTGGTAGAACTCGGCGAAGGCGTCGATGAAGAGCTTCCAGTTCGA
>JASHUM010000107.1 GCA_030040015.1 Acidimicrobiales bacterium
GCCGCGCCAAGGCGGAGTGAACGCGCCCACATGCCGGAGCCGGAGCCGCCACTCGGGGGGTGGGTCGTCGTCGACCTGTCGACCGGGATCGCCGGCGGCTACTGCACGAAGATCCTGGCCGACGGCGGCGCCGACGTCGTCAAGGTCGAGCCCCCTGACGGGGACCCGCTGCGGCGGTGGTCGGCGTCAGGAGCGGCCATCCCCGACGCAGACGAGGGTGCCCTCTTCCAGCACCTCGCCGCCTCCAAGGACAGTGTCGTGGTCGACCCCACATCGGCAGGCGCCGAGCGGGTGCACGCGCTGCTCGCCGGAGCCGACGCTGTGGTGTGGAGCCCGGGGTCGCCCGTAGCGGAACTGGCCCCGCTGCACCCGCTCTCCATGGCGCGCCAGCATCCCGGGCTCTCGGTGGTGTCGATCACCCCTTTCGGCCTCGACGGGCCCTGGAAGGAGCGCCCTGCCACCGAGCTCACCCTGCAGGCGTGGTCGGGCGGGGTCATCGGGCTCGGTCGCGGCGACCCGGACCGGGCCCCGGTGCTCGTCGGCGGCCAGGTGGGCGAATGGCTGTCAGGCCTGTTCGCCGCCGTGGGCACCATGATCTCGCGTCGCCGGACCCGGACCACGGGCACCGGAGAGGTCGTCGACGTCTCGAAGCTCGAGTCGATGGCGCTGTGTCTCACCTACTACCCGGTGACCTACGTCGACGCGCTGGGCCGGCCCTTCCGCTCGAAACGATCGGTCGTCACCCCCGGGGTGGGCGTGGCCAAGGACGGCATGATCGCCGTCGGGGTCGGCACGGGACAGCAGTGGCTCGACTTCTGCACCCTTGTCGGTCATCCCGAGTGGATGGAGGACAGATCGCTCTTCCGCGAACGCAGCCACCTGGCGCCGGTCATCGACCAGTGGTTCGCCGACCACACCGTCGAGGAGATCCGGGAGCTGGCCGCCGCCTTCCGTCTGCCCCACGCGCTGATCGGCAACGGCGCCAACCTTCCCCATCTCGACCACTTCGAGGCCCGCAGGTCCTTCGAGCACGATCCGAGCGGCCGGTTCGTGCGTCCCAAGCCGCCCTTGCGGCTGCAGCCGGCTGTCCTGCGCCCGGTTCAGGAGGCGCCCGCACTCGGTGCCGACAGCGACCGTGACGCGACGCCGAGGCGTCGTCGTCCGTCTCCGCCCGAGAAGGGCGCCGCCGGTGAGCTCCCCTTCGCCGGGCTCCGAGTGCTCGACATGACCGCTTTCTGGGCCGGGCCGCTGTGCACCCACGTGCTCGCCCTGCTCGGCGCCGAAGTGATCCATCTCGAGTCGACGGCCCGGCTCGATGGCACCCGGATGCTCGGCGCGCCCATGACCGAGGAGCAGTGGTGGGAACGGTCCCCTATCTTCTCGGCCATCAACACCAACAAGAAGAGCCTGACGCTCGACTTCCGCTCGGAGCGGGGCCTGGCCGTGCTGCGGCGGCTCATCGCCACGGTCGACGTGGTCGTCGAGAACTACACGCCCCGAGTCCTCGACCAGGCCGGCTTGTCGTACGAGGCGGTGCGCGCCATACGCGACGACGTCATCCTGGTCCGCATGCCGGGGTTCGGCCTCGACGGGCCGTGGCGAGACAACGCCGCCTTCGCCCACACGATCGAAGACGCTTCGGGGCTCACCTGGCTGACCGGCCACCCCGACCAGAAGCCGCTCGAGCCCTACGGCGTCGGCGATCCCAACGCCGCCGTCCACGCCCTGGCCGGACTGCTGCTCGCCCTGGAGCACCGGCACCGCACCGGCGAGGGCGTCTTCGTGGAGGCGGCCATGGTCGACGCCGCCGTCAACGTCACCGCCGAACAGGTGATCGAGTACTCCGCCTACGGTGCCTTGCTGGAGCGGGCCGGGAACCGGGCGCCGAGCGCCGCTCCACAGAACGTCTACCGGACGGTGGACACGGACGAGCGGGGCCGAGCCGATTGCTGGGTGGCACTGTCGGTCGAGACCGACGCCCAGTGGCAGTCCCTGGTCGACGCCCTGGGCCGGCCGCAGTGGGCCCTGGAGCCGGCGCTGTCGACGGCGCCGGGGCGCGCCGAGCACCAGGACCTCGTCGACGTCGAGCTGGCGGCCTGGTGCGCCGGGCGCCGGGCCGAGGAGATCGTCGAGCTGCTGTGGCCGGCCGGCGTGCCCGTGGCCAAGGTGATGCAGCCGCACCACCAGGGAGACATCCCCCAGCTTCGGTCCCGCGGCTACTTCGAGATCGTCGAGCATCCGGTGCTGGGCCGTGCCCGGCACAGCACGCTTCCCATGCGGTTCTCGGGCGGTCCGGGCACGCTGCATCGGCGACACGCACCGCTGCTCGGCGAGCACAACACCGAGATCCTCGCCGGCCTGGGACTGAGCGACACCGAGATCGCCGAGCTCGAGACAGCCGGGGTGGTCGGGAGGGAGCCGACATGACAGCGACGCGTCCTCATTGGGGCGGGACCGAGCGGCTCGTGGCGTGTCGAGCCGCCACGTACCCGAACACCATGGAGTTGGCGATGCTGGCGCCTGGTCCGAGGTAGTGGCGGCCCATGACGGTGGCGGCGCAATTCCCGGTGGCATACAGACCGTCTATGGGCTCGGAGCGCTTATCGAGCACCCGGGCCTGATCGTCGGTGAGGAGGCCACCGCAGGTCCCGATGTCACCCGGGAGCACCTGCACGGCGTAGTACGGGGGCTCGTCGATGGGGCCGAGGCAGGGATGCACGTGGCGATTGGGATCTCCCAGTGCCCGGTTGTAGGCGGAGTCGCCTCGCCCGTAGTCGGGGTCGACACCTCGTTCGGCGTGCTCGTTGAACCGCTCGACGGTTTCCGACAGGCCGTCGGGGTCGATGTCGCACATGTGGGCGAGGTCCTTGAGCGTCCATGCCTGCTTCAGCATCCCGCTCTCGAGCAGTGAGCGCGGGAACCGTCCGGGCCTGGAGCGGACGTGGGCGTAACGCTTCCGGTAGCGATCGTCGAAGATCAGCCAGCACGGCACCGCACGGCTCGTCTTGTCGCGGGCGTACATCGCCTTGCCGACCTCCATGTACGAGTTCGATTCGTTGACGAACCGCCGCCCGGCTGCATCGACGTAGATCGTGCGGGGACGTTGGCGCGCCTGGTCGAGGGTCGACTGCCCGAAGCGTCCCGTTCGAGGCGACGGCAGCCACCAGGCCTCGTCCATCAGGTCGGTTCCGGCACCGAGACGCATGGCGGCCCTAATGGCCTCACCGGTGTCCCCGGGGTTGGCCATTGACCATCTCGCTCGGTTCGGTTGCTCCCCTCCGTACTCCTCGCGCATCTCGGCGTTGTGGGCGAAGCCGCCGGAGGCCAGCACGACTCCCTGCCGGGCGCGAATGAGCAGTGGAGCACCCGCTCGGACCGAACGAACCCCCACGACGACGCCGTCCTCGACGATCAGGTCCTCCAGTGGCGCCTTGGTCCAGACCGAGACCCCGTCGGTGAGGGCGATGCGCAACATCTGCCCGATCAGCGACGCCCCATTCGTGAGCAGCTCCTGACCTCGCAACCGAGCCGCACAGGTCCGCAACACGACGCGCACCGAGGTGGTGAATGCCCGCACCGAGCGGTTGTAGTGGGAGAGCGATCGAGCTTCGTTCGTCATCACGGCCAGCCCGAGGCTCTTGGCCAGTCCCGGCTGCAGTCGCTGGAGCCATTCACCGAGCACTCGACCGTCGAACGGTACCGGCTCGACGGCGCGGCCGAGGTCGAGGCCACCCTTGGCGCTCGAGTAGTAGTCGCTGTAGCCCCGGCAATAGGCGAAACCGATGCCGCGACGCTGGAGGAAGGCGATCATCTCGGGGCCCACCGTCAAGAACGCGTGCCGTCGTTCGAACGAGGAGGCGGGCCCGGCGTCCCCGACCACCACCTCGAAGTGCACCATGGCGTCCTCGTAGGAGTCCGCCACTCCCTTCTCCTGCATCACCGGATTGTTCGGGACCCAGACCACCCCACCCGACATGGCCGTCGAGCCACCGACGAGCTCCTGTTTCTCCAGCACCAGCGCCCGTGCTCCGGCGTCTGCGGCGGTGAGGGCGGCGACCATGCCACCACCGCCGGACCCGACGATCACCAGGTCGACCGTGTGGTCCCAGGGCGCCGTCACGTGACCTCTCAGATGGCCGGCGTGAAGTCGAGATGCAGGCCGGCCAGCCCGCGCAGGAAGTACGTCGGGAGGTACTCGTAGCGGCGGTCCCCGGCTGGGCCGTGCCCCTCGTCCGAGATCCGTATGTCCGAGGTCAAGTCGAGGATGCGGTTGATGGTGACCCGCCCCTCGGCCCGGGCCAGGTGGGCACCGGCGCAGTGGTGGATCCCGTGCCCGAAGGCGACGTGCAACCGGGCATTGGACCGGTCCAGGTCGAACTCCCCCGGGTTCGGGAACGTCCGTGGGTCGCGATTGGCGGCGCCGGGCAGGAGCATCATCGTGGCGCCGGCGGGGATCTCCACACCGCCGACGGCCACCTTCGTGCGGGCCATGCGGAATTGGCTCCGCAGCGGGGACTCGAAGCGAAGCGTCTCCTCGATGAAGTTCGGGACGAGGTCGCGGTCGTCCCGCAGGCGTTTCTGGACGTCGGGACGCTCGGCGACGAGGCGTAAGGCGAAAGAGAGCAGTCGCACGGTCGTCTCCTGGCCGCCGGCGAAGAGGTTGGCGGCGAGCAGGGCGACATCCTTCACCTCCGGGAGCGAACCGTCGGGGAAGGTGGCGGTGGCCATGGCCGTCATGATGTCCTGGCGCGGCGCCCGGCGACGGTCCTCGATGTAGGCGGTGAACTGGTCGTAGAGGAACTCGAGCGGCTTGTGAGCGAGCTGGCCCGGGAGGGCCGACAGGTGCTCCTTGAAGCTGTCGTGATCCGACTCGGGCACTCCCTCCAGGTCGGCGATGACCACCAGCGTGAACGGCTCGGCGTAGGAAGCGATGAACTCGCCGGTCCCGGCGGCGATGAGCGGGTCGAGCTGGCGCTGCGCCTGGCGCCACATGAACTCCTCGTTGGCCCGGAGTCGCTGGGGCGTGAGGAGCCGCATGAGCAGGCGGCGATGGTCGGCGTGGCGCGGTGGGTCGAACGAAGGGAGCTGGTCGCTGAAGGGCAGCTCGTCGCGGTGGCCGTCGATGATGGCGCTGACGTCGTCACCCTGTAGGGGGACCGAGAACTTCTTGAACGGTCCGCTCACCGTGTTGCACGAGGAGAAGTGCGCCGCGTCGTTGTAGACGGCCAGCGCCTCCTCGTAGCCGGTGACCATGTACACCCCGTGGTGCGGCTCCTGCCAGACCGGGGACGTGGAGCGCAACATGTCGAAGTAGGGGTACGGGTCGTCCTGGACGGACCGGTCGCGGAAGAAGTTGGTCGTCGCCGGATCGGTCACGACAGCACCGCCCTCCTCGCCATTGCTTTGATGGCTAAATATCGCGCCGCCCGGTGGGACTGGCAACGGGTTGCCAGCTCCAGCATATTCGTGTCATACTTCTGGCACCAAATCCTCGGACCCGGGGCGGGCATGGCGACGACGCAGGAGCGCGACCTCTACTACGACCCCTACGACGTCGGCATCATCGCCGACCCCTACCCCGTCTACCGGCGGATGCGGGAAGAGGCGCCGCTCTACTACAACGACGTCCACGACTTCTTCGCGGTGACCCGCTACGAGGACGTCGAGGCCGTGCTCCTCGACAACGCCACCTTCATCTCCGGGAAGGGCGGGATCCTCGAGCTCATCCGAGCCGGCATCGAGTTGCCGCCCGGGGTGTTCATCTTTGAGGACCCGCCCGAGCACACCATCCACAGGCGGCTCATGTCCAGGGTGTTCTCGCCCCGTCGCGTCGCCGAGCTCGAGGCCAAGGTCCGCCAGTTCTGTGCGCAGTGTCTCGAGCCGCTCGTCGGCACGGACCGGTTCGACGTCATCGCCGAGCTCGGTGCCCAGGTGCCCATGAAGACCATCTCCATGCTGCTCGGCATCCCCGAGACGGACCAGGAAGCGATCCGCGATCACGCCGATGCCAACTTGCGCACCGAGGCCGGCAAGCCCATGAAGGTCTCGGCTGAGGGGCTCCTGAGCGGCGAGGTCTTCGCCGACTACATCGACTGGAGGACCGAGCACCCTTCCGACGACCTGATGACCGACCTGCTCCAAGCCGAGTTCGTCGACGAGACGGGCACCACCCGACGGCTCGAGCGCCAGGAACTGCTCACCTACCTCGAGGTCATCTCCGGCGCGGGCAACGAGACGACCAACCGGCTCATCGGCTGGACGGCCAAGGTCCTCGCAGAGCACCCGGACCAGCGGGCGCAAGTGGCGAAGGACCGGTCCCTCATCCCGAACACGATCGAGGAGATCCTGCGCTTCGAACCACCGGCCCATCACATGGCCCGGGTCACCTCCCGCCCGGTGGAGATCCACGACCGGACCCTCCCCAAGGACGGCGTGGTCATCGTGCTCGTGGGCTCGGCCAACCGCGACGACAGGCGCCACCCCAACGGCGACAGCTTCGACATCCACCGCACGATCGGGCAGACCGTCACCTTCGGGCAGGGCATCCATTTCTGTCTCGGCGCCGCCCTGGCCCGGCTCGAGGGGAGGATCGTGCTCGACGAGCTGCTCGACCGCTTCCCCGTGTGGGACGTCGACCTGTCGCAAGCCGCCCTGTCACCCACCTCCACGGTGCGTGGCTGGCAGACGCTCCCGGTCGTCCTCCCCGGAGGCTGAGACCGTGCCGACGAAGGGCGGCCTGGCGGCGACGCGACAGAGCCGACCCTACGACAACACGCTTCGCCGCCAGAGGGCGGCCGACACCCGCCGCCGGATCGTCGAGGCGGGATCCGAGCTCCTGCACTCCTCCGACGTACGGGACTGGGAGGCACTCACCATCCGGGCGGTGGCAGAGCTGGCAGGAGTCAACGAGCGGACCGTCTACCGCCACTTCGAGAACGAGCGAGGGCTGCGGGACGCGGTGATGCACCGGCTCGAGGAGGAAGCGGGCATTGCCCTCGAGGCCCTCGAGCTCGGAGACGTCGCCGCACTTGCCGCCCGCATCTTCCGGCATGCCGCTTCGTTCCGGCTGGACACAGGCCCTGCCCTCGACCCGACGCTCACCGAGACTCGCCGGCGCCTGCACCGGGCGCTTCTCGACGCGGTGACCGGCGCCGCCCCTCAGCTCTCCGAAGACGACCGGACGAGGACGGCGGCCGTGCTCGATCTGCTGTCGAGCGTCGGGGCCTATGAGCGCCTGATGCGTGACTGGGACCTCGGCGTGGCCGAGGCGGCCCGGGCCGTCGGCTGGGTCATCTCCCTGATCGAGGACGCCGTCCGCGACGGCCGGTGAGCCGCGGGCCAGCGGCCGCCCGGTGCCGGTGGCTACCCGGTGCGTTCACCGGCGGACCGCCCGATGCCGGCCAGGAAGATCTCGGAGAACGGCGTGGCCACGTCCTGCGCCGTGAGGCGGCCGCCGGACTGCAGCCAGAGATACGTGTAGTTGTGCATGCCGAGCCAGGCCCGCGCCGTCAACCAGGGATCGAGGTCCCGGAACTCCCCCGACCTGACGCCGGCACGCAGCACCGCCTCGATTCGTTCTTCGTAGGCCCGACGCCGCTCGTCGAACTGCGTGGCGCGCGCTCCGCTCAAGGCTGGGAGCTCGTGGAGAAACACCCGGACGTGGTCGGGGAGGCGATGGACGACCTCCAGCAGCTCCTGGCCGAGCATGGCCAGCTGCTCCGAAGGCGCACCACCAGCGTGTTCCACCCGCTCGGCGCCGGCCATCACCTCCTCCAGGACCTTGTCCTGGATGGCGGCGAGGAGGTCCTCCTTGGACCCGATGTAGTGGTACAGCGCGCCTTTGCCGAGGTCGTTGGCTTCGCACAGCTCGGCGATCCCGGTGGCGTGGTAGCCCCGGCGAGCGAACAGACGAGCCGACGTATCGACGATCGCCTCTCGCCGCCCCCTCCACTTGGGACTTCGCTGGGACTCGTCGCGCCCTCTGGCCGGAGACATCGGGGGAAGCCTAGGTCGACTGGTCGGTACAAAAACTCGCCGGGACCGCCCGCTCAGGTCACGTCGAGCACGACCTTGCCCACAGCCTTACCCGTACCGACGCAGGCAAGGGCCTCTGCCGCCTCGGCCAAGGGAAAGCGGGCGCCGATGTGGGGAAAGGCGCGGCCCGCGGCGAACAGCTCGAGCAGCTCCGCCTCGTCACGTTGCATCCGCTCCGGCACGTGGCGGGCGAAGTCGGCGAACTGGAAGCCGAGGACCTGCACGCCCTTGAGCAGGACCAGGTTGAGCGGGATGCGGGGGATCTCTCCCGAGGCGTAGCCGACGGTCACGAATCGCCCCCCGTAGCGCAGTGCCCGAAGCGCCGGCTCGGCCAGGGCCCCGCCCACCGGGTCGACGACCACGTCGGCGCCGTCCGGGAGCGCGTCGCGCAGGGCTTGGCGAAGATCGCCACTGCGGTGGTCGACCAGCCGGGTGGCGCCGAACGAGGCGGCCACGCCGAGCTTCGCCTCGCTCGAGGCGACGGCGGTGACCGTGGCGCCGAGGATGGCCCCGAGCTGCACCGCGGCCAGCCCCACTCCTCCCCCGGCTCCGAGCACCACGAGCTCCTCGCCTGGCTCGAGCAGGGCCACCGACCGCAGCACGTGGTACGCGGTGCGATGTCCCACACCGAAGGCGGCAGCGAGCCGGTCGTCGACCCCGGCAGGGACGGCGGCGAGCGACGTCGCAGTCACCACCGCCTCCTCGGCGAAGGCGCCGACCATGGTGGTGCCGAACACGTGCTCTCCAACAGCGAACGACGTGACGTCTTCGGCTGTCTCGGCCACCTCTCCGGCGAGCTCGCTCCCGGGCACGAACGGCGGCGGCACCGTGATCTGATAGGTGCCGGCCACGAGCAGCACGTCGGGGAAGTTGACCGCCGCCGTGGCCACCCGCACCCGGACCTGGCCGGCGCCGAGCGCCGGCGCCTCGATCTCCTCGACGGTCACCGACTCTGGCGGCCCGTAGGCGCGGCACATGGCGGCGCGCATCAGGTCAGTGACCCTGCCGGTGCGGAACTCGCCTCTCCCCGCTCATGCCCGATAGTCGGTGGTCTCGGCCAACTCGGCCGCGTCACGCATCAGGTCCAGCACGATGGGCCCGAAGGCCCGGAGCTTCTCGTCCTGTCCGGCGCGCTGAAAGCCCTGCTCCAAGACGACGGCAAGCTTCCACTTGGCCAGGATCACGTAGTAGTCGATGTCGTCCACCTGCCGACCCGACACCTCGGCGTAGTGGGCGAGGACCTCGTGGCGCGGGGGCATGCCGAACATGTCGACGTAGCCTGACGTCGATGCCTCGGGCGCAGAGGTGTCGGCCGGCCAGCTCTGGACCACCCAGCCGAGGTCGAGCTTGGGATCCCCGACCGTTCCCATCTCCCAGTCGACGATGGCGGCCAGACGGGCCGGCGCCCCGTGGTGGTACATGACGTTGGCGAACTGGTAGTCGCCGTGCATCAGGCCGGGGACGTAGTCGAGGGGCCGATGGGCGCGGAGCCAGGTGGCAGCTTCGTCGAAGCCGGGAAGCTCCCTGCCCTTGATGCGCTCGAGGAAGGTCGTCCAGCGGTCGACCTGGCGCTCGTGGAACCCATCGGGCCGGCCGAGATCGGCCAGGCCCTTGGCCCGCCAGTCGACCCTGGACAACAGCCCGATGCCTTCGACCAACTGCAGGCCCAGGCCTCTGCGGGCCTCCAAGTCGGTATCGAAGGGGGCGGGCCAGCGATGCTCCTCGAGGCTCATCGGCGACCAGCCGTCGACGAACCCCATGAGATAGAACGTCCGCCCCAGCACCTCGGTGTCGGTGCAGGCGGCGATGGCCCGGCTGTGAGGGACCTCGGTGCCGTCGAGCGCCTCGATGATGCGCCATTCGCGAAGGATCCCCTCGTCGCGGCCGGCGGGAGCTGAAGCAGGCGGGATGCGGAGCGCTCCGTGCAGCTCCCCCCGACGGATCTCGTAGATCTCGTTCTGCGAGCCTCCGGAGATGAAGCGGGCCTGCACAGGTTCTCCCTTGCCGGGCAGGGCGGCATCGTCCATGAACACGGCCAGGCGTTCGGTGTCGATCACAGGTTGCCCACCTCGTGCTCCAGGTAGTCGGCGTACTTGGCCAGGGCCGCCTGGCGCCTCTTGGGCAGATGCCGAGTCGGCCACAGGTCGTCGCTCGGCTTGTATTCGCGCAGCACCTGGCGGGCGATGGTCACCTTGTGGACCTCGGTAGGCCCGTCGGCCAGGCCGAGGACGCTGGCGCCGAGCATCATGCGCGAGAAAGGCATCTCGTTGCTCACGCCCAGGGCGCCGTGCACCTGCATGGCCCGCCATGCGATGTCGTGGAGGACGCCGGGCATGAGCACTTTGACGGCGGCGATGTCCTTTCGCACCCTCTTATAGTCGTTGTACTTGTCGATCGACCACGCCGTGTAGAGCACGAAGAGCCGGAACTGCATCAGCTGCGCGTAGGAGTCGGCGATGTAGCCCTGGACGAACTGCTTGTCGGCCAGGAGCGATCCCTGCGTGTGCCGGCTCAGGGCCCGCTCGCACATCATGTCCAGGGCGCTCTTGGCCATACCGATGGTGCGCATGGCGTGGTGGATGCGGCCGCCACCCAAGCGGGTCTGGGCGATGACGAAGGCCTGGCCCTCACCCCCGAGCAGCGCGTCGTCGGGGACTCGAACATCCTCGTAGTGGATCAAGGCGTGCGAACCCTCGTGGGACGACTCGGCACCGAGGCCGACGTTGCGCACGATGTTGATCCCCTGGGTGTCGGACGGGACCAGGAACATCGACATGCCCTGGTATGGGTGCACGTCGGGGTTGGTGACGGCCATGACGATGAGGAACGACGCCGTCTTGGCGTTGGAGGAGAAGAACTTCCAGCCGTTGATCACCCACTCGTCCCCGTCCTTCTCGGCTCGGGTGGTGAAGAGGGTGGGATCGGCGCCGGCGTGCGGCTCGGTCATCGAGTAGCAGGAGAAGAGCTCGCCCTCGAGGAGGGGGCGCAGGTATCGCTCCTTCTGCTCCGACGTCCCGTAGTGGGCGATGATCTCGGCGTTGCCGGTATCGGGCGCCTGGCAGCCGAAGACGATGGGCGCCCACGACGACCGGCCCAGGATCTCGTTGAGCAGCGACAGCTTGAGCTGCCCGTGACCCTGTCCGCCGAGCTCGGGGCCGAGATGGGTGGCCCACAGCCCTTGGCGGCGCACCTCGTCCTTGAGCGGCTCGACGGCCCGGCGCCGGGCCCCTTCGAGCGGGGTGAACTCGAGCCCGGGCCAGACGAGGTCGAGCGGCTCGATCTCCTCGCGCACGAACGCATCGGCCCAGTCGAGCTTGGTCTGGAACTCGGGGTCAGTCTCGAAGTCCCACGCCACGGTGATCTCCCCTCCGTCGCGGCCGGCGCCACCATCCCACTCGGGGGCGTTCGCCACCGCCCCGTCAGAATATGGGAGCGGGAGAGCTGACTTCGGACCGCAGATCCTGGACGGCTACGGGCCGGTGATCCGACCTGACGTCAGCGCACCCATCACGCCCCCGTCGACGAGGAGATCGGTCCCGGTGACGAACGACGCCGCTGGAGAGAGGAGGAACTCGGTGGCGGCGGCGATGTCGTCGGGCGTACCGAGACGGCCCGTGCCCGATCCCTCCACCAGGGAACGCATGAAGGCGCCGGTGGGACCGGCCAGCTCGGCTCGTCCCATCGGCGTGGCGATGATCCCCGGGCTGATCGAATTGAGCCGCGCCCCTCGCCGGCCCCACTCGACGCTCGCCGCCCGCACCCGGAGGTGGTTGGCCCGCTTGGCGAAGACATAGGCCAGGCCGGGATCAGGATGGAGGGAAGGGTCGACCAGCGCCGACCCGGCCAATTCCCTGGCTGGTGCCCGGGCCAGTTGAGCCTCCTCCTCGGCGCCCAGGGGTGGCCCCATGTGCCCGGCCATGGAGGCGATGATCACCCCGGCACCACCGGGCGACACCACGGTGCCGAATTCCTCGAGCACGAAGGCGACTCCCAGCAAGTCGACCCTGAGGATCGCCTCAGCGGAGGCCTGCACCGGCGACAGCCCGGCGGTGTGGACGACGAAGCGGACCGGGCCGAGGCGGCCGGCTTCGGCGGCGAGGGCCGCCACGGCATCGACGTCGGAGACGTCGGTGACCAAGCTCGTGACGTCATGGCCCTCGACTTCCAAGGCGGCGGCCACACTTCTGAGGGTGGCGGGATCGAAATCCGCCAGCACCAGGGTCCTGCCCGAAGCCAGTCGGCGAGCGATGGCACGACCCATCCCTCCGACGCCGATCACGACGGTCACCTCGCGCACGTCTGGACCTCCCGGTTGCCGGAAATGCGCCATGGAGATTGCCAGGTACGGCCCAGGGAAGTCACGGCCACCCGCCGTTATCCTGGGCACCTGCTTGCCCCCGAGGGAGCAAGCACCGGGAAAGGGGCCATCCTTGGGGCAGTTCGAGACGATCCTCTATGAAGAACAGGGTGGGGTGGCGACCGTGACGCTGCATCGCCCCGAGGTCCTGAACGCCTTCAACCAGAAGATGCAGGACGAGCTCCGCGAGATGTGGCGATCACTACGTACGAACGACGACGTCCGCGCCATCGTGCTGACCGGTTCGGGAGAGAAGTCCTTCTGCAGCGGCATCGACCGGAAGGAGTCGATCGAGGAGGGATACCTCCCCAGGGAGCGGAACCGGACTCCCAAGGCGGCGCGGGTGTCCAAGGCGGGTCGGGTCTCCACCCCGTACATGTACAACGACCCCGGTTCGGACCTGAACCCGAAGGTGAACGGCCTGTGGAAGCCGGTGGTGGCCGCCGTCAACGGAATGGCGTGCGGTGGCGCCCTCTACCTGCTCGGCGAGGCCGACATCATCGTCGCCGCCGAGCACGCCACCTTCTTCGACCCCCACGTGAGCTACGGCATGGTGGCGGGCTTCGAGCCCACGCACCTGCTCCAGAAGCTGCCCCTCGGCGAGACGCTGCGGATCGCACTCATGGGGGTACACGAGCGGATGTCGGCGGCCAGGGCCCACCAGCTCGGGCTCGTCTCCGAAGTGGTGCCGGCAAACGAGCTCATGGAGCGGGCCACGTGGATCGCCAGCACGATCGCCTCGGCCCCAGTCCTGGCGGTCCAGGGGACACTGCGGGCCATCTGGGCGGCCAACGAGCTGCCGCGCAGCGCCGCCCTGGCCCAGGTCTCCACCCTGGTGAGCCTCGGGACTCAATTCGAGAACATCGAGCAGGGCCACGAGGCGTTCAAGGCGGCCCGTCCGGAATGGAAGTTGCGCTGAGGCCCGGCTGAGCAGCCCAGGGAGACGCGCCAGCCCTCTCGTCGTTGTTCTTCGATCGATCTCCTAGACGCGGGCCGTGTCGCGTCCATAGACGAACGCGGCCAGGCGAATCAGGATCACCGTCCAGACGGCGACGACGATCCAAGCCTCGATCGGCCAGGCATTGCCGGTGAGCGCTGACTTGCCCGCCTGGACCAGCCAGTAGGACGGAACGCACTTGACGACGTCGGTGTACACACGCCCTGTCGAAAGTGGACCGAAGGCACCGCCGACGAGGGAGAGCAAGGTGTTGCCGCCGCCCAGCGCCGGACCCAGGGAATCCGGAGTAACCAGATGGCCGACCAGGATGCCGAGCACTGCGAAAGGGATCAATCCCACCAGGATGAGACCGGTCATCATCAGCCACTTGGGGGCCGAAAGGTGCACTCCCATCGAAACGCCGGCAGCGTAGAGGAGCACGATGCTGATCGCCGCCATCATGTAGCCCGTCAGGACCTTGGTGGCGAAGTACGCCCGCGTATGGAGCGGGGTGATCCGCATCTGTCGGGTCCAGCCCGCGGTCCGTTCCGCGGCAATGCGGCCGCCACTCGAGAGCTGGGCGATCATCGTGCCGAAGGCGACCATTCCTGTCAGGTAGTAGAGGGAGAAAGGGATTCCCTCGACGTGGGTATGGCGGTTGGCACCGACCACCGCCAGGTACAGGACCAATGGGAAGACCAAGGAGAAGATGAAGAAGCGCCGGTTGCGGACGGTACGGAGGATCTCGAGGCGTACGTAGGTAGTGGGGATCACTGCGGACCCTCGGCGCGGTCGTCCACCGAATCGAGCTCTGGGCGCTCCTCGGTCAGTTCCAGGAAGGCCTCCTCGAGCCCGGCGCCGTGCACCTCGATGTCGCGGGCTTCGGGGAAACGCGGCAGCAAGGCTCGCAGGGCCAGATCGGAGTTCGTGCACCGAAGCACGATGGAATCTCCGTGGATCTCCACGGTCTGGACTCCCGACAGTGTGGCGAGTGCTCCGTGATCGGCCCCGGGCAAGGTGGCCCGGACGGCCCGTAGCCCCACCTTGGCCTTTATCTCCGTCGTCGGCCCGTCCGCCACGATCAGGCCTCGGGCCATGAGGATGATCCGATCGGCGAACTGGTCGGCCTCCTCGAGATAGTGCGTCGCAAACAGGACCGTCCGGCCGGCGGTGGCGAACTCCCGCATGGCCACCCAGAAGTCCCGCCGGCCCTCGACGTCCAGCGCAACCGTGGGTTCATCGAGCACGAGGAGATCGGAGTTCGCCACCAAGGCCACGGCAAAGCGGACCCGTTGGGTCTGTCCACCTGACAGCTTGTTGGTCGGGCGGTCGGCGAACTCCGAAGCGCCGGACAACGAAAGGGCCTCTTCCACCGGCAGTGGCTCGGGGTAGAGCGATCCCACCATGGTCACCAGTTCCCGAACGCTCAATTGACCGATGAGGGTCCCGGTCTGGAGCATCCCGCCGACGATCCCGGCGTGCACGGCTTCGGCCGGCGGCATCCCCCACAATGTCACCCGCCCGGCATCGGGCTGTCCAAGCCCGAGGATCATGTCGATGGTGGTGGTCTTGCCTGCACCGTTCGGGCCGAGCAGAGCCACCACCTCACCTGGCGAGATGTTGAGGTCGACCCCGCGCACGGCCTTGACAGGTCCGAACGACTTGTGCAATCCCTCGGCGATGACGCCACTGTTGTCCCGCACCCGGCCAACAATGACACACTTACCGCCCCGGCACAGTTCCGCCCTCGGCGTCAAGGAGATCGATGCACAGAACCTTGCGGGCGGCTTCGCCCCGGCAGAAAGGCCGCCAGAGTGGCGTGTTTCTTCCTCCGAACCACCATCGCTGAATTCAATCTTCGACGTCCGCATTCAGGTGATTCATAAAGAATTCCTCTAGAGCTGGTCGATCATCACTCGATATCGTGATCCCGTTAGCGTCCCACGTGTGTCGGAAGTCGTTCTGCTCCAGATATTCACCCAGACTGGCACGCTCCTCGGAGGAATATTCCGATAAGTCGTAGCGGACCGACTCTTCGTCTTCGGCATCGTCTGATTCGCTCGTTGGCACGTTTGCGGAAGAGGAATCGAGAATGTGGGCCTTCTGAATGGCGAACTCTTCTTCTGTGAGAAGACCTTGATCACGAATGTCAGCAAGACGCTCAAGAAGATCGAGTACAGAAGATTCTTCTGCCATGTTTTCCCCTACTGGGAAAGAGCGAGTTTGATTTCGGACCATTTCCCCGGCGCCATATCCGAGTCGTCTAGCAACCTGTGCTGCTGTAAGAGCCATATGCGGGACAAACGTCCTGTGGCTTGTTCCCGCTCATCGTCGTCGAGTCGCCGGACAGAGTGCCTCCGCTGTTGTAGACGCCTCCGCCGGACGTGGTGGCGGTGTTGTTGCTGACGCTGCCACCGTTTAGC
Source organism: Acidimicrobiales bacterium (assembly GCA_030040015.1). Taxonomy (GTDB): domain Bacteria; phylum Actinomycetota; class Acidimicrobiia; order Acidimicrobiales; family UBA8190; genus UBA8190. The sequence continues at coordinate 15,752 of JASHUM010000107.1, forward strand.
TCCAAGGTCCCAGTGTTGTAAATTCCACCGCCGTAGCCCGAGCTGGTGTTGGTGCTAATCGTCCCCCCGGTGATGTCCACCGTTCCATAGTTTGCGATCCCACCGCCAGCGACTGCTGCGGTGTTATTGCTGATACTTCCCCCGCTGATATCCACCGATCCGCTGCTATTAAGGACGCCGCCACCGTCGCCTCCGGTATTGGCGGCACCACCGCCACTTACCTTTGCACTGTTGTTAGTGATGGTCCCCCCGCTGATGCTGATCGTCCCGCCGTTATTGTAAATGCCACCACCGCCATCATGAGCATGTGCCATACGGGTCCCGCCCACGACGGTGTTGTCACTAATCGTGCCGCTGAGCATGTTCAGGGTCCCAGAGTTGTATATCGCGCCGCCGTAGGCGCCGCTGCTATTGCTGATGGTCGCCCCGATGATGTTCAACGTTCCCGAGTTCTCGATTGCGCCACCATCGGTACCATCACCACCGGTTACGGTGATGGCCTCCAAGTTCAACGTGACCCCGGAGCCCACGGTCAGTACCTGCTCGGTTCCGGCGCCATCGAGACTGGGGGTGCTGTATCCCTCTGGCTGCTGGCCCAGGATCGTAAGGTTCTTGCTGATCTCGGTAAGGCCTGTGCATGATCCACGCGCCCATAACGTGGCTCCAGAGCTGGCTGCACCCTCGGCGGCAGTCAGCGAGCTGTAGTTGTCTCCCGTGGAGCTGTTGACGACGAGACACACGCTTGTGACCGAACCAGATCCAGAACCGGAGGCCGATGAACCGCCACCGGACCCTGTGCCTCCTGGCGATGATCCGCTTGATGTGCCTGGTGGCGACGAAGCAGGGCTTCCTGTCACCGCCGCAGAAGCGCCTCCAAGAGAACTACGAGGCCCAGCAACACTGCCGGATCCACCAGCACCATGTGAACCTGAAGGATTAACCGTTCCTGAGGAATCCTGCCCATCGGGAGATGGGGTACCGTTCTTGGCTGCCGTCGCTGGTTGGCCGCTACTCGATTTCGAGGAATGACTGAGCTGTTTGCCCTGGCTCTGTGCGCTGCTGTAGCCGCCGCTCGAACCAGACGAAATCTGAATGCCCCCCCAGGTGGCGGTCGCCAAAAGAACTACCAAGACGATTGCTACCCACGGCCACCGTTGTGACAGTCCTGCGAGCAAGCGTGTTTTTGACGGGCTTGGCTGCTCGTTCCCCCGCCCGAGCGATGCTCTGAAATCTCCACCTTCGGGGGCGGTGGCACCTGGCAACGTTGCTCCGTCGAGAACAGAGGGCGGGAGGGCGATGTGCTCGTCGAGATGCTCCGCAGGAGAGACCTCCCGCATTTCGGCCTCGGGAGACTGAGGGGCAGGCTCACCGAGGAGTTGCGCTTTCAGAGAATCGAACTCGTCGGCGGTAAGTGCACCCCGGGTGAATAGGGCGACAAGACGATCGATGTCCTGGAGCTGATCCCTCGGCATCGGCTTGCCCTCCACGCTCACAGGCCCCCAAAGAGACAACTCCATCACAATGAGGCCCTGCGTGCCGAATCAGCCTCCGTTCCCTCTACGGCTAAGCCGATTGACTCTGCGAACTCATGGCTGGTCCACGGTGTACGGCTGAACGAGCCTCCACTCGTAGACGGTCCATATCATCACCAGCTGTTCACCTTTTGACGAACCGCCCGTAGCGGTGCAGCCACTCAGTGCCGCATCAAAGCGGTCCCCCTTACCCGATTTGGGCAACGGTTGAACAATGCAATTGGACCCCGCTGGGCCGTGTCGGGGCCCTTGTTCACCACCATGTCCTGCTCGCGCTGGAGCGCGGCTCGGAACCGCAACATGCCCATGCTGACCGAGGGGATGAGCACGCTGTCACATTCCTCCCGTGTGGCATAGCCGGGATCGGAGCGGCCCGCCGCACCGGCGGCGGGCCGCCATCCACCAATCCAGGCACCTTCGGCATTCGGCCAAGCCGTTACGGAATCAAGTAGCCGGGCGTCCCATCTGAGATCGAGAA
>JASHUM010000108.1 GCA_030040015.1 Acidimicrobiales bacterium
GAGAAGCCGAGCACCCCGCAGGTCAGCCGGACGGGGATGCCGTCGTCGGCCAGTTCACGGACCAGCGGGAAGCTCATTTTGGGAGTTGGTGCTGGGCGAAGTAGGCGGCCGCCCGCCGCAAGATCTCGTTCTCCATCTCGAGGCGCCGGTTCTGGCGCCGCAGCTTCACGATCTCGGCCTGCTCGGCGGAGGTCAGGCCGTCTTTGATCCCGTCGTCGATGTCGGCCTGGCGTAGCCAGCGCGCCAGGGTCGACGGCGAGATGTCGAAATCGGCCGCCACCTCGTCCAGAGACACCGTCCTGCGCCGGGCCACGGCGATGACGTCCCGCTTGAAGTCCTCGGGGAACCTCTTGGGCATAGCTCCATCCTTTCCGCGAGGGCCATCCTCGCAAAAAAGATGTCAACTAGACCCGCACCAGACCCTTCTGCTACTGAAAGCCAGTTCGTGGTGGAAATCCACGGCAGAGACATTCAGCTACAACGCCGCCGGTCCCGGAGAATCTGACAAGTCATCAGATGCTCGCGGGGTCGGGCTGGACCTGCCATGGTTACGCCCGCCGGAACATTTCCGGGTCGCCACGTGGGTCAGCATCGTCTGACGAGTCCCCGATAAAACGAGTCCACCTACCGTGGGGTTCGTGGTGATGATCATGGGCCCAGCGCTTGGCGAACTCGCCGGGGGTGAGACCAGTACTCGATCCGGCTCGCCGGGGGGAGCAAAGCACGGCTAGAAACTCGGCCGTGGGGAGTAGAAGCCCATCGCGGCTTGTGACTTTGTCCGGCACCCTCACCCACTGGTTCCGCACCCATGACCTGGCGCTCAGCGCCCTTCGGCGGGGGACACGCGCCGCCATCGTCATGCCGGCCGTGTTCGCAATCAGTCTCAAGGTGATCGGCGATCCCGCCATGGCGACGTTCAGTGCCTTCGGCTCATTCGCAATGCTGATCCTCGCCGACTTCAGCGGGACGATTCGGGAGCGATTGCAGGCAGAGGTTCTGCTCGGATTCGCCGGTTCGCTGTTCGTGGGACTGGGAACCCTCTGCTCCACTCGGTGGTGGTTGGCGGCGCCCGTCATGTCTCTCGTTGCCCTAGTAGTCCTCTTCTCCGGTGTCCTCAGCTCTGAGCTAGCCGGTGCGACTACGGCCCTGTTGTTGTCGTTCATTCTTCCCGTCACCACGTCTGCGCCGGCGTCCTCCATCCCCTGGCGGTTGGCGGGTTGGGGACTTGCCGCCGCGGCCTCGACGATCGCCGTCTCCGTCTTGTGGCCGGCGCCGACGCGCCACCCTCTGAGAGGGCCGGCTGTTGAAGCGACTCGAAGACTGGCGGAGCGCATGCGAGCCGAGGTGGCGTGGTTCCGTGGCGACGTGGGCTGGAAGTTGGAGGACTATGACACGGCGGTCTCAGAGGCGGATGTAGCCGTCGGGTCATTATGGCGGAGCTTCTATGCGACGCCTTATCGCCCGACCGGGCTGAGCTCGGCGGCGCGAACGGTTGTCAGGTTGGTTGAAGAACTTGGATGGCTGAGCGATGTGCTCGACGCCCCTGGTCGCGAACCCCTTCGCGGGCGGGGCGAGGCGCTCGATCCGACGATTCTTACCGTGACAACGGCGGCCGCCGAGGTGATGGAGCGGGCCGCCGACCTGCTCGAGGTGCCGACCGACTCTCCACGGGCTGTCGCCGAGGCCGAGCACCATCTGCGGGCAGCGGCGGCGGTGATGGAGGAGCACGCCACATCCGCTATACCGCTCGACCGCAGTGCTGCGTCCTCCTCCGACGAGGATGTCGAGAAGTTCGTTCGATCGCTCGACCCGAGCTTCCGAGCTGAAAAAATGAGGTACACGGTCCTGCGCATCGCCTCTGAGATCGGGCTCGTGTCGAACGCTGAGAGGCGATCGTGGTGGGCGAAGCTCGGGGGCCGCCAGCCCGAGGGGACTGACGGTACCTTTGCAGCCGCAAAACAGCGGGTGTCGGAGTATCTTGAGCCACACTCGGTGTGGCTGCACAACAGCGTCCGAGGGGCGATCGCCCTAGGTCTCGCAGTGCTCGTGGCGGACCTCACGAGCGTCGAGCACTCGTTCTGGGTCGTGCTCGGCACGCTGTCGGTCCTGCGCTCGAGCGCCTTGAGCACCGGACAGAACGTGTTACGAGCCCTGCTCGGCACCACGGCGGGCGTCGTTCTGGGCGGGGTTCTCGTGTGGCTGATCGGCGCGAACACCACGACGTTGTGGGCGCTTCTCCCGATCGCCATCGTCATGGCCGGGGTCGCCCCAGCGGCGATCTCGTTCACGGCTGGGCAGGTCGCCTTCACCGTCACCTTGCTCATCCTCTACAACGTTGTCGCTCCGATCGGCTGGTCGGTCGGGATCGTGCGGGCCGAGGACATAGCCATCGGGACGGGCGTCAGTCTGCTGGTTGGCTTGCTCTTCTGGCCTCGAGGCGCGAGGTCCGAGCTGGATCTGGCGCTGGCCGAGGCCTACTCGAGTGGTGCCGCCTATCTGCGCGCAGCCGTCTCCCTGGGAGCGCGACGTTGCGACGCGACTTTCGATGAGAGCTCGACGCTGGAGGAAGTGGAGCGACGCACCGCATCCGCCAGCAGCCGACTGGATGACGCTTTTCGTACCTTCCTCTCCGACCGCGGCACCAAGCTCGTCCCTCTCGCCGAGGTGAGCGCCCTCCTCAACGGGACGGTCAGGCTCCATACGGCGGCTGAGGCCATTTCAGGGTTCTGGACACCGAGGGAAACCGCAGTGGCGGGCGATCGCTCCGCCGCCTGGAGAGAGGTTCTCTCAGCCAGCGAGGCCGATGCTGGGTGGTATGAGTCGCTCGGTGGCGCGCTCAGGGGGCATGGACCGGTGCCGGAGCCACGCCGTAGGGATGCGGTCACAGGGCGGCTGGTCGATGCCCTTCGAGACGACATGGCGGACGCCCGTGGCGCGGGCTCGGCGACCGCAGTGCGAATCATGTGGACATTCGACGCTTTGGACACCATCCGGCGACGTGAGGAGGATCTGGTCGCTCCGGCGACGCTCGCGTCTCGGCTCGCGCCATCGAGACGCAGCGGCATCGCCGCCGCCATCGCAGGGCTATAGGTTCCCTCCCGTCTGCGACAGATGTGCGGAACATCGCGAAGCTGGCAGGCGTCGAGTCGAGAGATCGGCGGATGAGAGTGACGCCCTCAGGGCCTACCGCCGAGATCCTGCGATAGCTCGCCTCCGCGCTGTAACTCCCGACCTTGACCTCGAAGTTCGAACGAGCCTTCGAGTCTTTTGGGCTGTTTCAGACACTCACGTCGGAAGCGGTACCACCTCGTACAACTCCACGCGCTCGGAGATTCCCTTGAGGGCCCGCTTGCGTAGTCGCCGGTACTCCGTTCCAGGAATCTCGCCCGCCAACTCGGCAGCTTCGTTGGAGACAAGAATCTGGTTTCCCTTGGCCGTCTCTGTGATCCTGGCTGCGGTGTTGACAACGTGCCCGACGACATCGTCTCGACTCACGATGCATTCGCCGACGTGGAGACCGGCGCGAAGACGCAGTGGCGAGGGCGGCGATGCGAGGAGCTCGAGAGCAGCACGGATCCCCTCTCCGGCACTGGGGAAGGTGCAGAGCAACCCGTCACCGAGGTGTTTCACGATCCGTCCCCGCCGCCGTCGCACGACCGGACCCGCCACGCGGTGGTGTTGATCGATGAGAGAGACGGCTGCATCGTCTCCGTAGGTGTCGGTGAAGGACGTAAATCCCTCGAGGTCCGTGAAGGCGACAGTCAGGGTCTGGGTCTCACCCTTCCCGGGGCTGGGACCGGAGGTGAGGAGCTGAACCGCACTGAGACCGATCGTCGAGAGCAGCGACGGCCTCCGCTCGACCGATCGCTCCAGGAAGTTCTCGAGGATCTCGGTCGGCTTGCTAGCCGAGATCGGCTCATTACCGGGGTCCTCGAGCCAGCGACGGTCGATGATGCCCAGTTCGAGTGCCCGGGCGGCCTCCTCGGGGTCGCTTCGGATGATCTCGGCCGCCTTTTGCCCCAGAAGTCTGCGGAGCGCCGCGACGGTCGTCCTCTTGGTAGGCCTCGGCGTGATCTCGTCGGCGCTCACCGCCCGGACGCTACTGAGGCGTCCCGGGGACCGACAAGAGCTGCGTTCCCGGCGATGGCGTGTCCTCAGGTCGTCTGGTGGCGAAGCAGCTCGCGCAACTGCTCCGGCGTTGCCGAGCTGGGTTCGGTGGATCTCAGGAAGTCCACGAGGATTCTCACGAATCGGACCGGGTCCTCGGCCTGCGGGAAGTGACCCACTCCCTCGAGCAACTCCAGCCGGCTGTTGGGGATGGCCTCGTGCGCCTCGTGGGCGTGGACGACGGGGATGATCTTGTCCTGGTCGCCCCAGACGATGAGGGTGGGCATGTGAGCGGTGAGGTAGAGGCGGTCACCGGCGCTGACGGTCTGCCCGCGTGGGTCGATGACGGCCCGCATGGTCCGGACGAATGCCTGTCGTTTCTCCGGATCTGTGAGTGACCGGTAGGAGCGCCACATCTCCGCAGCCCGGTCGTGGCGGATGCCCCGGTCGCGAAGAAACCTCGACACCGAGTCGCCCCAGCTGCGGGCGAATGCCGGGAAGATGATCGGCATCACGTACTCCGCTGCGGGAAGGGTCATGGCACGCAACATCCAACTCACCTCGCGCCCCAGCCCGCCGGCGTCGACCAGGACGAGACGCTCGCAACGCTCGGGGAACTGGTAGGCGAACTGCATGGCCACGCCTCCGCCGAACGACTGCCCGACCACCGTCACCCGATCGATGCCCAGCAGCTCGAGGAGATCGCGCATGGCGCTGGCGTGGTTGCCGAGCGAGTAGTCACCCAGGGGTTTGGCCGACTTGCCGTGACCGATGAAGTCGGGAGCCAGCACCGTGTGGTCGTGCTGGAGCAGCCGCATGGCGGGGATCCAGGTGCCCGAGCTCCCGGCGATGCCGTGGAGGAGGAGCAACACCGGGCCCTGGCCACCGCGCCGGTAGGCGACCTCGTGACCGTGGATCGCCACCTTCTCGACCGGGAACTCGTCGGAGCGCCCCGTCTGCGCCGGCAGGTCTGACTGCGAGCTGGGCTCCATGGCCTCATTGTCGTTCATTCGGGGTCCGGGCGCAGCCCCGGCGGGGCTCCGGCGCTCAGGAAAGCAGGGCGCGTGCGAGGACGGCGGAATCCGGTTGGGGAACACCGCCGGCGGGCTCGGCGGTGACCAGCAGAGCGTGGATGCCGGGCTCGACCCGGAAGGTGAAGACGTGCGGGTCCGCGCTCAGCAGCCCGAGCGAGATCGCCTCGTCACCGTTGAGGCCCCAGAGCTGGTAGGTGTCTCCGCTCGCCAGTCGAGGAAAGGCACTGGACGTGAGGTATGCCGCACCGCTTGGTGTGATCACCACGCTTCCCCACCGCGTTCCCGATGGTGTCGACAGAGCGAACGTCTGGTGACGGGTCGAGCGGGCAGCCGCTGCGGCCTGGGCGGACAACTGGGCGCTCGTGCGACTGTCGAGGCTGTTGACCTGGGAGGCGACCAGCCCCACCGTTATCGCCAACGCCACGACGAGGGCGGCACCCGCGCTCACCACCGCCATCACGCGGCGAGTCGAGCGACGCGTCACCCGGCGAAGGGCGCTGGGCAGGCTGGGCACCGCCTCTCGTCCGATGCTCGAGACGACCTCCTCCCACAACCCGGCCGGGGCTTCGGGGGGAGGAGCCTCGCCGGCGCTGCTCAGCAGCGGGGCGGTCTTGAGATAGCCGGCGAGCTCCCCTCGACATCGGGGGCACACCTCGACGTGACCTTCGACGGCGTCGACCTCGTCGGGCTCCAGGGCGTGGAGTGCGAAGGCACCGAGGAGCGACTGTGCTTCCTCGTGGGCGAGGCTCATGACTCGACCCCGGTCACACCCGCCTCGACGAGCCTGGCCTGCAGGCGACGCAGGCCGCTTCGAATCCGACTCTTGGCCGTGCCCTCCGGCAACTGGAGCAAGGTGGCGGTCTCCCGATAGGTGTACCCACCGAAATAGGCACACTCGATCACGCGGCGCTCCTCGTCGGGCAGCTCGCCCAGCGCGGCTCGGACCGTCGTGGCCACGGTCAGGTCCCAGACCGCCCGCTCGATGTCCTCCACGACCATGTCGGTGGCGGCGATGTCGTCACGCTCCCGGCGCATGCGGCGTCGCTCAGAGCGAAGGCGGTCGATGGCCCGACTGTGGGAGAAGTTCAGGAGGTAGGCCCGGAGCGTGCCCCGCTCGGGATCGAACCGGTCCGGTTCGTGCCAGAGCCGGACGAACGCGTCGTGGGAGATCTCTCTGGCCGCTCCCTCGTCACCCAGGATCCGCATCGCCACTGCGTACGTCGCCCCGGCATGACGCCGAAACGCCTCGGCCAGGGCCTCCTCGCTCCATCGACCGATGGCCAGGACGAGGACCGTGTCGCTCGCTTGGGTGAGATCGGTTGCCATAGCCCTCCCAAGCTACGGCGCCGGTCCACCAGCCGGATGATCAGTCCGTTCGTCCCCGGCCTGGAACCTCCACCGGTTCCTCATCCGGACCGAGCGGCGGTGTCGTATTCCGTGCGTGAAGATGGATGTGGACACGTACCTCGAGCGGGCCCAGCGGCTCGACACCGTGGGCATCGACTTCGAAGAGTTCGGTCGGCACCCCCTCTCGAACGACGCCCTCCGGTGCCTTCGCTACATGCACGACGTCGAGTGCCACACCGTCTGTTACCTGCGGGATCTGCTTGTGACCCCGGCTCACCGTGATCCAGAGGTCACCACCTTCCTCACCCTTTGGAACTACGAGGAGCTCTTCCACGGCGAAGCCATCGCTCACGTCCTCGAGGCCCACGGCGAGCCCGCCGGTCGGCAGCGGGTGAGTCGTCACCGACGCCAGATGGGCCCGAAGGACCGTCTCGCTCCCTTTGCCCACGGCCTTGCCTCCTGGGTGGCCGGACCGGCGTTCGGCGCCGTCCACATGGCATGGGGAGCCATCAACGAATGGTCCACCCAAGCCGGTTATGCGCGCCTGGCCGCTTGCAGCGGCCATCCGGTGCTGGTCGAGCTCTTGCGTCGCATCATGCGCCAGGAGGGAAGACACATCGACTTCTACTCGTCGCGGGCCGGGGCGCTTCTGGCCCAGAGCGCCCGGGCCCGACGCATGACCCGGTGGGCCCTCGAGAAACTGTGGACGCCGGTCGGGGCGTCCATCATGCCCCAGGCTGAGGTCCGCTTCGTCGTCTCTTACCTCTTCGGGGACGACGACGGCCGCGAGGTGGCTCGACGCATCGACCGACGGATAGACCGGTTGCCGGGACTTGCCGGGCTGCACCTGACCGAGGGAGCTGTGGAACGGCTCGCTGCCTGACGGCGGAACGAGCACGTGGTCAGCGTCTTCGTGCCCACCCATCAGGCGATCCCGATCAGCTCGGCTCCGTCGAGCCAGAAGAACCGCTCCTTGGTGTCGTCGTCGAAGGCGTCGAGCGCGGCGGTGCGACCGGGGCCGGTGCTCGCAGTGTTCAGGCGAACACGGACGTCCACCCCGGTCCGACGGGGGCCGTCGACTGCGTCGTGAGCTTCATCCGCCGCTGCAGCCACCTTCCGTCGACGAGTGCGTACTCGTCGTCCTCGTAGCCGGTCATCAAGTGCGACACGCCGTCGGTGGTCCGAAAGGGGCTGATGACGTCCCAGCGGGCCGCGCCCGTGGCGTCTTCGATCGAGATGCGCGGGTTCAGAAAGAAGTGCCGGGCGAAGGACACCGTGGGGTGGCGAAGCCGGTCGGCGATGGCGTGACGGCCGACGACGCGGCCCAGAGCCGGTCCTCCATCCCATTCGGCGTCCGCGGTGAAGAGCTGGGCGACCTCATCGGTCACGTGGGTGAGTGTGGCGTCGTCGACCAGTTGTCCCCCGGAGAACCGGCGGTCGACCAGTTCCCCGTACCGGGTCTTCAGACGTTGGATGGCGAGGATGCCCTCTAGGTCGCTCACCCGACGACGGAGGTCGGCGATTTCGGCTCTCAGGTCCTCGGCCACCCTGAGACGATAACGTCCGCCATCTGAGTCGCCGAGGGAGGTACAGCGATGACGGTGGGCTGGGATGGTGCGGTGACGATCGTGACCGGCGCCTCGCGCGGGATCGGACGTTCCGTCGCCCGGGCCGCCGCCGCTCGGGGAGCCCGTGTGGGACTCGTCGCCCGTGACGAGGCGGCGCTCGTTGGCGTCCTCGACGACATCGGCGGTCGGGGCGTGGTGGCCGTCGCCGATGTGGCCTCACGACAACAGTCCGAGCGCGCCGTGGACCAGGTCCAGGCCTCCCTCGGGCCGATCGACATCGTGGTGTGCAACGCCGGCATCGGACTCTACGGTCCCTTCGTCGACACCGACCCCGGTGAGTTCGAGTCGCTCCTCGGGGTGAACGTCCTCGGGACCCTGTACGTGCTCCGCGCCGCCCTGCCGGCGATGGTCGAGCGCCGACGCGGGCATGTCGTGGTCGTCGCATCGGTGGCCGGGAGGATGGGGACCCCGTTCGAGGCGCTCTACTCGGCCACCAAGTTCGCCCAGGTGGGATTGGCCGAGGCGCTCGCCGTCGAGCTGTCGGCCTTCGGAGTCGGGGTGTCCCTCGTCGATCCCGGGGTCGTCGACACCGACTTCTTCCGGGCACGGGGCCACGACTATGAGCGGGCCTTCCCCAAGCTCATCTCCCCGGACGAGGTGGCGAAGGCGGTGATCCGAGCCGTCGACCGGGACCGCCACGAGACCTTCGTTCCCAGCTGGCTGCGGGCTGCCTCGGTGGTCCGTCACGTCGTACCGCCTCTGTACAGATCGGGCACCCGCCGGAGCTTCAAGACCGAGCTGGCCGCCCTGGAGCGCTCCCGATGACGAAGCGGCGTCTCCTCGTGAGGGTCGGCGCCGGAGCCGGCGTCGCCCTGGCCGGCGGGCTGTCTCTTGGTCGGTGGTCGCGGCGCTTCGATTGGGAGGGCGAGCCCGACGACCGCACGACCGCGGTGACCGCCGACGGCTGGCGGCTCGTCCTGGCCCGCTACCGGCCGCCGGGAGCTGCTCGGAAGCATCCCCTCGTCCTGAGCCACGGCTTCGCCGGCACCTCTCTCATCTTCGACCTGGGACCGCAGTGGTCCCTGGCCCGCTTCCTCGCCGCAGCGGGTTTCGAGGTGTTCTGCGTCGACCTTCGTGGCCGGCGCCGGAGTTGGCCCGCGGGGGAGCCGGATCGGTCCCTGCAGTGGAGCTTCGACGACCTGGCTCTTCGCGACCTGCCGGCGGCCGTCGACGCCGCCTGCGGGGCGACCGGCGCCGACGGCGCCTTCTGGCTCGGGATGGAGATGAGCGGACAGGCCCTCTACGCCGCGGCCATCTCCGGCACGGCCGGCAGAGTGCGGGGAGCGGTGACCTTCGGGTCCCCGGCGCTCACCCCGGGGTCGGCCAAGGTCCCCGGGGTCACGTCCTCGCCGCGGGGGCGGCGCAAGGGACGGGTCCCGTTCCGTTCCGGAGCACGGCCGGCCGGGCCGGTCCTGGCCTACGCACGGTCGAAACAGCTCGACTCGAGCTTCCGCATGGCCCACACCGATCCTCTCCCTGTGGCCCGCTACTTCCGAAACGGTGTGCCCGACGAGTCCGTCGTCCTGGCCGACCAGTTCACCGACTGGGTGCGAAACGGCGTCATGCGCAGCGTCGACCACTCCACCGTGTGGTCGGACCGCCTGGAGGAGGTGCGGCTTCCCCTGTTGATGCTGGCCGGGGCGGCCGACCTCCAGCGCCCGGCGGATTCGGTCGCCGCCACGGCGAAGGCGATCGGTGCCGAGGACGTCACCTTCGTGCGCGCGGGCAGGCAGAACGGCTTCGGCGTCGATTTCGGGCACGACGACCTTCTCGTCTGTGAGCAGGCGCAGCACGACGTCTATCCGTTGGTACGGGACTGGCTCGTCGAGCGGTCGACGTGAGCAGGCGGCACGGAACCATGAGTGGTTGGTGGACCCACGGCCTGTCACCTTCGGGGGAACGCGACGACCAGCACTTCGACTCGTGGTCCCGTACCTACGACCGGTCCCCGAGCCAGCTCTTCTTCTTCGGGCCGATCCACCGCGCCGTGGTGTCGGCGGTGAACGGACGGGTCGGCGCCGGCCGGGTGCTCGACATCGGATCCGGCACCGGACGCCTTCTCGAGCGTCTGGGGCACGGCGTGGGTGCGCGGGCGCTCGTCGGTCTGGACCGCTCCCAGGGCATGCTCGTCGCCGGACAGCGCCAACGACCTCGTCTCGAGCTGTTGAGGGGGGCGGCCGAGGAGCTCCCCTTCCCCGATTCCAGCTTCGACGTCGTGACCAGCAGCGTCAGCTTCCATCACTGGTCCGACCGGGGACGCGCCCTCACCGAGGTGCGCCGGGTGCTGAGACCGACAGGGCTCTTCGCCCTGGTGGACATCGCCCTCGAGGACATCCCCCGCTGGGGTCCCGCTCGGATCGTGGCCCGCCCAGCCCTCGCCCACGGGCTCCTGAGCTTGGACGAGCGCCGTCGCCTGCTCGCCGCGGCCGGCCTCGAGATCGTGGAGGAGCGCCGGACCTTCCTCGGCCGGTGGGTTCCGCTTACGACGGCGCGGCCCGCTTAGAGCCGCAGCCACCTCACCCGGAGCGGTGGCGCGGTTGGCGGGCTCAGCCGACGAAGGACTCGACCTGCTTGACGAGCTTCTCCTCGATCTCGATGTTCCAGGCGCTCTCGGCCACGTCGATCACCAGGAAGAGATCCGAGATCAGGAGCGTCTCCACCGCCGCCACGGCGAGGTGCTCCAGCCACTTGCCGATTCCGATGCGGACCGAGAAATCGGCGGCGCTGCCCGAGATCATCACCGACAGGGCCCGGTCGGCGTCGACCACACCCCGGAGAAATCCGCCCTTCTTGGCCTGGATCACGACTCCCTGCTCGCTCGGGGCCGAGGTCTGCACCGTGAACCCGTCGGACTTCAGGTACCCCTCGATCTTCTGTTCGAGGTCACCCAGGTCGGTGTTCTTGTCCTGGAAGTGCAGCGTCTTGTCTCCGAGCGCCATGGTGTCTCCTCAGTAGGGGGTGGAGGCGGCTGAATATATCCCCGGCCCTGCCAGGTGCGGTCGCGGCTCGGTTGACGCTGGTCGCACGCCAACCGATACTCGCGCAGGTGGGCGTCGACCTGACCCAGACGACGGCCGGACTTGGTCCAACGTTGTCACGACGGTCGTCGTCACAGCCGTCGTCGTCACCACCGTCTTCGCAGGAGAGCTACGAGCCACTCGACAGCCTCTCTGTCGTGGAGTTCGTGCGGCCTGTGCTCCCCTCGGCGTCGCGAGCCGAGGAGATCGGCGACGGCAACCTGAACCTGATCTTCCGCGTGTTCGGCGAGGACGACCTGTCGGTGATCGTGAAGCAGGCGCTCCCCTACCTCCGGATCGTCGGGGAATCCTGGCCCCTCACCCTCGAGCGTGCCCGGATCGAGGCGGATGCCCTTGCGCTGCAGGATCGTCTCGCCCCCGGGCTTGTCCCGAGGCTCTTCGGGTACGACCCCGACCGAAAGGCGATCGTCATGGAGGACCTGCGCTCCTTCGAGGTGTGGAGAGCGGCCCTCAACGCCGAACGGACCTACCCACGTGCCGCCGCCGATGTCGGGCGGTTCTGCGGCCAGATGTTCATGCGCACGAGCAACCTGCTCGGTGACCCGGACGACTGGAAGGCTCTGCTAGCCCGTTCCGTGAACCCCGAGCTGTGCGCCATCACGGAGGACCTCGTGTTCAGCGCCCCCTACATCGACGTCCCCTCCAACGACGTCGAGGAGCACTTGACCGAGGAGGCGGCCGCGCTCCGCCGCGACGGCGAGCTGCTGCAGGCGGTCGCCGCCCTGCGACATCAATTCAGGACCCGGGCGGAGGCCTTGATCCACGGCGACCTCCACACGGGAAGCGTGATGGTGTCACCCGCCGGCACCCGCATGATCGACCCCGAGTTCGCCTTCATGGGCCCCATGGGATTCGACAGCGGCGCCGTGCTCGGCAACCTGGCCATCGCCTTCATCGCCCACCGGGCACAGGGTCACCGTCAGTTCGCCACCACGACGGCTCGTGACGCCCGGACGTTCTGGGACACGCTGGCCGAGACGATCTCCGGGCTCTGGCCCGATGACGAGCCGTGGCGGGACCGGTTCATGGCTGGCCTCCTGACCGACAGCGCCCACTACGCCGGGGCCAAGATGATCCGGCGGATCGTCGGGCTCGCGCATGTCTCCGACATCACGGGAATAGCCGATGCCGACGTCCGGCGCCAGGCCCAGGTCGCTGTGCTGAGGGGCGGGCGGGCCTTGGTCTGTGCGCCCGAAGTCGCCGACATCGGAGGCCTGTGGAAGCTCGCTGTCGGGGCGCCATGAACGCCGGTACCTCCGAGGGGCGCCGTCGCACCGTCGACTGGGGCGACGACGAGGTGCTCGCCATCGACCAGACCCTTCTCCCTAACGACGAGGTGGTGCTCCATCTCCACGACGTCGAAGCGCTCGCCGAGGCCATCCGGTCGCTGCGCATACGCGGCGCCATGGCGCTCGGTGTGGCCGGTGGGCTCGGGGTGGCGCTCGCCATCCGCCGCGCCCAGGAACGTGGCGAGGACGTCATCGACGCCGCCCACGAGGCAGCCGCCATCCTGGTCAAGACCCGGCCGACTGCGGTCAACCTCGGGTGGGGCATCGAGCACGTGCTCGCCGCCCTCGAGGGCGGCGCCCAGGCCGCCGTTGACGCCGCCACCGCCCTCATCGGGGCCGATGTGACCACGAACCGTGCCATCGCCAAGGCCGGCGCCGAGCTCGTGTACACCGAGCTCGTGGATCGACGGGACGCACAGCTCGTCGTCCTGACCCACTGCAACGCCGGGGCGCTGGCCAGCGTCGACATCGGAACGGCCCTGGGGGTCGTCGAGGAACTCCATCGCCGCGGTCGCGTCCTCGAGGCCATCGCCTGCGAGACCCGACCGCTGCTCCAAGGTGCGCGACTCACCTGCTTCGAGCTCGCCAGGATGGAGATCCCGTGCAGCCTCGTCGTCGATTCCGCCGCCGCCGGGCTGATCACCCGCGGCGTGGTCGACGTCGCCGTGGTCGGCGCCGATCGCATCGCCGCCAACGGTGACGTCGCCAACAAGGTCGGCACGCTCGCACACGCCCTGGCGTGCCGTCACGCCGGAGTTCCCTTCGTGGTCGCCGCGCCGGAGGCGACCATCGACGCCGGTTGCCCGTCCGGATCGGAGATCCCCATCGAGGAACGGTCCGAGGAGGAAGTCCTCGAATTCGCCGGTGTGCGCACCGCCCCCGGAGGAGTCCGGGCCCGCAACCCGGCCTTCGACGTCACCCCGGCGGAGCTGGTCACCGCCATCGTCACCGAACGTCGTGTCATCCGCCCGGCGGCAGGAGAGCGGTGCTGGCCGTAGGGCTCCCACGCGGCCGGGTGCCAGGTAGAGGCCCGATGTCTCCTCGGAACGTCAGGATCGGGTCATCGGTCGCTCACGAAGAGCCGATGGAGATGCTCGGTGCCGCGTACGTCGAGTCTGGAGCGCCGACCCC
>JASHUM010000011.1 GCA_030040015.1 Acidimicrobiales bacterium
GGGGCCCACGAGATGAAGGGGATCCGGTTCGGGCAGCTCGCCGGCCAGGGCGCGCAGCCGGGCAGCGAGCGACGCGGCGTCGATGCGCTCCTCGGGCTCGGGCGCCGCAGCCGCCTGGAGGACCGGGGCCAGCGAGCCGAGGGCGTCGTGGCCGGGAAGGCGCGCCCCCACGCGGGCCATCAACGTGGCGATGGTGGTGTCGCCGGTGAAGGGGACGACCCCGGTCACCGATTCGTAGAGCACGAGCGCCAACGAGTACACGTCGGCTCGCCCGTCGACGGGGTGGCCCTGTGCCTGCTCCGGCGCGGCGTAGCGGGCGGTCCCCAGGGTTGCCCCGACGGGTTCGGTCCACGCCGCCTCGGCCAGAGCGCGGGCCAGGCCGAAGTCGGCCAGCCGCAGTCGCCCGTCCTCCCCGAAGAGCAGGTTGGCGGGTTTGACGTCTCGGTGCACGAAGCCGCGGGCATGGGCGAAGGCCAGCGCGTCGGCGGCTTCGGCCCCCACGCCCATGGCCTGGCCGACGGTCAGACGCCTGCCGTCGTCCAAGACGTCGCGCAGCGAGCCACCGGCGCACAACTCGAGGACGAGGAACGGGCCGCTCTCGTCCTCGCCCCAGTCGTGGACGGCCAGCACGTGGGGATGCGAGAGCGATGCGGCAGCTTGCGCCTCAGCCCGGAACCGCCGCAGGAAGGCGCTGTCGCCGGCCAGCGCGGGGTGCAAGACCTTGATCGCCACGCGACGCCGCAGCGCGACGTCCCAAGCCGCCATCACGTGCGCCGAAGCACCGCTCCCTACAGGGAACTCGATGCGATATCGGCCGGCGAGGACGCGCCCGACGGAGTCAGTGATCGTGGCCATGGGAGCAGTGTCCAGGCTACCGAGGCCTGCTCCGGCGCCGGTGGACGCCTCCGGCGCCGGTGGACGCCGCTACGCAGGCGCCGAGGGGACGGCGTCCACCGGACGACCGTCCTCGAGGTAGATGACGCCCGGCGAGCGTAACGTCGCCTGGAGTCGGCGCCGAATGGGCCCGCTCAACAGGCGAAACGCCGTCTCTTCGTCGACGAAGCGGGCCTCGGCGATCTCGCCCGCCTGTACCACGATGCGCGAGGCCGCTTCCTCGGTGATCTCACCGCAATCGAACAACAGGCGGAGCCCACCGTCGTGACCCGGACGTGGATGCAGGAAGTCGACACAGCGCAGGCGGCCATGCTCGACGACGAGGGCACACTCCTCGCGCACCTCGCGTCGACAGGCGTCCCACGGCGTCTCACCGTCCGACTCCATCTGCCCTCCTGGCAACGTCCAGCCGGACTTGTAGGTGGGATCGAGCACGAGGAGCCGGCCCGAGGTGTCGAAGATCAAGGCGCCAACCGACACAGGCAGGCGAGGCACCTCCCAGGCGTGGCCGGCGGAGGTGCTCACCCCTCGGGGATCTCGCCGCTCTCGAGCAGGTCGGGGAACCGAGCCCCGTCCACGACGGGGATCCCGAGCTCCTCGGCCTTGCGAAGCTTGGCCGTGCCCGGCTCGGTGCCGAGCACGAGGGCGAAGGTCTTCGCCGACACGCTGCCCGGTGACTTGCCGCCTCGCGCCAAGATCGCTTCCTCCGCCTCTTCCCGCGTGAAGTCGGGCAGCGTTCCCGTCACCACCACGGACTTGCCGGCCAGGCTCTGCTCCGCTCCGCTGCCATCGGCACGGGGGACGCCCCGTCCTGCAGGCCCCGCCTGACGACGGGCGCCGGTTCCGTCGGGCACGCCGGGTTCGCTCAGGGTCAGACCGGCGCCCACGAGCTTGTCCAGCACCGCTCGGTTGTGGGGTGACTGGAGGAATTCGGCCACGCTGTCGGCGATGACCGAGCCGATGCCTTCGACTGCGGCCAGGTCCTCGACCGGAGCGCCCCGAATCGCCTCGAAGGTGCCGAACGTCCGGGCCAGGGCCCGGGCCCCGGTGGGCCCGAGATGGCGGATGCCCAGGGCCACGAGCACCCTGGAGAGCGGGCGGTCCTTGGAGGACTCGATGGCGCCGAGCAGGTTGTCCGTGGAGATGTCCGCCATGCGCTCCAGGGCCACCAGCTCGTCGCGCCGGAGCCGATAGAGGTCAGCAGGGTCGGAGAGCAACCCGGCCTCGACCAGCTGGACGACCCGCTTCTCCCCCAGCCCTTCGATGTCCATGGCCGACCGGGAGGCGAAGTGGACGATGCGCTGGACCCGCTGCATCGGGCATTCGAGATTGGTGCAGAAGGTGTCGCTCTCCCCCGGCAGCCGCACCAGGGGGCTGCCGCAACTCGGGCAGGTCGTGGGGAAAACCCAGGGACGGGACCGTTTGGGGCGCTCGGAGAGCACCGGGCCGACCACTTCGGGGATGACATCGCCGGCCTTGCGCACCACGACGGTGTCGCCCGGGCGCACGTCCTTCAGAGCGACCTGGTCCTCGTTGTGCAGCGTGGCCAAGCCGACAGTGGATCCCCCCACGAACACCGGCTCCAGCACGGCGAAGGGGGTGGCCCGTCCCGTCCGGCCGATCGACACCATGATGTCGCGCAGCTTGGTGATGCGCTCCTCGGGAGGGAACTTGAATGCCACCGCCCACCGAGGCGCGTGCGAGGTCGCTCCCAAACGCCGCTGCAGAGCCAGGTCGTCGACCTTCACGACGACGCCGTCGATCTCGTAGTCGAGGTCGTGCCGGTGCTCCCTCCAGCGGGTGCAGAAGGCGTACACCTCGTCGATGCCGTGCACCACGGTGTTCTCGGGGTTGACGGGCAGCCCGCTCCGGCGCAGGACCTCGAGCGCCTGGCTCTGCCGGGCGATGTCCGGTCCCCCCTCCAGGGCACCGACCTGGTACGACCAGAAGGAGAGCTCCCTCGAGGCGGTGATGGAGGCGTCCTTCTGCCGGAGCGACCCCGCTGCCGAGTTACGAGGGTTGGCAAACGTCTTCTGGCCCGCGTCGACCTGCCGCTTGTTGAGCTCCTCGAAGGCGGAGACCGGCATGTAGACCTCGCCCCTCACCTCGATGACGGCGGGCACCCGGCCTCGGCCCTGGGGCCAGCGCAAGCGCTTGGGCACGGCGGCGATGGTGGCCACGTTGGCCGTGACGTCCTCACCGGTGACGCCGTCGCCCCGGGTGGCGGCACGGACGAATCGGCCCCCTTCGTAGGTGAGCGACATGGCCAGCCCGTCGATCTTGAGCTCGCAGGCGAAGTCCGCCTGCAGCGCCTCGGGGTCCACCCGGGCGATGCGACCCGCCCAGGCCTGCAGCTCGTCGAGGTTCATGGCGTTGTCGAGGCTCATCATGGGCACGAGGTGCCGCACGGGGGCGAACAGGGAAGATGGCGCGCCCGAGACTCGCTGAGTGGGCGAGTCGGGGGTGATCAGCTCGGGATGCCGGGCCTCGAGCTCCCGGAGCTCGCGGAGCAGGGCGTCGTAGTCGGCGTCGGTGACCTCGGGATCGTCGAGCTCGTAGTAACGGCGGTCGTGATGGGCGATCTGGGCCCGCAGCTCCTCGACACGTTGGGCGGCGTCGGCAGCCATAGGAGGAGCGTACCGACGAGCTGTGGCGGCTCACGGAGCCGGCCCGACGGTCAGCCCGATGATCAGCCCGGCCCGACCCGGGGCCCCGACCCGGGGCCCCGCCCCAGGCGCGGGTCCCGCGGTTCGGCTCAGGCCGTCGCAGGACCTACCAGCGCGGTGCCTGATCCCACGACCAGCTCGGGATCGACGAGGTCGTAGAGGGCGACGGTCTGACCCGGAGCGACCAGGCGCTGCGGTTCGTCGAACTCCACCCCCCACGGAGTGCGGGTGCAGGGCACGGGCCGGCCGTGGGCGCTCGTCTGGGCCAGGGCACGAGACCCGGTCTCGACGGGACGAGCCGTCCAGGTCCAGCGGTCGACCGTCACCCGGCGTGAGGTGGCCAGACGGCCGTCACCCACCTTCACCTGCCGGCGGCTCACGTCCACCTCGACGGCGAAGCGGCGCCGGCCACCCGTCGTCAATCCCAGTCCCCGCCGCTGACCGACGGTGACGAGCTCGACGGCGGGCACGATGCCGACCGCCTCGCCCGACACGGCGTCGACGAGGGTCCCCGAGTGGAGCTCGATGCGATCGGCCAGGAACCCATCACGGCCCCGGTCAGAGTGGATGAAGCACACGTCCTGGCTGTCGGGCTTCGCCGCCGTGGGCAGGGAGCGATGGGCGGCCCAAGCCCGGACGTCCTTCTTGGTCATGGAGCCGACCGGAAGCACGATCGAGCGGAGCTGGTCGGCGTGGAGCATGGAGAGCACGTAGGACTGGTCCTTGTCGGGGTCTCTCCCCCGGGCAAGCCGGGGCTCTCGGGTGCCTTGCACCACCCGGGCGTGGTGGCCGGTGGCCAAGGCGTCGAAGCCGAGGCGGCGAGCACGTTCGAGCAGCGACCCGAACTTGACGTTCCGGTTGCACTCGATGCACGGGTTCGGGGTCCGACCCCGGGAGTGGTCGGTGACGTACGGACCCACGACGGTCTCCTCGAACCGCTCGGCCATGTTGAAGACGTGGTGGGGCACTCCCAGATGCCGGGCCACGCGGCGGGCATCGTCAACGTCGCCCACCGAGCAGCAGCCCGAGTCCGATGCTCCACCCCACAGCTTCAGGGTGGCGCCCACCACCTCGTGTCCCTCCTCGACGAGCAGACCAGCCGCCACGGACGAATCGACCCCTCCGGACATCGCCACCAGCACGCGCACGTGCAGAAGCGTAGGGCCCCACACACAGCGGAGGATCAACTCGCCTCTCAAATGGGATACGCACGTCGCACCGGGGAAATGAACCTTGTCCGTGGCGGAGGTGCCCCACCCGTCAGGGCCGCCGAGAGGCGATGCCCGCCGGAAGCTCCTTCTGGGATGGGAGCAGGGGTGTCGCGTCCGCGGAACGGAGCTCGGCCCGACGACCGAGGCGCTGTTCCTCGTGACCGCCTTGCTGGCAGCGCTGCGCGCCGGCACCGAGACCCCGGAGCTGGGGCGCGCCGCGCGCACCTGGGGCTGCCGCTTCTCCAATCCCACCGAGGCGCTGAGCGTGTTCCTGCCGTTGCGGGAGGCGCTCTTCGAGCTCGACGAGCCCCGCACACCAAGCGGGCTCCCCGAGCCGGGCGGTCCCCTGGAGGCCGACGCCATCACCATGACCACGCTGCTCGACGAGGTCATGACGCAGGTCGTCGACGCGGCGTCGACCCACCTGCGGGCCGTGGCCCTGGAGGATCCACTCACGAGGTGCGCCAACCGCCGGGCGCTCGACGAGGACCTGCCCAGAGCGATCTTGGCGGCACGACACTCAGGGCTCGATCTCGCCGTGGCCGCTGTCGACCTCGACGGCTTGAAGGCGATCAACGACGAGCGCGGCCACCCGGCCGGCGACGCCGCTCTGCTGGCGCTCGTGGATGCGCTGCACCGTGAGCTCCGGGATGCCGACACCCTGTACCGGGCCGGGGGCGACGAGTTCGTCGTCGTCGCCCCCTTCACCGGTTCCTGCGGGGCTCGCTCCCTCATGGGGCGGGCCGAGGCAGCGGGAGCGCCCCTGTTCAGCTGGGGAGTAGCCGACCTCGGCGAACTGACCCATCTCGGGGACGTGGGCGGTGGGGGCGACGTGACGGACGACCCCGATCCGACGGAGCGAGGCGCCGCCGGCCGCGCCGAGCCCGAGGACGCAGCAGGGCGAGGTGTGTCCGCCGCCTCGTTGGCCCCCGCCTCGTTGGCCCCCGCCTTGTTGGCCCCCGCCTTGTTGGCCGCCGCCGATGCCGACCTGTACCAACGTCGGGCCCAGCGCCGCTCGGCGTCGCTGCCAGGAGCCAAGCGGGGGGCAGGCGTGCTCGCTCAGCTGCGCCGGAGCCGCTCCACCGCCTTGGGGACCGAGGACAAGGCCAGCTCCACGTCGTCCGAGGACGTCGTCCACCCCAGAGAGAACCGCACCGCCTGACGCGCCTCGGCCGGCGAGAGGCCCATGGCCAGGAGCACGTGGCTCGGTTCGAGGGCGCCGCTGGCACAGGCCGACCCAGCCGAGGCGCTCACACCGGCCTCGTCGAGCAGGAGCAGGAGCTCCTCCTGGTCGACGCCGGCGAAGCGCACATGGCAGCTCCCCGGGATCCTCGCCGTCGTCTGGGAGGTCAGGGTGACGCCGGGAACCTGCTCGAGTAGCCCCTCGGCCAGGCGATCCCGGAGGGCGGAAACCCTCCTCCATTCGTCCTCCCGGCGCGCCGAGGCCGCGTCCAGCGCCGCCGCCATGCCCATGATCCCGGCCACGTTGTGGGTCCCCGGGCGGCGGTCGCGCTCCTGGGAGCCCCCCCGCAGCACCCGGTGCAAGCGGGTCCCCTCGCGGACCACCAGGGCACCCACCCCCTTGGGCCCCCCGAATTTGTGGGCGCCCACCGACACCAGGTCGGCCGTGGCCGTGGCCGTGGCCAAGTCGAGCCACGCCCCGGCGGCCACGGCATCGGTGTGGATCACGGCGGCCGGCGACCGTTCCCTGACCAGGTCGACAAGCTCGGGAAGGGGCTGGATCGTGCCCACCTCGTTGTTGACGAGCATGACCGACACCAGGCCCACGCCGGGGTGCAGGGCGGCAGCCAACTCCTCGGGAAGCAGGAGCCCGTCGGCGCCGACGGGCACAGTGAGCGCGCCGAGCTCGCGGCAGACGTCGAGCACGGCACGGTGCTCGAACACCGAGCAGAGGACCGCTGTGGCGGGCCCAGCGGCTTCGGCCAGGGCACGGTGCGCACCGAAGAGGGCGAGATTGCAGGACTCGGTCCCTCCGCTCGTGAACACCACCTCGCCCGGCCGACACCCGAGATGGCCGGCCAGGGTCTCCCGCGCCTCCTCCACGGCATTGCGGGCGCGGCGAGCCGGCGCGTGGCTTCCCGACGGGTTGCCGTAGTGCTCGGTCAGGTACGGCAGCATCGCCCCGAGGGCCTCGGGCCGAAGCGGCGAGGTGGCGGCGTGGTCGAAGTAGGCCGGCACGGCGGAGAAGCGTAGGGCCGGGACGCCGTCGCACCGGGCCGCACGAGGTACGGAACCGCCGCCACCCTGCTAGGGCTTGGCCACCATCACGACCACGGCTACGAGGAACACCGCCAGGACGGCAGCGCACGAGATCGCCACCTGGCGACAGAGGCGGCCGAGCTCGTCAACGACTCCCGGATCGTCCCAGCACTCGGTGACGATGGCCTGGATGCGTCGCTCGCCCGGCCACACCACCGCCTCGGCGACCCCCGCCGCCACGACCCACAGGGCCAGGCCGACCAGGACCCAGGCATCGGCCACCGTGAAGGCGCCGTTGCTGTCGGCGACCAGGCCGAAGCCGAGGACGGGGACGGCATAGAGGGCCCGGCCCGGCCAGTTGACTCCAGGGCGGAAGAAGCGCCGGACGGCGTCCGCTGAGGGCCCGTTCGGCCCCCGTCGGGCCCTGAACGCTTGCAGGCCCGTGGTCAGCAGGGCGCCGAAGCCGACCAGGGCGGCGGCCACGTGCAGGATCAGCAGGACGCTGTAGCCCGGACCCTCAGGTACGGCGACGGCCATCGCCGTCAACGGCGCGCCGGCACGACAGACGAGGACGGGCTCACGGTGCGAGAGTGTGGCACCGGTCACACGCCCGTCACACACCGGGCACACGGCTGGTCACAGCGGCGGGTCATGAACCGATCCGCCTGCCACTGGGGGTAGCGTGGAACCGAAGAAATGAACCAGCTGCGTCTCGACCCCTTAACCGGACGCTGGGTGGTGGTCAGCATCGACCGGGCCGAGCGCCCGGCGGCCTTTTCGCCTCGGTCCGCTCGGGTGCAGACCGACACCAGCAGACCGTGCCCGTTCTGCCCGGGCAACGAGGAGTCGACCCCGCCCGCCCTCGAGACCTACGGCGCCAGCGGGTCGTGGCTCGTGCGGGTGGTGCCGAACGCCTATCCCGCCTTCGAGGGGGACCACCCGTTCGTGGTGGAGCACCGAGGGCCGATCTTCACGCAGGCGACGGCGGGCGGGATCCACGAGGTGCTCGTGTTGTCGCCCGAGCACGACGGGAATTGGGACCGCCTCAGCGAGGAGCAGGCAGGCCTGGTCATGGCGGCCATCCGCGACCGCATCGAGGAGCACTCGGCCGTGCCCGGCCTGCGCTACAGCCAGGCCATCGTCAACGCCGGGCGGGAAGCCGGGGCCTCGATCGAGCACCCCCACGGACAGCTGCTCGGCATGTCCTTCGTCCCCCGCGAGCTCGCCGAGGAGCAGGCGGGTTTCGCCCGGTTCGCCGGCCGATGTCTGCTGTGCACCACCGTCGACGCCGAGGAGGACGCCCGTCATCGGGTGGTGTACGCCGACGAACGAGTGCTGGTGATCTGCCCCTTCTGGAGCGGGACCCCTTTCGAGATGCTCGTGATCCCCCGCACCCACAACGCTCACCTGCACAGCTCCTCACCCGCCGACCTGGTGGCGGTGGGACGTTCGCTGCGCACCGTCCTGGGCCAGCTTCGCGAGCGCCTGGGCGACGTCGCCTACAACCTCGTCTTCCACTCGGCGCCCTACCGGGCCCAGGAGCCGTACCACTGGCACGTCCACATCTGGCCGAAGCTCACCTCCCAGGCGGGCTTCGAATTGGGGACCGGCGTACTCATCAACATCGTCGCTCCCGAGCAGGCCACCGAGGAGCTGCGGGTCGCCGTCCCGGCCCTCTGACCCGGGCGGTCAGCCCAGGAACACCCCGGCCACGTCGCGATACAGGCCCTCGTCCACCGTCTTGGCCTGGACCACCGCCTCGCTGATGGGCACCCGGACGATGGCCGTGCCCCGCAAGGCCACCATCCTCCCGAAGTCCCGCTCGTGGACGGCGGTCACGGCCTCCACCCCGAAGCGCGTGGCGAGGACCCGGTCGAAGGCGGTAGGTGTGCCGCCGCGCTGGATGTGGCCCAGGGTGGTCACCCGGGCCTCGTAACCCGTACGGCGCTCGATCTCGTCCGCCAGCCATCCGCCGATGCCCCCCAGGCGGGCATGGCCGAACTGGTCGGTGACCGAGCTCGAGGCAGCCTGCCTGGCCGACGCCAGCGTGGCACCGTCGCTTGGAAGGGCGCCCTCGGAGACGACCACGATCGACGAGAACCGGCCCCCGGCGTGGCGGCGGCGCAGCCGGTCGCAGACGGCGGCGACGTCGAAGGGCACCTCGGGCACGAGGATCTCTGCCGCTCCTCCGGCGATGCCGGCATGGGTGGCGATCCACCCGGCGTGTCGGCCCATGACCTCGCACACGATGACCCGATGGTGGGACTCGGCCGTGGTGCGGAGGCGGTCGATGGCCTCGGTGGCGGTCTGAACGGCGGTGTCGAAACCGAAGGTGACGTCGGTGGCCGACAGGTCGTTGTCGATGGTCTTCGGCACACCGACCACCTGGACGCCGAACTCGCCGAGGCGATGGGCCACTCCGAGGGTGTCCTCGCCGCCGACGGCCACCACCGCGTCCACCCCGAGCTCGCCCAGGTTGGCCCGGATCTTCTCCCCCCCGCCGTCCACGGCGAAGGGGTTGGTGCGCGACGTTCCCAGAATGGTCCCACCGAGCGGAAGGATGTCCCACACCCGCGCTTCGTCCAGTGGGACGGTGGCCGGTTCGAGCACTCCCTTCCAGCCATCGAGGAAACCGATGGTGTCGTCACCGTGACGAAGGCGAGCGGTGAGCACGACGGCCCGGATGACGGCGTTCAACCCTGGGCAGTCGCCGCCGCCGGTGAGGATCCCGATGCGCATCGCCCCACCCTAAGTCGCCAGCCGGGAGGCGCGTTCGAGCTCGAGCGATGCGACGAGCACCTGCACGGCGTCCCGGCTCGGAGGGAGCAACCCGGAGATGCCAGGCACGCCGAGGTAACCGGCCAGGAAGGCGCTGCGGTTGCGCTGTTCCCACGCCGCGGCCAGCTCGCCCAGCCCTTCGCTCCCGGTCGGGTCGCGCTCGTCCGCCGCCGAGGTGGCCACCTGGCCGAGCGACCACATCATGTCGGCCACGTCGGCCAGCGGTGAACGGTAGGTGACGCCGTCGTGCTCCTCGGCGGGAGGGACGGGGCCCGACGCCGCCCGGGGCGGGGACCCGGCCGGCTCGAAGTCACCCACGTACCAGCCCTGTTCCGTCCTCCACACCCGGCCGAGATGGAAATCGCCATGGGTCCTGATGGCCTCCCCGGCCGAGGACAAGCCGCGCAGGTCACCGAGCAGCGTGACGGTCTCGGGACGCTCGGCCACCTGAGGCCGGCGAGCCCGGATCGCTTCCTCGACGCCCTCCGCCCACGCCTCGAGCAGGGCCGGGCGCCGTCCATAGGCGCGCTCCAGGGCAAGGTGCATGCGCGCCGCCGTGGTACCGAGCCGGTGGGCTTCGGCTCCGAAGTCCCCGCCGGCCAGCTCGGGGGGACCGCCCGAGGCGTAAAGATCCCGAACCGAGGTGAGGGCCAGCGCCCTGCCGCTCGACGCCCCAGCCAGGTGCTCCTGGAGCACACCGAGGTCCCAGTCCCCGCGGTGCCAGCGATGGAGCGGAGCGGCCAGGTGGTTGAAGCCGGCCTCGTCGAGGGACCAGAGCACCTCCACCTCGGGACGGGTCCCCCTGACCAGGAGGTTGTAGACGGTGAAGGCGTAGCGCTCCTCCATCGCCATCGTCACCGACGCCTCGTCCTGGTGCACCGGCCGGACGAGGGCCGGATCCACACGCCGGCCGGTGACGTGGGCGAGAAGCAGGGAAGCCGTGGTGCTGTCGCGCAGGGCGTCGAAGGCCAGCGCCTCGCCCTCGCCGTCGTCGACCGTGCCCAGCACCGGGTCCTCGCCGTCTCCCACCTGCGAGAGCTCTTCACCGGGAACCCGAAGCCCGAGGGGGACGTGCACCAGCCGCGCTCCCACCTCGGCCACCACGTCGAGCAGGCCGGGTCGTCCGGCGCGCAGACGAACGGCGTCGACGACCCGGGCCTCGGCCGCCGACTCCCACCCGGGACGGCGCCCGATGTAGGCGACGACCACGGCACCGAGCTCGTCGATGGCCGAGTCGGGAAGCGCTCCCGCCATCAGCTGGCCTCCTCGGTGGGCACGTCCTCCAGGCCCGGGGGCCGGCGTTCGAGGAGCTCGAACCAGTAGTAGCCGTACGGCCCGAGGGTGACGGGGTAGGTCTGGTTGCCGATCTGCGGGAAGCGCACCCGGCTCAGCAGCTCCACGGGCTGGCGGTCTGACCAGCGGGTGAGGTCGAGCTCGGCGGGCTGGGCGAACCGGCTCAGGTTGTTGACGCAGAGCACCGGGTTGTCCGTCGCCGGCTGGCCACTCGGGCGACGGTGGCGATGCCGTGCCCGCTGGTCCTCCGGGCCCGCAGCGGGGCCGGCAGGACTGCGCACGTAGGCCAGGATCGACGGGTTGGCGCACGCCACGACCTCGAATCTGCCCGTCCCGAGCACCGGGAACTGCTTACGGGTTTGGATCATGCTGCGCGTCCAGTGCAGGAAGGAGCTGGGGTTGCGCTGCTGGGCCTCGACGTTCACGGCGCCGAAGCCGTACACCGGGTCCATGAGCGGGGGCAGGTAGAGCTGGGCGAAGTCGGCCCGGCTGAAGCCTCCGTTTCGGTCCGGGCTCCACGGCATGGGCGTGCGGACCGAGTCGCGGTCTCCGAGGTAGACGTTGTCCCCCATGAGCAGCTCGTCGCCGTAGTAGATGACCGGGCTTCCCGGCAACGAGAAGAGGAGGGCGTTGAGCAGCTCGGCCAGGCGCCGGTCGCCGTCGAGAAGCGTCGCCAGTCGGCGGCCGATGCCCATGTGGCGGCGCATGCGAGGGTCCTTCACGTACTCCGCCACCATGTAGTCGCGCTCCTCCTCGCTCACCTTCTCGAGCGTCAGCTCGTCGTGGTTGCGGAGGAAGATGGCCCACTGACACCCCTCGGGGATCTCCGGTGTCTGCGCCAGGATCTCGGTGACCGGGAATCGCTGTTCGCGGCGCACGGCCATGAACAGCCGGGGCATGAGCGGGAAGTGGAAGCACATGTGGCACTCGTCGCCGTCACCGAAGTAGTCGATGAGGTCCGCCGGCCACTGGTTGGCCTCGGCCAGGAGGACCCGGTTCGGGTAGGTGGCGTCGATCTCCTTGCGCAGCTGCTTGAGCAGGGCGTGGGTCTCGGGAAGGTTCTCCCCGGTGGTGCCGTCCCGCTGGAACAAATACGGCACGGCGTCGAGCCGGAACCCGTCGAGGCCGAGGTCGAGCCAGAAGCGCATGACACCGAGCATGGTGTCGACCACCTCTGGGTTCTCGTAGTTGAGGTCGGGCTGGTGCGAGTAGAAGCGGTGCCAGTAGTACTGCTGGCGCTCGGGAGCGAAGGTCCAGTTCGACGTCTCGACGTCGACGAAGACGACCCGGGCTTCGGGCCAGCGCTGGTCGTCGTCGTTCCACACGTAGAAGTCGGCCTTGGGGTTCGTCCTCGAGGAGCTCGACTCGACGAACCACGGGTGCTGGTCGCTGGTGTGGTTCATGACCAGATCGGCGATGACCCGGATGTCGCGGCGGTGGGCGTCGTCGAGGAAGGCGACCAGGTCGTCGAGGGTCCCGAGCTCGGGATGCACGGTGAGGAAGTCGCTGATGTCGTACCCTCCGTCGCGCAACGGGGACGGGTAGTAGGGCAGGAGCCACAGGCAGTCGGCCCCCAGCCATTCGAGGTAGTCGAGCTTGGCCCGAAGGCCGTTCAGGTCTCCGATGCCGTCGTTGTTGGCGTCGAAGAACCCGCGGGTGAAGACCTCGTAGAAGACCGACCGGCGGTACCAGTCGGCGTCGGCCCGGGCCGGAAGCGCCGAGGGCCGGATGCCAGGCAGACGGGTTCCGCCGCTGCGGCGGGCCGGGGGTGCCCCCCTCGGAGACCGGCGGCTCCTCGGCGGACGGGGCGGGCGGGACACCGCCCCGCACGGTAGTGGACCGGCCTACTGCTCCGGCGTCTCGTTGCGGGCGGCAGCCAAGACGCGATCTGCCGCCTCGTACGGGTCGAGACGGTGCTCGACGACGTCGTCGGTCAACGTGCCCAGCGAGGCGTCTTGGAGCAATCGCTCGACGTCACGCTCGATCCGGGCGCTCACCACAGCCCGGAACTCCCGCTCGGTTCGCTGGCGGCGCCGGCGCTCCAGGCTGCCGTCGGCAGCCAGGTGCAACTGGTGGCGACGGACCTGCTCCCACAGCTCCTCGATCCCCTCGCCGCCGGTCGCCACCGTCTCGACCACGGGCGGCCGCCACTTTGAGGCAGGACTCAGATCGAGCATCTGCTCCAGGTCGCGCCGGGTCTCGCGTGCGCCGGGATTGTCGGCCTTGTTGATCACGAACACGTCGGCGATCTCGAGCAGTCCCGCCTTGTTGGCCTGGATGGCGTCACCCCACCGGGGGTTCACCACCACCACCGTGGTGTCGGTGGCCGAGGCCACCTCGACCTCGACCTGCCCCACCCCGACCGTCTCCACCAGGACGAGGGGGAGGCCGACGGCGGACAGGACGCGGATGGCCTCGGGCACGGCCAAGGCCAGCCCCCCGAGGTGCCCCCGGGTGGCCATCGAGCGGATGAAGACACCGGAGTCGAGAGCGTGCTCCTGCATCCGCACCCGGTCGCCGAGGATGGCGCCCCCGGTGAAGGGCGACGAGGGGTCCACGGCCAGCACCCCGATCTCCTCCCCCGAGGCGCGCACCAAGGCCACGAGGCGGTCCACGAGAGTCGACTTCCCCGCCCCCGGTGCCCCGGTCATCCCGATCGTGGATGCCTGGAGACCGCTCTTGTAGGCAAGGGCGGCCACGGCACGGCTGTCGGCTCCGCCCCGCTCGACCATGGACAACACCTTGGCCAGCGCCCGCCGGTCGCCGGTGGCGGCAGCCGAGAACAGTGTGGTGGGGTCCCTGCGGCGATCGGTCACGACGGGTGGGCAGCGTACCGTCAGACCACGCGCACATCGGCACCCAGCGAGCGCAGCTTGCCGGCGAAGTTCTCGTAACCGCGATGGACGTGGCCGGCCTCGGACACCACCGTCTCTCCTTCGGCGACCAACCCGGCGAGCACCAGCGCCGCACCGGCGCGGATGTCCGGCGCCCGCACCGGGGCGCCCTGGAGACGCTGCACACCACGCACCACGGCATGGTGGCCCTCGGTGCCGATGTCGGCGCCCATGCGGCGCAGCTCGTCGACGTACCGGAAACGCCCGGAGAAGAGGTTCTCGCTCACGATCCCCACACCGTCGGCGACGCTCAACATGGTCACCACCAACGGCTTGTAGTCGGTCGCCACACCCGGGTACGGAAGGGTGGCGACGTCCACGCTGTGCAGTGGGCCGTTGGACACCGCCCGCAATCCCTCGGGGGTGTGGGAGGTCTCGACGCCCATGGCGGTCATCTTGCGCAGGAGCATGTCCATGTGCTCGGGCCGGGCGTCCTCGATGACGATCTCTCCGCCGGCCAGCCCGACCGCCGACAGGAACGTCGCCGCCACCACCCTGTCGGGGATGACCCGATGGGCCCGAGGGGCAGGTTGCAGCTCTTCGACGCCTTCCACCACCAGGTGCGAGGTGCCGGCCCCGGTGATGCGCGCCCCCATCTGCGAGAGGAAGGCGGCGAGGTCGGCCACCTCGGGCTCACGCGCCGCGTTCTCGATCACCGTCGTGCCTTTGGCCAGCACGGCCGCCATG
The DNA here is from genome assembly GCA_030040015.1 of Acidimicrobiales bacterium. Taxonomy (GTDB): domain Bacteria; phylum Actinomycetota; class Acidimicrobiia; order Acidimicrobiales; family UBA8190; genus UBA8190. Next base: position 14,644 of record JASHUM010000011.1, read on the forward strand.
AGCAGGTTGTCCGTCGCGGTGTGACTGGGATACTCGAGCACGATCCGGCTGCCCACCAACCGGGCCGGGTGTCCCGAGACGTGGCCTTCGATGTTGCCGTGCACGGTGGCGAACTCGGCGCCCAGGAGGGACAGGCCGTGCAGATGGAGGTCGATGGGACGGCTGCCGAAATCGTCCCCACCCGGAAGCGGGACGCTCGCCTCTGCGGCGCGGGCCAGAAGCGGGCCCAGCACGACCACCGAGGCGCGCAACCGCTCGGCCAGCTCGTAGGGGGTGTGGGTCGAGAGCCGCCCGGGCGTGTCGATGACGAGGTCGCCGGGCTCGGCCCCGGACCGTGCCACTTCGGGGTCGCCGTCGTGGACGCGCCGACACGACAGCCCGAGCGAGGCGAGCACCTCGGCCATGATCTCGACATCGGCGATGTGGGGGACGCCGGAGATCACGTGGCGCCCCTCGGCCAGCATGCAGGCGGCCATCAGCTTGAGCACCGAGTTCTTCGCCCCGCCGACGTGCACCGTCCCCTCGAGCGGAGCCCCGGGGCTGACGAGGAACCGGTCACCGGGAACCGCTTCGCTCATGGCGCCGTCCACGCGGGCCGCACCGGGGAGCGGTGATCAGTCAGAGGACCTGCCATCTCGGTGCGCCCATGGGACAAGCCTACGGCTCCCCGGCCGGCCACCTGTCGCGTTATGGTCGGACCATGGCTCGAGCTCCGCAGGCGCCTGACCGCAACCTGGCCATGGAGCTGGTCCGCGTCACCGAGGCGGCGGCCATGGCGGCGGGCCGTTGGATGGGCCGTGGGGACAAGGAAGGGGCGGACGCTGCCGCCGTGGAAGCCATGCGGGTGGTGCTCTCCACCGTGTCGATGGACGGCGTGGTGGTCATCGGTGAGGGAGAGAAGGACCACGCCCCCATGCTCTACAACGGCGAACGCATCGGGGACGGCTCGCCGCCGCCCACGGACATCGCCGTCGATCCCATCGACGGCACCACCCTCACCTCGCTCGGGCGCGGCGGCGCCCTGGCCGTCATCGCCGTCTCCGAGCGCGGCACCATGTTCAACCCCGGTCCCTGCGTGTACATGGAGAAGCTGGCGGTCGGCCCCAAGGCCCGGGGGGCCATCGACCTGCGCCACTCGCCCACCGAGAACATCGAGGCCGTGGCCAAGGCACTGGGCAAGTCGGTGCGCGACGTCACCTGCGTGATCCTCGATCGTGAGCGTCACGTCGAGCTCATCGCCGAGGTGCGGGCCAGCGGGGCGCGCATTCGGCTCATCACCGATGGCGACGTGGCCGCCGCCATCTCCACCGCCTGGCCGGAATCCGGCGTCGACGTGCTGTTCGGCACGGGCGGCACCCCAGAAGGAGTGCTTGCCGCAGCGGCCCTCAAGTGCATGGGCGGCGAGATCCTGGGGCGCCTGTGGCCCCGCAACCAGAAGGAGCGAGCCGAGGCGGAGAACGCCGGCTACGACTTCGACGCTGTGCTCAGCTCCGACGACCTGGTGAAGGGCGACAACTGCTTCTTCGCCGCCACCGGCATCACCGACGGAGAGCTGCTCCAGGGGGTGCGATTCCACGACTTCGGCGCCACCACCCAGTCCCTGGTGATGCGCTCACGGTCGGGGACGGTGCGCTTCGTGAGCGCCCGTCATCCGCTGGAGAAGATCCGCGAGTTCAGCCAGATCGAGTTCGGCTGACCCGCCCGCCGATCAGCGGGCGGTGATGTATTCGACCAGCTCCTTGCGGTCCTTCTCGAGCTCGCCGATCCGGCTCTTCACGACGTCGCCGATGCTCACCAGTCCGGCCAGGACCCCGTCCTCGAGGACAGGGACGTGGCGGATCCGGTGGTCGGTCATGGTGGCGCTGAGCGACTCCACCTCGGCGTCAGGTGAGACGCAGACCACTTCGGTCGTCATGATCGAGCGCACCGAGTGGTCGAGCACGTCGCCGCCGGAGTGGCCCAGGGCACGCACCACGTCGCGCTCGGAGACGATCCCGTCGATGTGGACGCCGTCGGCGGACACCACCAGCGCCCCGATCCGGTGGTTCTCCAGTTCGGCCACGGCCTCAGCCACGGTGGCGTCGGCTCCGATGGTGACCACCACCGAACCCTTGCTCTCCAGCAGGGACGAGATGCGCACCGGCAGTCCTCCTTGTGCAACGAGTCTCGTCGCCGGGGACGAGCCCTGGCCGTCCACCAGTCGAGCTGGCAGACGCCAGTCTACCGGGGGCCGGTCCGCCTGGCCAGGGTCGGACCGGCGAGACGCGGCGAGCAGAGTGCCTCAGGCCTCCCCGGAGAACATCTTGGTCACCTGGGCCATGTCGAAGTAGTCCCGCCAGGCACGGATCCTGCCGTCGCGGACCTCGAACGTCCCCATGACCGGCAACGGGGCCACCACTTGTCCCATCGTGAAGGTATCCACCCGCTCGGTGAGCACAACCTCACCTCGTACGGCCAGGTGACGAATGTCGAACTCCAGCTTGTCGCACATGCCGAGGAAGCCGGCCAGGAACGCCACAGCGGCGTCGGCCCCGACCACCGGGTCCATCGGGATGTTGTGGTACACGACGTCGTCGGTGAAGTAGGGACGGAGCTTCTCGGCGTCGTGATCGGCGAAGGCGTCACAGAATTCCCGCACCACCTTCTCGGCGTCGTGCTCGGCTGGCATGGGCCACCTCCTGGCTCGGCCCGCCCACGCTACTCACCTCAGGAGCGGCCGCACACCCGCCGCCGGTTGGCGCCCGCTGCGGCTCACACCAGGAGCGAGACCTTGGACACGGTGACCGCCCGCCCCCCCAGCACCACCCGGTCACCTCGGAGCTCCATGTGCACCGAAGCGCCCCGGGCCGAGGCCTGCTCTCCGACCAGGGCGCTACGGCCCGTCCTGGCGCTCCAGTACACCGCCGCCATGCAGTGGGCCGAGCCGGTGGCCGGATCCTCGGCCACGCCGGCGTTGGGGGCGAACACCCGGCTCACGCAGTCGACCCCGGGGCGGTCACCGGGGGCGGTGATCATGGTGAGGCGCGTGCCCAGAGCAGCCAGGGCGGTGAAGTCGGGAGCGAACTCTCGCACCGACCGACCGTCGGCGAACACGGCCAGGCCGTCGGTTCTGCCCCGCAGGTACTCGAGCGTGCCGGGCGGAAGCGGTCCCCCAGCCGGATCGGCCGGCACCGGCGGGTCGGCGGGGAAGTCCATCTTGATGAGCCCGTCGTCACCGGGCTCGCAGGTGAGCACGCCGCTGCGGGTGTGGAAACGGCCGGCGCCACCGAGCACGTGGGCACTGGCCAGGGTGGCGTGTCCACACAGGTCGATCTCCATGGTCGGCGAGAACCAACGCAGGTCGTGCGACCCGTCGGGACGCGGCACGAGGAAGGCGGTCTCCGACAGGTTCATCTCGCGAGCCACCAGCTGCATGTAGCGGTCGTCGGGGAAAGCATCGAGGACGGTCACCGCCGCCGGGTTGCCGCAGAAGGCCCGGTCGGTGAAGGCGTCCACCACGGTCAACTCCAAGGACATCGACCGGATTCTGCCAGGGCGAGGCGGGATCGAGGCCAGGTGGTCTACTGGACGAGGCTCAGGAACCGCTCCCAGCGACGCTTGTCGCGCTCGGCCACTCGGCGTCTCTCGGTGTCCTCCCCCGCCTCCTCGATCTCTCGCTCGGCGACCTGTAAGCGCTCTCGGATCTCGTTGACGTCCAGTTCGGCGACGGGGTAGGCCTCCTCCACCAGCAGCAGTGCGTGGTTGCCACCCACCTGCAGGTAGCCCTCTGCCTGGGCGAAGCGGAGCACGTCGGTCTCGGTCTTGTACAGCCGCAGCTCGGTGGGCTCGAGCGTTGCCAGCAGGGGCGCGTGTCTGGCCAGGATGCCGATCTGCCCGAGCGTGGTGCGTGTCGAGACCATCTCCACCTCGCCGTTGAAGACCTCGCCTTCCGGCGTCAGCACCTCGACGGGGAACTTGGCGTGGGCCACCTCAGCCGGCTGCCCCGCCGTGGGCGTCCTTGACCACCTCGTCGATCGTGCCCTTCATGTAGAAGGCCCGCTCGGGGAGATCGTCGTGCCGGCCCTCGAGGAGCTCCTTGAAGCCGCGGATCGTCTCGGCGACGGGGACGTAGACGCCGGGGGTGCCGGTGAACTGCTCGGCGACGTGGAAGGGCTGCGACAGATATCGCTCGAGCTTGCGGGCCCGGCCGACCGTCACCTTGTCCTCGTCAGAGAGCTCGTCGATCCCGAGGATGGCGATGATGTCCTGAAGCTCCTTGTAGCGCTGGAGCACCTGCTTGACCTCGTTGGCGACACGGAAGTGTTCCTCTCCCAAGATGTCCGCCTTGAGGATGGTCGAGGTGGAGTCGAGCGGGTCCACCGCCGGGTAGATGCCCTTCTCGGCGATCGACCTCGACAGCACCGTGGTGGCGTTCAGGTGGGCGAACACCGACGCCGGGGCAGGGTCGGTGAGGTCGTCGGCAGGCACGTAGATGGCCTGCACGCTCGTCACCGAGCCCCGGCGCGTAGAGGTGATGCGCTCCTGGAGCTCGCCCATCTCGGAGTCGAGCGTCGGCTGATAGCCGACCTGCGAAGGCATGCGGCCGAGCAGGGCCGAGACCTCGGATCCCGCCTGGACGAACCGGAAGATGTTGTCGATGAAGAGCAACACGTCCTGTCCCTCCTGATCGCGGAAGTACTCCGCCATGGTGAGACCAGAAAGGGCTACGCGCATCCGGGCGCCGGGCGGCTCGTTCATCTGCCCGAAGACGAGCATCGTCTTGTCGAGCACACCGGACTCCTTCATCTCCAGCCACAGGTCGTTGCCCTCGCGCGAGCGCTCCCCCACGCCGCAGAAGGCGGAGAGACCACCGTGCTCCTGGGCCAGGTTGTGGATCAGCTCCTGGATGATCACGGTCTTGCCGACACCGGCGCCGCCGAAGAGCCCGACCTTGCCTCCCTTGGCGTACGGGGCCAGCAGGTCGATCACCTTGATGCCGGTCTCGAAGATCTCCGTCGTCGGGGTCACCGCTTCGATGCCGGGAGCCTCGCGATGAATCGGCCAGCGCTCCATCCCCTCCTCCAGCGGGGCACCGAGGTCGATCGGCTCTCCGAGCAGGTTGAAGATCCTTCCCAGTGT
>JASHUM010000109.1 GCA_030040015.1 Acidimicrobiales bacterium
ACGGGGACGGGAACGCCCCCGGCCAGGCCGATGGCCTCTGGATACGTCGTCCAGAAGGGCGCCGGGACGAGGACCTCGTCACCGGGGTCGAGCAGGGCCATGAAGGTCTCGTAGACGGCTTGCTTGGCGCCGTTGGTGACGACGACCTGGGCAGGCGACGCTTCGTACCCAGAGTCACGGGCGGTCTTGGCGACGATTGCCTGGCGCAGGACGGCGAGACCCGAAGTGGCCGTGTAGTGGTGGTTCTGCGGTTCGCGGCAAGCCGCCTCGGCCGCCTCGACGATGTGGGCGGGCGTCGGGAAGTCGGGTTCGCCGGCCCCGAAGCCGATGACGTCCTCCCCCGCCGCAGCCATCGCCTTGGCCTTGGCGTCGACGGCGAGGGTGGCGGACGGGTTCACCGACGCCACTCGAGAGGAGACCCGGCGGGTCCCGCCGGCGCGCGCCGGGGATGCAGGCGATTCGCGTACCGGGGCCACGGCTGCCATGCTTGCACACGTGACAGCCGCCCCTGACACCCCTGCAACGCCCGACATCCGCATTCCCGACGCACTCAGGCCGTCTGACGGCAGGTTCGGCAGCGGTCCCTCCAAGGTCCGCCCCGAGCAGGTTTCCGCCCTGGTAGCGGCCTCAACGACCTACCTCGGCACCAGTCACCGCCAGGCGCCCGTCCGGTCGGTGGTCGGGCGGCTGCGGGCCGGGCTCCGCAACCTCTTCTCCCTCCCGGATGGCTACGAGGTCATCCTGGGCAACGGCGGAACCACGACGTTCTGGGACGTGGCAACGCTGTGTCTGGTCGACCGGCGCAGCCAGCACCTGGCGTTCGGCGAGTTCTCGTCGAAGTTCGCCCAGGCCGTGCGGGCCGCACCCCATCTCGAGGAGCCGGAGGTGATCGAGTCCCCGCCCGGGACACACCCCGAGCCACGGCCCTCCGAGGACGTCGATGTGTTCGCCCTGACCCACAACGAGACGTCGACCGGGGTGATGATGGAGATCGCCCGGCCCCGGGAAACCGCCGAACGTGGGCAGCTCGTGGCCGTGGACGCCACCTCGGCCGCCGGCGGGTTGCGCGTCGACCCGACGCAATTCGACGTCTACTACTTCGCCCCCCAGAAGTGTTTCGCCTCGGACGGAGGCCTCTGGGCGGCGATCATGTCCCCAGCCGCCCTCGAGCGCATGGAACGGATCTCTTCGAGCGGTCGTTGGGTTCCGCCCTCGCTCGACTTGGGCATCGCAGTAGAGAACTCCCGCCTGGAGCAGACGTACAACACCCCGTCCCTCGCCACCCTGCTGCTCTTCACCGAGCAAGTCGAGTGGATGCTCGCTGGCGGGGGGCTCGAGTGGACGGCTGGGCGCTGCGACCGCTCGGCCGAGATCCTCTACACCTGGGCCGAGCAGTCGGATTTCGCCAGCCCCTTCGTCGGTAAGCCGTCGGAGCGCAGCCACGTGGTGGGCACCATCGACTTCATCGATGTCGTGGATGCCGCAACGGTGGCCAAGGTGCTACGGGCCAACGGCATCGTCGACACCGAGCCGTACCGGAAGCTCGGGCGCAACCAGCTGCGGATCGCCATGTTCCCGGCCATCGAGCCCGACGACGTCGCAGCTGTGTGCGGTTGCGTCAACCACGTGGTAGGCGCCCTTGCTGGTTGAGGGTCGGCCGGCCCGATCACCTGGGCGGTTCAGGCCGTAGGTCGCGGCTCAGGTGGCCGGGCTCACCGAGCTCATGTTGAAGTCAGCCACGCGCAACGCCGGCATGGCGGTGCGGTTGAGCCACTCGCCCGACTCGCGCGAGTAGGCCCTCTGCGTGCTCCCTGCCTCCGTCGCCCGGGACAGAAGATCGACCGGGCTTTCGTTGAAACGGAAGTTGTTGACCGCGCCGACGACTTCACCATCCTCGACGAGGTAGACGCCGTCTCGGGTGAGACCAGTCAGCAAGGCAGTGACCGGGTCGACACTCCGGATGTACCACAGGCAGGTGAGGAGCAGACCGCGTCGGGTCCGCGTCACCAGGTCTTCCAGCGTCCCGCTCGCCCCGGGCAGCTCGAGCACCAGGTTGTCGACGGGCGGTGCCACCGGTAGATGCAGACGTCCAGCCGCGGCCCGGTGGAAGAAGAGCCGCTCGAGTCGGCCCTTGGCGATCCAGGACGTTGGCTCGAGTCGGAGGCCATTGTCGAACACCGATACATCGGTCCCCGACGCCGTGGTCACCAGGAAGGGCGCGCACTCGAGCCCGGGTTCGCCGGGATCGCTGCGAAGCTCGAAGGGGATGGAGGCGATCGCCTCGCCCATCTTGGTGCCCCCGCCCGGAGCGGAGAACACGCTACGACCGTCCTCTGCGTCCCGGCCCGAGAGGTCGCCGTAAAGAAAGACCACCAGGTCCGCCGTGGCATCAGCAGGAAGGATCGTCTCGTACCTCCCGGGAGCCAACTCCACTCGACGCCGGGCCCATTCGAGGCGCCGCTCCAGCTCGAGGTGCATGGACGACAGTGATACGTCCTCGAAGTTCGAAGTTCCCTGACCCGCCCACGCCGAGCGTGTCCCGTCTGGAGCGCGGGCAACGAGTTCGAGGGAACCGGTCGGCTGCTCGTGGCGGAGCCGCAGCCCTGTGCTCGTGCCCAGGTAGACGGTCTCCAGCTGGTGGGTGGCGAACCCGGAGAGCACGTGTCGGCGCGATCGGGCGGCGTCGAAGGCGCCGACGAGGTCGTCGAGGACACCTTGGATCGTGGAGAGGTCGGTGACACCCGGCGGGCTCTCGAAGGAGGTCCCGACGGTCGGCCCCAAGAGAGGGACGGCGTCCTCCGCCGGGGGGGATTGCTCGGCATCGGCCTCGCTCGCCCTGACCAGCTCGTCGAGATCGGGCGATCCGGTGCGACTGGCGACCCCGGCGGCCAATCCCCCCGAAACCGCCTTCACGGTGACCACGGTGACGCGCCGTTGCCGGCGCAGTCCGTTGGTGGTCGTGGTGTTGTTGGCGAAGCGGACCTCCACTTCGCTGTCGTCCTCGACGATCACGACTCTGCCCTCGACACCTCCTCGAGGACGAGCTCCTGTCAGGACCTGCTCGACCACCTGAGAAGGCGCAACCAGGCCGTCTTGGACGCTGCTGCTCACGCTGCCCCCGAGATCCCGGCCTCGGACCTGGCGTTCAGCACCCGGACGTTTCGAAAGAGCGCCGAAGGACAGCCGTGGCTCACCGCCGCCACCTGCCCCGGCTGGCCCTTGCCGCAGTTGAAGGCGCCTCCGAGGACGTAGGTCGACCGCCCACCCAGGGCCTCCAGCGAGCCCCAGAACTCGGTGGTGCGCGACTGGTATGCGAGATCCTTCACCTGGCCGGCTACACGGCCCCGCTCGACGCGGAAGAAGCGCTGGCCAGTGAACTGGAAGTTGTGCCGCTGCATGTCGATCGACCAGCTCTTGTCCCCCACGACCAGCACACCCCGTTCGACGCCGGAAACGAGCTCGTCGGTGCTGGGGCCCTCGGCATCGGCCGGCTGCAACGAGACGTTGGCCATGCGCTGGATGGGTATGTGGAGAGGCGAGTCGGCAAAAGCACAGCCGTTCGAGCGCCCGAGTTCGTTCTCCGACGCCATCCGCCGATCCAGCTGGTAACCGACGAGCACGCCCTGTCGGACCAGGTCGAACTGCTGAGCGGCGACTCCCTCGTCATCGAAGCCGACGGTGGCCAGTCCATGCTCAGCAGTGCGATCACCGGTCACGTGCATCAGTGGTGAGCCGTAGCGCAGCGACCCCAGCTTGTCGAAGGTGGCGAAAGAGGTCCCGGCGTAGGCAGCCTCGTACCCGAGAGCACGATCGAGCTCCGTGGCATGGCCTACCGATTCGTGGATCGTCAGCCACAGGTTGCTCGGCTCGATCACGAGGTCGTAGACACCCTCCTCGACGCTGGGGGCGGCCACCTTCTCGGCCAGCAGATCCGGTATGGCGTCCAGCTCCCGGTCCCAGTCCCAACCCGTGCCTGTCAGGTATTCCCACCCCCTCCCGACGGGAGGGGCCAGCGTGCGCATCGACTCGAACGTGCCGCGAGAGGCGTCGACGGCGTACACCTCGACGACGGGGTGGACCCGGACCCGTCGCTGGGTCACGCGGCTCCCGGCCAGATCGGCGAAGAACTTGTCCTCGACCACGCACAGGACGTACGCGGTGACGTGGTCGACGCCCCTGGCCCTGAGCAAGCGCTCGCTCCACAGGTCGAGCTGTTCGATCTTGGCGTTGAGCGGCACCGTTGTGGGATCGACGTCGTACGCGGATGACCACTGCACGGTTCCCGCCACTGGCTCGTCGGCCAGCTCCACCCGAACGGCCAAGGTCGACGCGGTGGCGCGAGCCAAGGCGACCGCCTCGTCGGCCACACCGGCGGCCGAGTCCGTGCCGAGGGCGGCGGTGGCAGCGAAGCCGATCGACCCTCCGTGGACGAGGCGCAGCCCGAGTCCGAGCTCGGTGTCGTCCACCACCGTCTCGAGCTCTCCGTCTCGAAGGGAAACAACCTGCGAACGGATTTGCTCGACACGGAGTTCGGCGTGAGACGCACCGAGCTCCGCGGCGCGTCCAAGCGCAGCGTCGCACAGCGCCTCGAGCGGGAGCGAGGAGAGCGGCGAGAGAGCCAAGTGGGACGGAGACGAGCCGGCCGAGGACGAGCGAGTCGAAGGCGAACCGGCCGACGGGCCAGCCCCGGCAGCGCCGGCAGTCCCGGCAGTCCCGGCAGCCCCGGCAGCCCCGGTGCCAGTGGGCTCAGCCACCGGAGGCGTCTTGTACCCGCTGCTTTCCGGCGCTGATGAAGGGCATCATGGCTCGAAGCTCGGCGCCCACCTTCTCGATGGGGTGAGCTGCGCCCGCTGCCCGAAGCTCCTCAAATCGCTTGCGACCGGAGCGGTTCTCGGTGATCCATTCCTCGGCGAACGCACCCGAACGAATGTCGTCGAGGATCTTGGCCATTGTGCTCCGGACGCGGTCGTCGATGACCTGCGGCCCTCGGGTGAGATCGCCGTACTCCGCCGTGTCCGATATGGAGTAGCGCATACCGCTGATTCCCTGCTCGTACATCAGGTCCACAATGAGCTTGAGCTCGTGCAGGCACTCGAAGTACGCGGACTCGGGCTGGTAGCCCGCCCCGACCAGGGTCTCGAAGCCCGCCTGCACCAACGACGTGAGCCCGCCGCACAAGACGACCTGCTCACCGAAGAGGTCGGTCTCGGTCTCCTCCTCGAAGGTGGTGTCGAGGACCCCTGCCCTGGTTGCGCCGATGGCCTGGGCATAGGACAGCGCCAGGTCGTGGGCCTTTCCCGAGGCGTCTTGGGCCACCGCCACTAAGGAAGGTACACCGCCTCCCTCTGTATAGGTGCGACGCACGAGGTGCCCCGGTCCCTTCGGGGCGACCATGGCCACGTCCACTCCAGGAGGCGGCACGATCTGTCCGAAGCGGATGTTGAAACCATGAGCAAAGAAAAGGGCGTCACCCTCCTTGAGATTGGGAGCGACATCACTCCGGTACACCGAGGCCTGCTCGGTGTCAGGCAGGAGCATCATCACGAGATCGGCCTCAGCGGCGGCGTCGGGCAGCGACACCACCTGCAATCCGGATTCCTCTGCTTTCTGCTTGGAAGACGAGCCCTCCCGCAACCCGACACGGACGTCGACACCAGACTCGGCCAGGTTCAGGGCGTGCGCGTGACCCTGGGACCCGTACCCCAAGACGGCGACCTTGCGGCCGCGAATCACTCCGGGGTCGGCGTCGGACTCGTAGTACAGCTTGGCCATCTCAACCTGCCTCGTCGCTCGTGGGCACCGGTCAGCCGGCGCCGTCCTCGCCCGCACCTCCGGCGATGGTGCGCAACCGGGTGGTCCGGCGTTCCAGCTTAGGCAGCGCGACACGCCCGGTCCGCTGGAGCTCCACGATGCCGAAGGGCCGGATGAGGTTCTCGAAGTCGTCGATCTTGTTGGGAGCTCCTGCCAGCATGATCGTGATCGCCTCCCTGCCGACGTCAACGATCCTGCCTTCGAACACCCCGACCAGCTGGATCACCTGGCCCCGCTCGTCGGGGCCCGCTTCGACCGTGGCGAGGAGCAGTTCCCGTTCGGTGGCTTCCTCGGGGGCAAGCTCGCTTATGGCGACCACGTTCACCAGCTTGTCGAGCTGCCGGATGATCTGCTCGAGGGGAGCGGACTCGACGTCGACCACGATGGTGATGCGGCTGAACCGCTCGTCGTCGGTCGGCGCGACCGCCAGCGAGAAGATGTTGAAGCCTCTTCGCGAGAATAGGCCGGCTACGCGAGCCAGCACACCCGCCTTGTTCTCCACAGTCACCGTGACGATGTGGTGCCGGACTCCGACCGGGCCCCCCGGACCTCCGATCGAGGAAGGAGCCATCACCGTCCTCCTTCTCCCTCGCTCGGCCCCACGATGATGTCGTCGTTTGAGGCACCGGAGGGAACCATCGGGTACACCTTTTCGAAGGCGTCGGTGCGGAAGTCGATCACGACGGGGCGGTCGTCGACGCTGTTCGCCTTCTCGATGGCCGGCGCGACCTCCTCCGCCGTCTCCACCCTCATACCGATGCACCCCATGGCTTCGGCCCATTTGACGTAGTCGGGGAGGTCGGGAGAGAGGTACACCTCCGAGTAACGCTCCTCGTAGAAGAGCTCCTGCCACTGGCGCACCATTCCCAAGTAGGCGTTGTTGAGGATGGCGATTTTGACCGGAATGCGCTCGGCCGAGGCGGTGACGAGCTCCTGGGCGGTCATCTGGAAACAACCGTCCCCGTCGATGGCCCAAACCATCTTGTCGGGGCGCCCGACCTTGGCGCCGATGGCGGCGGGCACGGCAAAGCCCATTGTCCCTGCCCCCCCGGAGTTGACCCAGGTGTAGGGATGCTCGAAGCGCCAGTACTGCGACGCCCACATCTGGTGCTGCCCCACCCCGGCGACCACGATCGTGTCGTCGGGAGTGGAGTCACGAAGGGCCTCGACCACGAGCTGCGGCTTGAGGGCACCGCCCTCTTCCTGCCGGTAGGTGAGCGGAAACCGCTGCTGCCACTCGGAGAGCTGTGCCTTCCACGGGGCGAGGTCGGGGCGGTCCGCTGCCGTGGTTCCGGAGCCGGCCGATCCCCCGCTCTCGAGCCCGAGAGTGCCCAGCGCCTCGACGATCTCCTCGATCACGATCCGGCAGTCCCCGGCGATGGCGACGTCGGCGCGGCGCACCTTGCCCAGCTCGGCCGGGTCGATGTCCACGTGGATGACCTTGGCCTCCGGCGCGAACGCCGAGACCTTGCCGGTGACCCGGTCGTCGAATCGGCTTCCCAGTGCCACCAGCAGATCGGCGTGCTGCATGGCGGTGACCGCGGTGTAGTTGCCGTGCATTCCCGGCATGCCCAGGCACAGGGGGTGGGAGTCGGGGAACGCTCCCCGAGCCATGAGCGTGGTGACCACCGGGACGCCGGTGCGCTCGGCAAACTCCCGGAGCGCGTCGGCAGCTCGCGCCTTGAGGATGCCTCCCCCGGCATAGATCACCGGTCGCTCGGCGCGCAGGATCAGCTCAGCGGCGGCCCGGATGGCTGACGGATCACCTTCGGTCCGTGGTCTGTAGCCCGGGAGGTCCAGGTCGTCGAGCGAGCTCGGCCAATACCAGTCCATCTGGCTGTTGGACACGTCCTTGGGCACGTCGATGAGGACAGGCCCCGGACGACCCGTCGTCGCAACGTGGAAGGCCTCGGCCACGACGCGAGGGATATCCCGCGCGTCGGTCACCAGCCAGTTGTGCTTGGTGATGTCCATCGTCACCCCGGTGATCGGACACTCCTGGAAGGCGTCCGTGCCGATCGCCGTGGTGGCCACTTGCCCGGTCACGACCACGAGGGGAACCGAGTCCATGGCGGCGTCCGCCAACGGAGTGACGATGTTCGTCGCCCCCGGTCCGCTCGTCACCATGGCCACGCCGGGGCGGCCCGTGACGTGGGCGTAGCCCTCGGCCATGTGCCCGGCTCCCTGTTCGTGGCGGACGAGGATGTGGCGAATCGTCGAATCGAGGATCGGGTCGTACACGGGGAGGATCGCTCCTCCGGGCAGCCCGAAGATCACCTCGACACCTTGCATCTCGAGGCTCTTGATCAGTGCCTGTGCTCCGGTGAGTCGCATCGCTCCTCGTTTTATCGGGATCAGCGGTTCGGGTGGGTTCTCGGGACCCGTTGGGGTGGATCTCCCCGGCCTGGCGGATTCTCGCCACTCTCCGAGAACTCCGGCCGGAAATTGAAACGACCTCCCGGCTGGGAGGTCGTGGGCGCACGCAACCGCTCAGCGGCGGGCGTGCGCTATGTCAGGACTACGAGGATTGTTGCCGGACGGGACATGGTCAACACAGTCTGCCACGCCCATGACGGCTGGGCAACCCGGTGACCGGCGGCCACGAGGTCGAAGAGCCCGTTTGGTGCCCTCGAGGACGCGACCAATAGCGTTCCTCGAAATGGACGAGGTGATGAGACGACGGGCCGCCAGTTCCTTTGGGGCCGTGGCGGAGACCTACGCCAGCGTGCGTCCCGGGTACCCGCCGGAGGCCCTGTCCTGGCTGCTTCCGACCGGTGCCCTGCGGGTGCTCGACCTGGGGGCGGGTACCGGCGCACTGAGCGGCTCCCTGCTCTCGCTCGGCCTCGAGGTGGTGGCGGTGGAGCCTGATCCCGAGATGCGGCGGGTGCTCGCCGAGCGGACTCCCGGCGTCGAGATCCGAGCCGGGCGTGCCGAGGAGATCCCCGCCGAGACCGGCGAGGTGGACGCCGTGCTGGGCGCCCAGATGTGGCACTGGGTAGATGTGGGTCCGGCCACGGTGGAGGTGGCCAGGGTGCTGCGCCCGGGCGGCACCCTCGGCCTGCTCTGGAACCTGCGGGACGAGCGGGTCCCGTGGATGGCGGTGTTGGGAACGGTGGTGCCGGGTGAGGACGTGTGGGGACCGGACAGAGCCGCCGCGGTGCGCCTCCCCGAAGGCGCCCCGTTCGACGGCGCCGCCGTGCGCCACTTCCCATGGAGCCAGGAGCTGAACCCGGAGAGGCTGGTCGATCTCATGGCCACCAGGAGCCGGGTACAGGTGATGGACGCCGACGAACGGCGGTCCGTGCTGGGCAGGGTGGCCGAGCTCGCGCGCAGCCACCCGGCACTGCAATCTCGCTCCGTCATCGAAGTGCCCTACGTCACCAGCTGTTTTCGAGCGGTTCGAGCGGCTCAGGACCGGGACGAGGCCCGGAGCGTCACTTCTTGAGCGTCACGGCTCGGTGACGGCCCCACGCTCCGCCCCGGTGACGAGGCGTGCGTACTTGGCCAGCACGCCTGACGTATAGCGGGGCTCGGGTGGCGCCCATAACCGCCGTCGCCTCTCGAGCTCGCCCTCGTCGACGAGCAAGTCGAGGCGATGGGCCGTGGTGTCGATGACGATGTGATCTCCATCCGCCACGAGAGCAATGGGACCGCACTCGGTCGCCTCAGGCGCCACATGGCCGACGCAGTAACCGTGCGTGCCCCCAGAGAAGCGCCCATCGGTGACGAGGGCGCAGTCACCACCCCGACCAGCCCCTTTCATCGCCCCGGTCACGGCGAGCATCTCCCGCATACCCGGCCCGCCTCGAGGACCTTCGTAGCGGATGACGACAACCGTTCCCGGCTGGATCGAGCCGGCCAGAATGGCATCCAACGCCGCCTGCTCCCCGTCGAAGACACGGGCCACCCCCTCGAACCGAGGCTCGTCGATCCCGGCGATCTTGACCACCGAGCCCTGAGGAGCGAGCGAGCCCCTGAGCACGGCGATCCCGCCCTGCTTGTGGATGGGCTGGTCCAGGGCGTGCACCACGTCGCCGTCGGGGGGCGGTGGATCGAGTGCCTCGAGGTTCTCCGTGACCGTCCTGCCGGTCACCGTGAGGCAGTCGCCGTGCAGGAGGCCGGCCTCGAGCAACTCTCGCATGACAACAGGCAATCCCCCGATGCGATCGAGATCCACCATGTGGTACTTGCCGTGCGGTTTGGTGTCGGCGATGTGGGGGACCCGTGCGCCGATCCGGTTGAAGTCGTCCAGCGCCAGGTCGACTCGCGCCTCATGGGCGATGGCCATGAGATGAAGCACGGCATTGGTGGACCCGCCCAGGGCCATGACCACGGCGATGGCATTCTCGAACGCCTGCGGCGTCATGATCTGCCGAGGCCGGATCCCCTTGGCCAGCAAGTCGATGACGGCTCGACCCGAGTCCAGGGCGAACTGGTCACGGCGAGGGTCGATGGCCGAGGGGCTGGCCGAACCGGGTAGTGACATGCCAAGCGCCTCGGCGACGCTGGCCATGGTGTTGGCGGTGAACATCCCGGCGCACGATCCTGCCGTGGGACAGGCGTTGTGCTCGATGAGCGACAGCTCGGCGTCGCTCAAGGCGCCGGTGGCATGTGCCCCCACCGCTTCGAACACGCTGACGATGTCGAGGACCTGGTCCCCCGCCCGGCCGGGGAGGATCGTCCCTCCATAGAGGAAAACCGAGGGCAGGTCGAGCCGCGCCGCGGCCATGAGCATGCCGGGAAGGGACTTGTCACACCCGGCGAAGGTCACCATGGCGTCGAGTCGCTCGGCGTGCATGACGGTCTCGATGGAGTCGGCGATCACCTCGCGCGAGACCAGCGAGGCACGCATCCCCTCGTGGCCCATGGCGATCCCGTCGGATACGGCAATGGTCACGAACTCGATGGGGAAGCCACCCGCCTCCCTCACCCCCTCCTTGGCCTGCTTTGCCAGGCGGTCGAGAGGGAGGTTGCAGGGGGTGACCTCGTTCCATGAGGAGGCCACCCCCACCTGGGGCTTGTCCCAGTCCTCGTCGGTCATCCCGATGGCGCGCAACATGGCCCGCGCTGGAGCGCGGGCCGGTCCGTCGGTCACTTCGAAGCTGCGGATCTTCATCGCCCGGGAGCCGGCGCCGGCTCCCGGGCGGTCGATGTCGGCCATGGGCCCAAGACTATGGCTCAGTCCCGGAGGCCCGTGACCCCGAGGGCGGGACCCACTCCCACTTCCCCGGTCCACCTCGCAGCTCGTATCCCTCGTACGTCTTCATCTGGTGATGGAAGTGGCAGATGCGTGCCAGGTTCCAAAGCGCCGTCGGGCCGCCCTTGGCGAAGGGGATCTTCCAATGGTCGATCTCGAGGCTGACGCTTACGTCGCAACCCGGTACGACGCAGATCCGATCTCGTGCCTCGAGCGCCGTTTCCACGTGGGCGGGAACCGTACGACCCATGTGGCAGACCGTGGTCACATCCACACCGTCGCTGATGATCAGCTTGGCCGTGGCGTCCCCGATCACGTCCTCGATCACGGCGAGCGGCACTGTCCCGACACCAGGCACCTCGCACAACTCGCCGTCCTCGAGATTCCCGCGTCGGAGGGCCTCGGCGCTCACATGGAACACCACGGAGGGATCGCGGCGCCGCCCGCCAATCTGCCCTTGGAACGTGTCCTGGCGGAAGTCACCGGTGATCAACGCAACCAAGGCGTCGGCTTCGTAGGCAGCTTTCGACTCGGGGGGTACTCCGGCATGCATGGCCTCATCGACGACGAAGGAGGCGCGAGAGCGCACGGCGCTCACCACGTTCGCCCCGGAATCAGGAGTCAAGCGGGCGTGCAGGTGGAACGCACCCTCGGGATCGAGCCAGTGTCGAAAGAAGCGCCCTTTGCGGATGTTCGCTCTTCTCTCCGCCTCGTCACCAGCGGCGGCCTTCATGATCCTGGCCCGGTTCTGCAGACCCTTGAGGCTCAAGTAGCCGGCCGCCTCGATGAGATCGGCCTCGGCCGTCGCGTCGACAGCGGCGGCGGCTGCGATCTCCCGTACCTGGGGGACCGAGAGCATGCCCTGTCGCAGCGCCTCCGTCGTGGCCGGAAGGTCAGGAAGCCTTCGTGCTGTCTCCAGGGTCGAGATGGCCTCGCCCAACGACACCTTCGTCTTCTGCGCCAGCCAGTCCGCGGCCGAACGGTGTCCCTCCTCTCGCCACGTGAGACACTGAGCTGCCCGGTCGGCAAAACGAAGACGGCCGGCCGCCACGGCTCGGTCCAGCTTCACCAGCCGCTCGAGGACGAGGGATGCCTCCTCGCCCGTGACGGCCCCCGGATCCACCCCTTCCACGAGGTCCCGCACGATGGCCAGGGCCTGGTCCAAGCGGGCGAGAACACCCGAGGAGGGTGTGACGCTCTCCACCGTCGTCAATGCCATGCAAGGCATGGTCCCACCCGGGTGTGACGTCGGGTCCCGTCCTCGCAAACCGGCGGAGTTCGGTTAGCCGCGAAGACGCCTGAGCTCGGCCGTCACCGCCTTACCGTCGGCCCTGCCGGACGTCTGTTTCATGACTTGACCGATGAAGAACTGGGCGAGCTTGTCCTCCCCGACCCGGTAGCGGTCCCACTCGGCGGGATGAGCCGCCACTAACTCGGCGACCACCTGGGCGAGCGATTCGGAGGCCATGCTCTCGAACCCTCGGCGCTTGGCGATCTCGGCGGGTTCGCCCCCATGCTCGAGGAGGTCGGCGAGTACCGCCTTGGTCTGTGTGGCCGTGAGCTCCCCCTGTTCCTCCATCCGGAGAAGCGCCACGTACCGGCGGGGATCGAGCTGTCGAGCCGACTCGACGCCGGCGGCGGCCTCGTTGGCGGTCCTGGCCAGTGCCAGTCCGGGTCCGATGCCGGCTTCGGCGGCAGCCACGACCAACTCGTCGAGATCGAGCTCGACCACCGTGGCGATCAGGTCCTCCTGTGCCTCGGTGGCGGGGTGGCCATCCGCGCCGAGCAGGTGCCGCAACCGGACACGGCGGTCGGCAGGCATCGGCGCCAGTGACCCAGCCACGTCCTTCTGCCACGCCGGGTCCGGAGCCACAGGGACGAGGTCAGGCTCCGGGAAATACCGGTAGTCGAAGGCTTCCTCTTTGGAGCGCAGCGCCACTGTTCGGCCCGCCTCCTCGTCCCAGTGTCGTGTCTCCTGGGCGACAGCCCCTCCGGACTCCAGGACCTCGGATTGGCGGGTGATCTCGTGCTCGATGGCTCTCACCAAGGAGCGAAGCGAGTTGAGGTTCTTGATCTCGCAACGGGTCCCCAGCTCGAAGGTCCCCACCGGCCGAACCGAGACGTTGGCATCGACACGCAACGAGCCCTCCTCCATGCGTCCGTCCGAGGCACCCGAGGCAACCAGGATGGAACGGAGCTCGGCGACATACGCACGCGCTTGTCCGGCGGAGCGCAGGTCGGGTTCGGAAACGATCTCGACCAGGGGAACCCCTGCCCGGTTGTAGTCGACGAGCGCGTAATCGGCGTCGTGGATCCTTCCTCCACCGCCCATGTGGGTCGTCTTGCCTGTGTCCTCCTCCAGATGTGCCCTTACGATCCCGACTCGGTAGCCGTCGGGGAGCTCGAGATGGCCTGCCACGTTGATCGGCTCGTCATACTGGCTGATCTGATAATCCTTCGGCATGTCCGGATAGAAGTAGTTCTTCCGGTGGAAGATCGACGGACGAACCTCACAGTGCAGGGCGTGGCCGATGCGCATGGCCAGCTCGACCGCACCGGCATTGAGCACGGGCAGTGAGCCGGGCAGACCGAGGCAGACCGGGCACACGTTGGTATTGGGTTCGTCGCCGAAGGCGTTGCGGCATCCGCAGAAGAGCTTGGTGTTGGTGCGAAGCTCGCAGTGCACCTCG
>JASHUM010000110.1 GCA_030040015.1 Acidimicrobiales bacterium
AACGCTGCTGCAGATCTCTGCCTTCGCCAGACGATTCACCGTGGTCCTCCCTCTCGTCCCCAGTGCGGTCCTCCTCGGCTATGGCTCGGTCCTGAGCTCGCAATCCGATCGAGTGCAGGCCGCGCTCTCGTACCTGGTTGCCGCCACGGTCTTCGTGTTCTGTGCCGAGGTGGCGGGTCGCCGTCCGTGGAGGGCGCGCTGGACGCCGGCTCGGTCCTGGCTCCCCGCGGCTGGGGGGACCGGGCTCGCCATCGGCGTGGCACTGGCCGCCAGCACCGCGCTCTCGTCGATGGACCCAACCGCCTTCGCCGCCCCGGCCACCCGGGTGCTCGTGGCCAACGCCCCGGCAGGCTTCCCGACGGCGGACACCATCGGCCCCGGCCTCGTCCTGGACGACATCGGTGCCGTCATCACCCAGCGGACCGACACGGAGCTCTTCGTGGCGCACAGCCCGGTGCCCACGTACTGGCAGATGGCCACGCTCACCGAGTTCGACGGCCAGCGCTGGCTGGCCGATCCCCGCACGGTCGCCGCGTTGGAACAGGCCAGCCTGCCCGACCAGTCCCTACCAGTGCTCCCCCAACCCGAACCGGGCGGGCTCTTCAGCGCGTCGGTGCGCACCGTCGATCTGCAGACGTCGCTTCTCCCGGTGCCGCCCACCACGGTGACTGCTCACAGCTCGCCACGGGTCACGGCACAAGACACCGCCCAAGTGGTGCAGGGGGTCGGCGTCCTGCTCCCCGCGGGCTCCTCCGACGGCACCACCTACTCGGTCGTGGCGGCTTCCTCACCGGGCCGGCCTGTCGGCGCGGCACCGTCTCAGGCCCAGTTGGCGCCGTTCCTGCAGTTGCCCGCCCTCCCCCACGATGTCGTGGCGCTGGCCAGACGGATCGTGGCCGGCGCCCGTGGCCCGCTGGCCAAGTCCGACCGGCTGGTCCAGTGGTTCGCCACGTCCGGCTTCCGGTACTCGCTCGACGTCGACCTGGGGAGCTCCGATCCCCTGGAGCGATTCCTGTTCCAGGTCCGAGCCGGCTTCTGCCAGCAGTTCGCCGGCGCCTACGGCGTGCTGGCCCGCATCGACGGCATCCCTACTCGTCTGGCCGTCGGCTTCACCGCCGGCACCGAGACGAGCCCCGGGACATACGTGATCACCGGGGCCGACGCCCATGTCTGGCCGGAGGTCTACGCCGGTCCGCAACGGGGCTGGGTCTCGGTCGACCCCACTCCCCCCGTGCCGGGGAGTGTCGCACCGGCCGGGACCGGGGTGTTCTTCGCCACCCCGCACCAACTGCCGAGAGGGGGCGCCGCCCATCTGGGGGGCGCCGCCACTTCGGTGACCACGGGCACTGCACCCTCCACGGCACCGCGTGACCTGCACCCGTCACGAGGCGATGGCCTTGTCGTGGTGCTGGGCGTCGTCGGTGCCCTGGCGGTGCTGAGCGGGCTCGTCGTGACGGGACGCGCCAGGCGGCGGCGGCACAGGCCGGGGCAGCGGCACAGGCCGGGGCAGCACAGAGGAGACCACAAGCGGGCGCCGAGGCGAGTCGTCGACGAGGCCTGGCGCCAGTCGTCCGCCGCCTTGGAGCGGCGCGCCATGGGGAGACGGCCCGAGGAGACGCTGCACGAGCACGCCGCTCGCGTGGTGAGGAACCTCGAGACCGGAGGCGCCTCCTACGACGAGCTCGCCCGGTTGGCGGCCTGGGTGAGGTACTCGGGAGCCGAGCCGACTCAGGCCCAAGCGGCCAAGGCCAGGGAGCTCCAGGCCCAGCTGAGCCGTGACCTCAAGGAAGCCGCGCTCACGGCCCGGCGCCGCTGAAGCTCCGAGAGCCGCTGAAGCTCGGAGATCAGGGCCGGGCGTCGAAGGTCGGTACCAAGGTGCGCGCCGCGCGCGTCTCGTCGACCCGACCGACCGGCGTGCCGTGAGGGGCCCCGGCGGCGAGCTCGGCTCCACCCGGAGCAGCCGCCTGGCGAGCGATGCGCTCGAAAGCGTCGGCCAACGCCTCCAACGTCTGGAGGCTCTCTGTCTCGGTCGGCTCCACCATCAGCGCCTCGTCCACGACGAGAGGGAAGTACACCGTCGGGGCGTGGAACCCCTCCTCCAGGAGTCGTTTGGCCACGTCCAAGGCGCGCACCCCCGTAGTGCGCTTCAAGGTGGCGGCGGAGAGCACGCACTCGTGCATGCACGGCCGGTCGTAGGGGACGTCGTAGGTCCCGTGCAGGCGGGTACGGAGCCAGTTGGCGTTGAGGACGGCCAGCTGGGCCACCCGGCGCAACCCGTCCCCGCCGTGGACGAGGACGTAGGCGAGCGCCCGGGCCAGGACCAGCGCGTTTCCGTGCCAGGAGTGGACCCGCCCGATGGAGTGCTCGGGCGTCTCCCAACCGAAGCGTGGACCGGCGCCGTCCACGTCGACGGCGTCCAGGCGCACCGGGCGGGGTCCGGGCAGGAAGGGCGCCAGCCGGGGCGCCACCGCCACCGGCCCGGCCCCGGGGCCACCGCCACCGTGGGGGGTGGCGAAGGTCTTGTGCAGGTTCAGGTGCACGATGTCGAAGCCCATGTCGCCGGGCCGCACCACGCCCAAGATGGCGTTGAGATTGGCTCCGTCGTAGTACAGCAGCCCCCCCACCTCGTGCACGGCTGCGGCGATATCGAGGATCTCCTCTTCGAAGAGCCCGAGCGTGTTGGGGTTCGTCAACATGATTCCGGCCACGTCGTCGTCGAGCTCGGCCCGCAGTGCGGCCAGGTCGACGCAGCCGCGCTCGTCGCTGGGCACCGTGACCGTTTGGTACCCACCAAGGGTCACCGACGCCGGGTTGGTTCCGTGCGCCGAGTCGGGGATGATCACCTTCGAGCGGGGCCGGCCTTGGGATTCGTGCCAAGCCCGCATGAGCAGCAGCCCGGTGAGCTCGCCAGCGGCTCCCGCAGCAGGTTGCAAGGTCGCGGCGGCCATGCCGGTCACCTGGCACAGCGCCTCCTCGAGCTCCACGAGCAGCTCCAACCATCCCTGGGTGCACGAGGCCGGCGCACCGGGATGGACGTCGGCCAGCCCCGGCAGGGCGGCCACGGCATCGCAGACCTTCGGGTTGTACTTCATGGTGCAGGAGCCGAGCGGGTAGGAGCCGAGGTCGACCGAGAACTGGCGGTGGCTCAACCGGGTGAAGTGGGCCACCAGGTCCCGCTCCGACACCTCGGCCAATTGCGGCGGCGACGGCCTGCGGTGCTCGGCGGGGACGAGCTCCTCCAGGGGCAGCTCCGGCACGCCCGTGGTGCGGAGCTGCCAGGCCTGTCGCCCGGGTCGCGACAGCTCGAACAGCGTGGGCTCGGTGTCCCGCCCCAGCAACGGAGCGCTCGAGGCGCGTCCGCCGGCGGCCGCGGGCGGCAGGTGGTCTCGAGCGCCGGCCGCGGGCGTCATCGCACCGCCTTCTCGAAGGCGGAGGCGAAGGCGTCGATCTCGTCGCGTGTGCGGCGTTCGGTGACCGCCACGATCAGGCCTCGCTCGTCGGTCCCGTGGGCGCCGTCGAGGGGGATCCCGGCCAGGAAGCCCTCCTCGGCGAGGCGTTCGACGACGAGCGACGCCGAAAGTGGCAGTCGCAGGGCGAACTCCCGCACGACGGGCGCCGTGGACAACGGCTCGACGCCTGGGACGGCGAGGAGGGCCGAGCGGCAGTAGCGGGCGCCGCGCGCCGAGCGCAGGGCGATCTCGGCCATGCCGGAGGTCCCGAGCCACCCCATCTGCACTGCGGCGGTCACGGCCATGAGGGTCTGGTTGGTGCAGACGTTGGACGTCGCCTTCTCGCGCCGGATGTCCTGCTCGCGGGCACGAAGGGTGGTGACGTAGGCGCGCCGGCCCTCGGCGTCCACCGTCTCCCCCACCAGGCGACCCGGCAACCGGCGCACGTGAGCGGCACCACAGGCGAACAGTCCCAAGTAGGGGCCGCCGAAGGACAGGGGCATGCCGAACACCTGCCCCTCTCCCACGACCACGTCCGCTCCCCACTCCCCGGGCGAGCGCAGGATGCCGGCGCACACCGGATCGAAGGCCACCACCATCAGGGCGCCGGTGCGGTCGCACAGGCGGCGGACGGCCCCGAGGTCCTCGAGGCATCCCAGATAGTTGGGGTAGGCCACGACCACGACGCCCGGCTCCGGCTGGGTGGCGGTGCCCCAGGCCGTGACCCCGTCCTCCAGGCCCACGTCCTCGAGCTCGTGGCCGGTGCCGGCCGCGAACGTGCCGAGCACGTCCCGCCACGACGGGTTGAGGCCTCTCGAGACCAGGACCCCCTGACGGCCAGAGGCAGCTGCACCGAGGTTCACCGCCTCCACCACGGCAGCCGCGCCGTCGTAGAGCGAGGCGTTGGCCACCGGCACCCCCGACAGGCGGGCCAGGAGCGTCTGGAACTCGAACACGGCTTGGAGCACCCCTTGGGCCACCTCGGGCTGGTACGGGGTGTAGGAGGTGACGAACTCCGAGCGTGAGGCGAGCGCCCTGGTCACGGGGGGCACCTCGTGGTCGTAGGCGCCCCCTCCGGCGAAGCAGACCAGGTCCGGGCCACAGGCGCGGTTTGCGGCGGCCAGCCCCCCCATCCTGACCATCACGTCGGGCTCGGGGAGTCCCGGCGCCAGGTCGAGGCCTCCGGCCAGGCGCAGGGCGGCCGGTACCACGGCGAAGAGGTCGTCGAGGCCATCGAGTCCGAGGACGCCGAGCATGGCGGCGATCTCCTCCTCGGTGTGCGGCGTGTAGTCGGCCATCAGGCCGTCGCCTTCTTCCGGCCACCCACGAAGGGCAGCGCCGTCACCGCGGCCCCGACGGCACGGCCTCGCACGTCGACCGAAAGCGGGTCCCCGATCGAGACCGATGCACCGGCATCGAGGAACCCAAGGGCGATGCCGCGTTCCAACATGGGTGAGAAGTTGCCGCTCGTCACCTCACCCACCCGGGCATCACCGCGCAGGATGGTGGCACCCTGGCGGGGGGGTTGGCGGCCGTCGCACACGAGGCCCCCCAGGCGCCGTCGTACGCCGGCGTCGCGTTCTCGCTCGAGCGGCTGCCGTCCCCGGAAGTCGCCCTTGGACCAACCGACGACCCACCCGAGACCGGCCTGCAAGGGGGTGATCCCCGGGCCGAGCTCGTGCCCGTGCAGGGGGAGCCCCGCTTCGAGGCGCAGCGTGTCGCGGGCGCCGAGACCGGCCGGCACGACCCCGGCGCCCAGGAGGGCCTCCCACAGCTGCCCTGCCACTGAACGGGGTACGGCGCACTCCACCCCGTCCTCCCCGGTGTACCCGGTCCCGGCCACGGTCGCCCGCTCTCCGGCGAAGGAGAAGCTGGACACGGCGAAGCGCCCCACGGCGGCCGCCTCCGGCGACACCGTGGCGAGACGGCGGCGGGCACCGGGGCCCTGTACCGCCAGCACGGCCCGCTCGGCCGTCACGTCCGATCCGCCCAGGGCGCCGAGGACCCGGGCGGTGTTCGAGGCGTTGGGCATGACGTCGAACAGCTGCTCCTGGCGCCACCACACGATGATGTCGTCGAGAACCGAGCCGTCGCTCTCGTCGAGCAGGTGGGTGTACTGGGCCCGGCCCGGCCCGATCTTGGCCAGGTCGTTGGTGAGCTGGCTCTGGAGCCGCACCAGGGAATCGGGGCTCTGGAGCCGCACCGTGCCGAGGTGGCTCACGTCGAACACCACGGCGTCGTGGCGGCACGCCCGGTGCTCGGCCAGGGTGCCCGACGGGTAGGACAGCGGCATCAGCCATCCACCGAACTCCACCAGCTTGGCGCCCAGGGCGCGGTGGGCTTCCTCGAGCGGCGAGTGGCGCAGCTCGTCGGGCTGGTGCTGCTGGTTGGAAACGGGCGCGTCGCCGGTAGGAACGGAGGACGGCGCGCCAACCACGCCGGCAGCCTAGGCGGCAGGTACCGAGGGTCGGCGAAGGCGGTACTTGGCCAGCAGCGCCTGGTAGTCCCGCTGGTAGAGGAGCTTCACTTCGACGTCGGGGTACAGCTCTCGGAGGCGGCGAACCTTGGCGTTCTTCTTGGTGACGAGCTTCTGGCTCAAGGTGGTGAGCTCCACGAAGCAGCCGTGGTCCGGGAGGTAGAAGTCGGGCCGAAAGGCGGCGAGGGCCCGGCCCTGCTCGTCCCAGTCGAGGACGAACTCGACCGGCTCGTACTCCCACCGCACGCCGTAGAAGTGGAGCAACTTGGCGAAGTCCCGCTCGGATTCGTGGGCGAACCCTCTCGCCTCGGATCGTCCCTTGGACCCGCGACGTCCCCGACGGCCGGAGCGACTGCTCATGTCAGGACCTTCACCACCGTCTCATGTCAGGACCGCTGCGCTCCCCCCGCCGCATGCCGGGATCCTCGGTCCGGCGCCGAGGGGACCACCTCGGCCGCAGCCCGGTGTTGTCCCATCTCGACGATGGCGGCGTCGAGCTCCTCGAGCACACCGGAGAGCGGGACGATGTTGAGCACGCCCTGTCCCCCCTTCAACAGGTCCACCACCTCGCCGTCGCCACGGGCGAGCACGGAGTTCGTCCCTACGAGCACGAGGTTCGCCGAGGCGAGATCTGCGCCGAGCCCGTCGCGCAGGCACTCGACGGCGCGCCGCGCCCGTTGCAACGAGATGCCGGCGTCGAGCAGCTGCTTGATGACCTTGAGCTCGACGACGTCGGTGTAGGAGTACAGGCGCTGCGTCCCGCTCCCCCGGGCGTCGGCGATCGACGGACGCAGCAGACCGGTGCGTGCCCAGTAGTCGAGTTGGCGGTAGGTGATGCCCACCAGCGCGCACACCTGTGGCCCTCGGAACCCTTCGGGATCGCGCTCGGACCCGGATGGAGCCTCCAGACCCGGCAAGGGTGTGGCAGGGACAGCGGTGTCGACCATCGGGGTCCTCCTCCACCTCAGGTGCAGGGTCATCGTACTCCGGACGTCACACGAGGGTAGTTACGAGGCTGTCGTCGTGGGGGGATGCCGACGGGTGGGCGAGCAGGGCCGGGCGTGGAGGAGATCGCACCATTCTCCCTGGTCGGGGCGAACCTGAACCTCCACTCGACGGTGAGACTTGTGCTCAATCGAGACGACGGAGCTCCCGGAGGTACCGCCGGGAGTTCTTCACGTACTCCTCCGCCGAGACCCGGATCAGCTCGACATAGGAGGCGTCGGGCTTGATGCGGGCGGGCACGCCGACAGCCAGGGCCCCGGGGGGGACCTCGGTCCGGTCGGTCACCACCGCTCCGGCGCCCACCAGGGCGCCCCTGCCGACCACGACGTGGTGGAGCACGACCGCACCGGATCCGATGAGGGCGTCGTCCTCGATGGTGCATCCCTCGAGATGGACGATGTGGCCGATCACGCAACCGTCGCCCACCACGGTCGGGAAGGTCGGTCCGGCGTGGACGACCGAGCAGTCCTGGATGGAAGTGCGCGACCCGATGGTGATGGTCCCGTGGTCGCCGCGCAGCACCGCCCCGGGCCACACCGAGGACTCAGGCCCGATGGTCACGTCTCCGATCACGGTGGCGTCCGGATGGACGAAGGCCGACTCGTGGACGGCGGGACTGATGTCACCGAGGGCATACAGCGCCATGGCGGCGCAGGATAGAGGCGTTCGGGGTCAGCCAGCAGGTGTCGTGGAGACCCAGCAGTCCCACTCTTCGAGGGCGTGGAAACCGAGGCGTTGGTAGACGGGGAAGCCCTCGGGGCTGGACTGGAGGAAGGCGTAGCGGGCAGAGCCGTCGAGCCCGTCTCGTGCCGCCCGAGCGGTGACCGCCGTCCCGTACCCCCGGCCCCGGTGCTCGGGGGGCGTGGCGATGTTGAAGATGCCGACGGCGTCGCCGGTCGTGACGCCGAGACCGGTGGTCACCGGGTGTCCCCCCGCCTCGCCCAAGTAGCACAGGACACCCGGGACGCGCAGGGACGCCTCGGTGATCACGGCTCGAAAGACGCTCTCGGGCGCGCCGAAACCCGACGCCGCCGTGATGACGTGCAGCTCGGCTTCGTCGGGTTCGAGCACCCGGAGGGTGAGGTCCGCAGGGTCGGCACCCTCTTGGACCCCGGAGCGATCCTCGAGGACCATCAAGGGGATGGACTCCTCGAACATGAGGCCGTGACCCTGGGCGAGGGATCTCAGCTCGGCCGAGGCCGGGGGCCTGAGCTGAAGACAGTGGGGCAGGCCCGTGGCGGCGACGCGGGCCAGGAGGTCGCCAAGGACGTCGGCATCAGGTGTGGAGGACTCGGCCCACACCCCGTTCAACGTGGGCACGGCGGCCCCCGAGACGACGGCGATCGCCCCACCACGTCGTTCGTACCACCCTCCCGGAAGGGCGTCGACGAACCGGGCCCAGGCGTCGGCGGTGGCGGCTGCGACTTCGTCCGGCCCCACGCCGCCGTTCCCGGTCGGCGGTGCCATCAGCTCCGAGCAACCGCGCTGATGCTCACCACTGAGGCCAGTTGGGCGGAAGGCTGCCGGTGGGCGGGTTGTTCTGGAGGACTCCGGGTGGAGCGCCGAGTGAGGCGAGCAGCTGGGAGAAGTTGGCGCCGAAGGCGGTGGAGTTGGACCCGTTGAACTGGCCGTAGTCCCGGGCCATGGTCACCCCGTCGCCTGAGGGGTCGGCCCAACCCGTCTCGATGCCGTCGGGGCCCTCGTACATCGTGCCGAGAACGGTGTTCACGTTGACCGTCTGGCCGACCGACACGAGCGGGTCGATGTCCTCGGCGGCGTACACCACCAACCCGGCAGCGGGACCGTCGAGGAGCTTGTAACTGATGAACGTGCCGCCGGGCCAGCCCGAATTGGTGGTGCTCAGGATCTGCCCGTCGCCCACGGCGTAGATGGGGCCGTACCCGCTGTAGTCGACACCCTGGTCGATGCGTTCGGGGTTGAGGCCGCTGATGGAACGCAGTGGGTTGGCGTAGGTACCCGGGCTGGGGTCGATGATGATGTTGACAGGCCGGGCCGAAGCTTGCTGAGCGGCGAGCGCCTCCTCCTCGGCGGCGATCCTCGCCGCTGCCTGCGCCGCCACCAGCTCCTGGAGGTTGGCCTTGGTCTGACCCAGCAACGACGTGTCCTGGGCCAGGGCTGCCTGGGCGGCGGCGCGGGCCGCCAACAGCTGGTTCACCTGCGCCTCGGCCGCACTCTGGGCGGCGCGCAGCTGCACCTCGTCGGCTTCGGTCTGGCGCATGTCGGCCTCGACTGCGTCTACGGTGTCGTGCAGCCCGGCATTGGCGAGCTGCGTGTACTCGGCCTGGGCGGCGGCGGACGTGGGGTTACCGATGTTGAACACGCTGAGCGCACTCATGGTGCTGGCGTTGGACTCGTAGTCGCTGAGAGCCAGGGCGCGCAGCGAGGCCATGTCCTGGTTCTCGGTCTTCTGGTCGGAGGCCAGCCGCGCCTGGGCGGCCTCCACCTTCGCCGTGGTGATCGCTTCCTGGGTGATCGCGGCGTCGTAGGAGGAGACCAGGGACTCGACCACCTGGCCGTCGTGGGCGATGCGCTGCTCGAGGGAGTTGATCTGGTTCTGGTCCGACTTGACGTCAGCTGACGCCGCGCTCGGTACGAGGCCGACAACGACCACCATCGCCGTCCCCACGGCGCCGACCAGCATCCCGGCGCGCGCCACGGTCGTCGTGCGCCGCCCACCAGGTTGCCGGTAGCGCCGGGCGACCCGGACCCCGCCGTGCCTGGGCATATTGGGCGTCGACGCTACCCCTGTGCAACGGGCACTGTCCAGCACGACGACGGCACACCTCGTGGGAAAAGCGTGCCACCAGGAAGGACGTTCGACGCCATGTCGTCGCCGCGATATGCCGAAGACGGTTTGATGACGCTCACAGACTCCTAACAGGTGTCTCATACAGCCTTCACGCCTCCCGCCGATGATCCCCACATGGTTCGGTCCAACAGAGGGGGGAACATGCAAAGGGAGATTCGCCGGGCGCTGGCGCTGCTCTCGCTGGGAGTTGGCGGGGCGCTGACCTTGGCGGCGTGCGGAGGGACGGGGACGCCGGCTGCGTCGCAGCACGTGGTGCCCACCACCACGGCGTCGTCGACGGTGCCCACCACCACGGTCCCGACAGGCAGCTCGGCGTCGGCGTCGGGCAGCACCGGAACCGATCCCCTCGACGCGCCGGCTGCGACTGCGGCGTTCAACCAGCTCCAAGGAGAGCTCAGCTCGGTCGACAGCAATCTCGCCCAGGTGAGCTCGGACCTCGACAACCCACAAGGAGACTCGTGATGCGAAAGACGCGACGACTGCAATTGGCCACCGGCCTGATCACCGCCGGCGGGCTGGCCCTCGTGCCGGCTGCCGCCTTCGCGGCGGGGAGCACGAACAATACGACGGCAGGCACCTCTGCAGGTACGAGCAACACCTCGTCCACCGGGACGGGCCAGGTCTCGAACCCGGCATGCTCGCCTCCGGTGTTCTCCTCGGTGCAGCAGAAGGTGGAGACCGAGCTCAGCAACCGAGTGACCCAACTCAACACGCTGTTGGCACAGGTGCAGTCCCCGAACAGTCACCTCACTTCGTCCGACCAGGCCACGTTGGTGGGCGACATCTCGGGAACGGAGCTGCCGGGGATCCAGGCCCTGCAGACCCAGGTCGCCCAGGCCACCACCTGCGCCGAGCTCCGCATGGACGCCCACAGCATGGTCTACGACTACCGGGTCTATCTGGTCATGACCCCGCAGACGCACGAGACCATCGCCGCCGACGACGAGACTTGGGTGGACGGCCAGATCGCCTCGCTCGAGCCCACCATCGAGCAGGCCATCGCCTGGGCCAAGGCCCACGGGCGGGACACGAGCGCCGCCCAAGCCGCCTTCACCGACATGGAGAACCAGCTCAATGCGGCCAACACCTCGCTTTCGGGGCTCTCGGCCACCTTGCTGGCCCAGTCCCCTTCGGGCTATCCGGGCAACGCCTCGGTGTTCCAGACCGCCCGCACTCAGGAGACGGCGGCCCGCAACGACCTCAAGGCGGCGTACGGGGACGTGTCAGAGATCTTCCACGACCTGAGCTGAGGGCTCACCCGGTCATCGGGCCGGGGCCCAGCCGGCGATGAGGACCGGCCACTCGGACCGACCGATGAGCATGCCCTCCGGGTCGCGCGCCGTGCCGGTGACGAGAAGCTGGTGCATGTGGGCCGGATCACCCACCGCAGTGACTTTCTTGCCGCTGCGGTCGACGCATCTCAGCACTGCCAGCTCGGTCAGGTCGCCGAGGCGCTGCTTCACCTCGACGGGGGACAAACCCAAGTCCCCGGCCAGGTCCCGCGGCAGCGTCTCGTGTTCGATCGCACGAACCCAGATCTTTGAGCCCATCGTCGCCCGGCCAACTCCCGTCGGGCCGGCCTCCTCCCCGACGGACTCTAGCGAGATACAGACGGTCGGGCTCGCCGAAATTCGGCTTGACAAAGTCGGGCTGGCCGGATTTGAACCGGCGACCTCTTGACCCCCAGTCAAGCGCGCTAACCAAGCTGCGCCACAGCCCGCGTCCCTGCTGATCCAGGCAACGCTACCGCGACTGAGGTCGTCCCCGTCTCCAGGACCAGGACGTTTCAGGTGTTGCGCGCCACGACCTCTGCGTGCGGAGTGACGAAGACGGCGTCGGGGTGCTCGGCCCAACGACGAAAGGCCAGGGCGATGGCAGCGAGCTCGGAACGGTCGCTCAGGCCGCTGTGCAGGGCTTGCTCGGCGAACGCCGACTGCTCGACCCGCTCGGCCCACAACCCGCCCCACCAGGCACGGGAGTCGGGATCGGAGAATGTCCAGGTCGAGCTGGTCATGACGGCGTCGCTGAACCCTGCCTCCCGGACCCAGCCGAGCAGGTGCCGCCCGGCATCGGCCTCGGCACCGTTGTGCGCCGTGATCTGGTGGTACAGCTCGAGCCAGCGATCGAGCACCGGGTCGGCGGGCCACCAGATGAACCCGGCGTAGTCGCTGTCGCGTACGGCCACGATGCCGTCGGACCGAAGGACGCGACGCATCTCGGCCAGGGCTGCGTGCGGGTCGGACAGGTGCTGGAGCACTTGATGGGCGTGGACGACGTCGAAGGAGGCACCGTCGAACGGCAGGACGTAGACGTCCGCCACCTCGAAGGAGACGTTCGCCGTGGCGAACTCGTTTTCGGCCTGGGCCACGATCTCCGGAGATCGGTCGATGCCCACGACCCGCCCGGGTGCGACGAGCCCGCCGAAGTCCCGGGTGATCGTTCCCGGGCCGCAGCCCACGTCGAGAAGGTCGAGGCCGGGGCGAAGCAGGTCCAGCAGATAGGCGGCGGAGTTCTCGGCCGTACGCCATGTGTGCGAGCGCAGCACACTCGGATGATGTCCGTGGGTGTAACGCTCTCTGGGCAATGGCGTGGTGCCCTCGGCGTCACCACCTGTCGCGGTCACGTCGTCGCCGTGAGGACGTTCCCCGAGTTGTCCACGGCCATGCACAACGTCCCGGCGCACGACACGGCGTTCAAGGGCTGGCCGGGGTCCACCGTGTGCGGGGCCTTCCACCCGCTTTCGAAGACCACTGCGTCGCCGGCGTTGTCGACCACCACGCACTCCCCCACCCCCCAGCAGGCGACCCCGGTCGGTTCCGTGGTGCTGGTGTCACCTCCAACCCCTGTTGCCGTGGGCGACGACCAGGAACCGGTGTACTCCAGGGCCTGGCCCAGGGTGTCCACGGCCAGGCAGAAGTCGACCCCGGCACAGGAGACCCCCACGAAATTGGAACTGGCCGCGTACTCGTTGGGCTGGGTCCACGTCGACCCGTTGAACTGGGACACGCCTCCGGCGGTGGAGACGCAGAAACCGGCGCTGACGCAGGAGATGCTGCTCACCCCGCCCCAGTCCCCCGAACCTCTCGTCCACCCGCTGCCGTTGAAGACCCAGGCGTTCCCTTCCCCGTCCACGGTGACGCAGAAGCTCTGTCCGACACACGAGACCCCCTGGAGGTCGGCAGACGACAGCGAGTCGGGCGCCGACCAGCTCGTGCCGTTCCACGCCACCACGCCGTCGCTTCCTGGCGGCACCGCCTGGCAAAAGGTGGGCGAGGTGCACGACGCGGCGGCAATCGTCGAGCCGAGACCTTGTGAGGCTCCGAGGGGCGAAGGCGCGCTCCAACTGGTGCCGTTGAAGCGATATGCGTCGCCGGCGCTGTCGATGGCCACGCAGAACGTGGGACTGGCACACGACACGGCGATGAGCGCCGACGAAGACAGGCGCGTCGGCTTCGACCACTGCAACGTGGCCGCCGGGCTCGACGCGCTCGGACGAGGGGCACCAGATGGCGCTCCTGACGAGCACGCCGCGCACGTGAGCACGAGTCCCGTGGTGGCGACACCCAGCTGGAAGAGGAGACGAAGTCGAATGGAAAGAAGGTAGTTGGAGCGGCACTCTTTGCGCGATTCAGGCCCTGTGACCCGCAATTTCCCCTGGATTCCCGCAATTTCACCCGAATCGTCGTTGTCCACAGGGCAAAGCAGGCACGACCGGGTGCTGGTCCCGTCGCCCCACGCGGCAACGAATGTGGCACGAGCTGGTCGTCGTCGGTAACGTCGCCCGAATCGTGACCCGAAGTGGTGGAGCGTTCTCCGTTCGCCGGGCCCTCCGCCTCCAGTCATTGGTG
This sequence comes from Acidimicrobiales bacterium, assembly GCA_030040015.1. Classification (GTDB taxonomy): domain Bacteria; phylum Actinomycetota; class Acidimicrobiia; order Acidimicrobiales; family UBA8190; genus UBA8190. The sequence continues at coordinate 13,609 of JASHUM010000110.1, forward strand.
GCGCGCGGCGGAACCGTGCCCTCGGCACTGGGCATCCTGCTCGGTGTGGTCCTCGCCGCGTCTGTGCCTGGAGGTGTGGCGACGGCACGTCCGACCGCTTCCGCGTCGACACTCGACCAACAGGCCCAGCAGCTCCAGGCCCAGATCGTGAGCGACGGTTCGGCGTTGCACGACGCGGCACTGGCACTGTCTGCCGCCCGCACGCGTGACAGCGAGGTCACCGGCCAATTGTCATCAGACCAGGCGAACCTGTCCACGTTGCAAGCGAAACTCGGTCAGGCCGACGTCA
>JASHUM010000111.1 GCA_030040015.1 Acidimicrobiales bacterium
GACGTGGCCGGTGACGGCACCACCACGGCGACGGTGCTGGCGTGGGCCATGGTGCACGAGGGGCTGCGCAACGTGGCCGCCGGCGCCAACCCCATGTCGCTCAAAAGGGGCATCGAGTCCGCCGTCGAGGCGTCGATCGACTCCCTGAAGAGCCAAGCCAAGGAGACCGAGTCCAAGTCGCAGATCGCCCAGGTGGCCGCCATCTCGGCCGCCGACGGCGAGATCGGCGAGATGATCGCCGAGGCCATCGACAAGGTCGGCAAGGACGGCGTGATCACCGTCGAGGAGTCCCAGACCTTCGGCATGGACATGGACCTGGTGGAGGGGATGCGCTTCGACAAGGGCTACATCTCCCCGTACTTCGTGACCGACCCCGAGCGCATGGAGGCCGTCCTGGAGGACGCCCACATCCTCCTGGTGGGCTCCAAGATCAGCGCCGTCCGTGACCTGCTGCCGGTGCTGGAGAAGGTCATGCAGTCGGCCCGCCCGCTGCTGATCGTGGCCGAGGACGTGGAGGGCGAGGCCCTGGCCACGCTGGTGGTCAACAAGATCCGCGGCACCTTCAAGAGCGCGGCGGTCAAGGCCCCCGGGTTCGGCGAGCGGCGCAAGGCGATGCTCCAGGACATGGCCAGCCTCACGGGCGGCCAGGTCGTCACCGAGGAGGTCGGCCTCAAGCTGGAGAACATCTCCATCGACCTCCTGGGCAAGGCCCGCAAGGTCGTGGTGACCAAGGACGAGACCACCATCGTGGAGGGTGCGGGCGAGGAGTCCGACATCAAGGGCCGGATCAACCAGATCAAGGCCGAGATCGAGAACACCGACTCCGACTACGACCGGGAGAAGCTCCAGGAGCGCCTGGCCAAGCTGTCCGGTGGTGTGGCGGTGATCAAGGTCGGCGCCGCCACCGAGGTGGAGCTGAAGGAGAAGAAGCACCGCATCGAGGACGCCGTGTCCACCACCAAGGCGGCCATCGAGGAGGGCGTGGTCCCCGGCGGTGGCGTGGCGCTCCTGCGGGCCCAGCAGAACATCCTCGACCGCGCCGAGAAGCTCGAGGGCGACGAGGCGACGGGCTGCCGCATGGTTGCCAAGGCTGTGGAGTCCCCGCTCAAGCAGATCGCCGAGAACGCCGGCCTCGAAGGCGGCGTGGTGGTGGAACGGGTGCGCAACCTGAAGAAGGCGGCCGAGGGACTCAACGCCGCCACCGGCGACTACGAGGACCTCTTCGCTGCCGGTGTCATCGACGCCGCCAAGGTGACCCGCTCGGCCCTGCAGAACGCAGCGTCCATCGCCGGGTTGTTCCTGACCACCGAGGCGGTCATCGTCGACAAGCCCGAAAAGGAAGCCGCTCCGGCTATGCCCGGTGGTGGGATGGACGACTTCTGATTCGTCCCCCTGCGGTCGTTCGGTTCGAGGGGCGCCCCGGAGGGCGCCCCTCGCCGTTTTCTAGACTCGCCCTCGTGGATGGCGCCTCGGGGGTGCCGGCGTGACGACGGCGCGACAGCCGGTCGCGCCCACCGTCGGCTGGGGAGTCCTGCACCTGTTCTGGCGCGTGGGTCCCTCCACCGATGCCGAGGCCGTCACCACGGCGGTGAAGCACGCCCGTGAGGGGGGTGACCAGGTGGTGACGGCATCGCTCCTCGGCCACAAGGCCGACCTGGGGGTGATGGCGCTCGGTCCCGACCTGCGACGGCTACGGGCGCTGCAGACCGAGCTGCGCCGTGGCGGCCTGGAGCTGGCGGGCTCCTACGTGTCGCTCACCGAGGTGTCCGAGTACGCCGAGGGCATTCCCGAGGAGATGCGCCGGGCCCGCCTCTATCCCGAGCTGCCCCCGCCGGGAAAGCCCGCCTTCTGCTTCTATCCGATGTCCAAGCGCCGAGGGCCCGAGCGCAACTGGTACGCCTTGGACTTCGAGGAGCGCAAGGAGCTCATGGTGGGGCACGGGGCGGTGGGACGGACGTTTCGCGGTCGGGTGCTCCAGCTCGTCACGGGGTCGACGGGCCTCGACGACTTCGAGTGGGGCGTGACGCTCTTCGGCGAGCATCCCGACGACTTGAAGGAGTGCGTGTACCAGATGCGCTTCGACCCCGCCTCTGCGCACTACGGCGAGTTCGGGCCGTTCTGGACGGGCATGGTCGATGACGTCGAGGCGGTGCTGGCCGCAGCGCTCGGGTCGTGAACGACACCGAAGAGCGTCTGGGCACCCTGGCCGAGGTGCTCGGGTCGATCGGACCCGTGGTGGTGGCCTTCAGCGGCGGCGCCGACTCCGCCTTGGTGGCATGGGCGGCCACGACCGCGCTGGGTGCCGAGCGGGCCCTGTGTGCCACGGCCGTCTCCCCCTCACTGCCGGCCGACGCTCTGGCCGACTGCCGGGCCTTGGCGCGCGAATGGGGGCTGCGGTACGTGGAGGTTCCGAGCGCCGAGATGGACGACCCCGCCTACCGGAGAAACGACGCCGAGCGCTGCTACCACTGCAAGGCGGGGCTCCTCGACGCCCTGGCCCCCTTGGCGGCGGCGGAATCGGCCACCGTGGTCCTCGGAGTGAACGTCGACGACCTCTCCGACCACCGGCCGGGCCAGCGGGCTGCTGCCGAACGCGGCGCCCGGTTCCCCCTGGTGGAGGCGGGGATGACCAAGACAGACGTCCGGCGCGTCTCGCGGCGCGCCGGTCTGCGCACGTGGGACAAGCCGGCGGCGGCTTGCCTGGCTTCGCGTCTTCCCCACGGGACAGCGGTCACGCTCCAGCGCCTCGAGGCCGTGGACGCCGCCGAGACCGGCGTGCGGGCGCTCGGCTTCTCCCAGGTCCGGGTGCGCCACCACGGTGAGCTGGCCCGGGTGGAGCTCGAGATGGACGAGCTGCCCCTGGCCCTCGAGCGTCGAGCCGAGGTGGTCGAGGCCGTACGCGCCGCCGGGTACCGCTACGTCACGCTCGACCTCGAGGGATTTCGCTCCGGGAGCCTCAACCCGCTCTCGTCTCTCGCTCCCGGTGCCCGGCCGTGATCGAGGTCCGCGTCAAGCTCACCTTCCCCGAGGACCTGGTCCGTCAGCCCTTCATGGCCCGTTTGGTGCGCGAGCACGAGGTGGAGCCGAACATCCGCCGGGCCAACGTCGACGAGCGCGAGGGCTGGATCGTCTGCGAGTTGCTCGGTGAGCCTTCCCGAGTGGACGGGGCCCTCGACTGGCTGAGGCGAGAGGGGATCCGGGTCGACCTGCTGGGAGACGTGGTCGAAGGATGACGGCACGGCCCGACGGCCGTGTCGCCTGGTGTTCACCCAACGATCACCTCGCTGTCGATCGTCGTTCGCGGCACGTTCACTTGCCGTCGGTAATCAGGGAGCCATGGCGGGAGCGCCCAGGATCCTCGTGATCGAGGACGAGGAGTCTTACCGGGAGGCGCTCCAGGCCGGTCTGTCCAAAGAGGGCTTCGAGGTCGAGTTGGCCGCGGACGGGCTGGCCGGCTTGCGCACCTTCGTGGCCGACCCTCCCGACCTGGTGGTCCTCGACCTCATGCTGCCGGGCATGGCCGGCACCGAAGTGTGCCGTCGCATGCGCCAGATCGCGCCGGTCCCGGTGATCATGGTGACGGCCCTCGACGCCGAGGTGGACGTGGTGCTCGGCCTCGAGATGGGGGCGGCCGACTACGTGACCAAGCCCTACCGCCTGCGCGAGCTCATCGCCCGCATCCAGGCGGTCCTGCGCCGCATGTCCCGGCCCGAGCTGCCCGAACTGCTGGCCGGCCGGATGCTGGCGAACGTGTCGGACGTCGTGAGCGCAGGACCGGTCACCGTGGACCTGGCCAGGCGAGAGGTCACGCGCTCGGGGCGGTTGGTGCAGCTGTCGCGACGGGAATTCGACCTCCTGGCATTGCTCCTCTCCCCTCCGGGCCAGGTTCGCACCCGTGACGAGTTGATCGACCGGCTGTGGTCGGGGCTCGACCTGGCCGACACCCGCACCCTCGACACCCACATCCGGCGCCTGCGGGTCAAGCTCGAGCAGGATCCGGCCGAGCCCGAGTTCCTCGTCACCGTGCGCGGCGTGGGGTTCCGGTTCGACCCCGAGGGCAGGGCGCGGGAGCTGTCGGTTCGGATCGGAGGGTCGACAGGCGAGGAGATGGGGGCGCGCTCAGGCTTCTGACTGGACCTCGCCGCGCCACATGGGAACGCGGGGGCGGTCGAAGAGCACGTCCAGCCTCTCGCCGCGCAGCGCGGCGAAGACGTGCGGGCCCCACCGCTCGGCGCCGACGAGCGGCGTGGGCAGGTCGTCGGGGGAGAACCACCCGACGTCGGACGTCTCGAGGGGGTGCGCCCGCAACTCGCCACCAACGGCGCGGCAGTGGAACACGAGCGAGTACAGCGGCACCCGGGTGAAACCCAGGCGCAACCCGTCGAGCACGGCGATGAGCCGCACCGGCTCGGCTTCGATGCCGGTCTCCTCGAGCACCTCCTTGACCACCACTTCGGCAGCCGAGTACCCGACGTCGGCCCAGCCCGTCGGGTACAGCCACACGCCCGAGTCGGCTCGCTTCACCAGAAGGAGCTCGCCCCGGTCGTTGCCCACGGCGGCTCCCACGGCGATCTTCGGGGTCACGTACCCGGGCACCCCGCTGCCCACCGCCCTCAGCCACTCCTCGACCAGGTCCTCGGCGTCCTCGGCGCCCTCGGCGCCCACACTGGCCGCAACCTTGATGTCGGCGGCGATGCGCAGCACCTCTTCGAAGCGCTCCCGCTCATAGAGGCTCTCGGTGAACCCCAGCCCGGTCCTGGCGATGGCGGCCAGCGCCTCGCTCCACCGCAGCAGCTGGCGCGCCGACACGGGCGGTTCCACCGCCGGGACGCTACTCGACACCCCGCCCGGCGCTCCGGCCGCCGGCACACGGCCGGGCGTCTTCTGAGCGACAATGGACCATGGCCGTACGGGCCGATTGCCGCCACTACATCATGCAGACGACGAACGCCGGGGAGAAGCTCGAGCGCTGCCGCGTCGACGCCAACGAGCAGCTTCCCTTCGCCTGTCCGGAAGGATGCGTGTTCTACGAGCCGCGCCGGGTGTCCGATGCCGGGTGGCAGATCGCGCCGGAACGGCGGCGACCCGAGCACTGAGTCGGCTCAGACGGCGGCGGAGTTGTCCTCCGTCTCGCCACTCGGGACGGGTCGAAGTGTCCCCTGAGGCGAGTCGCCCACCCGGCCGGACTCCCAGAAGTCGAGCACCTGCTCGGCGTTGGCTCGCCCGGCGGTGATGAGCGCCTCGGTTCCCGAGAAGTCGTCGTAGCGCGACACGGGGTCGTTGTCGACGGTGAACACCACCACCTCGACCCCGGAGGGAAGGTGGTGCACCTCTCGGGCGAAACGGGCGTGCACGGTGATGAAGAAGGCGGTGAGCACGGCCTCGACGGGGCGTCGCGCCGGCTGGGGTGTGTAGCGCATCGGCCCACACAGCAAGGCGAAGACGCGCTGCGCCCCACCGGCGATGGCCCGACCGACGGGGACGTTGTCGACCACACCGCCGTCGATGAAGGCTTCACCCTCGATCTCCACCGGCGGCAACAACGCCGGCAGCGCGGCCGAGGCCAGGATGGCCTCTTCGGCCGGACCCGACGTGAACCACTGGGTCCGGCCGTCGGTGAGCGAGGTGGCCACCACCTCGAGGCGCAACGGGCTGTCCTCCAGGCGCTCGAAGCGCAGCCCACTGCGGATGATCTTGCGCACCCCGTCGTTGGCGAACACCGATTCCCGCTGTTGGAAGAAGCGCCACGGCGTCGGAAACCGGCCCTGGGGGAAGACGTCCTCCCTGGTCACCTCCCGCCACAGCTCCGCCATCCGCTCCACCCCGGCCACGGTCGGGTCTCCGCAGAATCCGGCGGCGTTGATGGCCCCCACCGACGTCCCGTACACGGCGTCGGGGCGAATGCCCCGGCGGACGAGCGCCTGGAGCATCCCCACCTGGGCCGCCCCTCTCGCCCCGCCACCGGCGAAGACGAAGGCGGTCGGGCGTTGCTCGTGCACCTCCCGGCGCCGACGGCGGGCGGCCAGGCGCCGGGGCCAGGTGGGGGGCACCTCCGGCCCCCGGAAGACGCCCCCGGGGAGCGGGAGGGGGACGGTGTTGCTCACCTTGCCGTGAGTCCGGCGCCGTCGGGCCCGGCACCGTCGGGGTGCTCGAGGGCCCGGTTCCGAGCCGCCCGGTCGCGGCGCACGGCCCACCGCACGGCCAGGGCGGCCACGACCAGCATGGACAGGACGAACACGCTGAACACGGCGTCGAACAAAGCGCTCACCGCTCCCAGCCTAAGGGGCCGACGATCCGTGAGCAGGCCACGGCGATTCGCCTCGTCGGGGCTCCGCGTCGGCGACACACCCGTCGGTCATGCTCTCCGGGTGCGCAGCTCGCTCGCCCGCCATCCCGCCGGCCGGTCCCGGGGCGACACCTTGTTGGCGCGGCTCCGGGGCGACGCAGGCTCCCGCCCAGCCGTCGACCCGGGACTGGCCGGAGGGCTGCGGGACTGGCTCGAGGACGAGTTGTCGGAGGCCGTGGCCGGTCTGCCCGACGGCACCGGGCCAGTGCGGGTGACCAAGGACGCGCTCGACCAAGTGCTCGTGTGCGAGGCCCATTTCCTCTCCGAGCGGCGCCAACCGCGCCAGGTCACCACCGAGATGGCCCGAGGGACGCTCGTGGACCTGCTCTTCCGGCAGTGGGTGACCACGGGCGCCATGGGGGACGCCTGGGAGGACGCCGTCTGCGCCCTGCGGGTCGGGAGGGACGACGGTGTCCTGGGCTTCGTGGAGCAGCTCGCACCCGACGCCCGGGCGCGGCTGGCCGCCGAGGTCGAGGAGCACGCAGCGCGCATCGCCGAGTGCTGGCCGATCCTCGCCCCGTCGTGGATGGCACGGACCCAGGAGCGGCTGGACGTGCCGCTGGCCGGCGGGCGGATCCGGCTCGCCGGGGTGGTGGACCTCGCCATCGGGGCACCGTCGGCGGGGCAGGCGTCGGTGTGCATCGTCGAGGTGAAGTCGGGCCGTCGCCGTCTCGAACACCGCGGGGACGTGCACCTCTACGCACTGCTCGAGACGCTGCGCTCAGGTGCGCCGCCGTTCCGGGTGGCCACCTTCTACACCGCTGACGGTGAGATCGACGTGGAGCCGGTCGGGCGCGACGTCCTGCTGGGTGCCCTGCACCGCGTCGTGGCGGGGACGACGAAGCTGTGCCGGATGGCCGCCGGGGCCGAGCCCGATCGCACGCCCAACCCGCTCTGTGGGTGGTGCCCCGGGCTGGCCGACTGCGTCCCCGGGCGTCGTCAGGTCGAGGATTCGACGCACACGGGTCCGGTGACACGGCCATGATGGTGCGCCTGCCCCGAGCAACGGCCGTCACCGAGGAGCTCTTGGCGGCCGGGCCCGCCGTGGGCGCCGAGGCGCTGAGTCAGGTTCGGGACCGCCTGGTCGCCGCCGTCAGCCCGGTGGTGGCCGACCTGCCCGCCGGCGAGCGGTTGGTGCTCGACGGCTTCCGCTTCTCCACGGCGCTCCGCCATCCGGAGCGATGTGTCGAGGGGAGCACCCCCTTCGTCCCGTCTCCGGCAACGTGCCGGCGCGCCGTGGGGCTCGCCGCCGTCGACCGGTGCCTGCGCCGACGGGGCACGTCGCCGGCCGAGGCGGTTGCCGAGGTGCTCCGATGCGGGGCCGAGGACGCCGCCGGGGCCGAGCGCGACGCCGCCCCTCGCCCGCCCTGGTGGGCGCGGTGGTATGGCGGGCTGCCCGCAGGCGCACGCGCCGCGGTCGCCGCCGAAGCGACCACGTGGGCGACGCAGCTGTGGACCGCCCTCGACTGGGAGGCGCTTCCGCGCCCGGTGGTGGTCGGAGCGCGTGACGACTGGTGGGAGCCGCCGCGGTCGCGCCTCACCGTGCGGACCAGAGCCGAGGTTCGGGTACGCACCTCCGACGGTCAGGCCCTGGTGGTGGTGAAGAGCGGGGTCCCGGATGGAACCAGCCGCTCGGAGCTGGCCTTCGTCGCGCTGGGCGCCTCGCTGTGCTCTGGTGCGGCCGGGGCCCCGGCCAGGGTGGTCGGGCTGTGGCCGGCGGCCGGGGCCGTGCGGGTCGTGGCGGTGAGCGCCCGTGTCCTGCACGGCGCCGCAGACGAGGTGGTGTCGGCGTCTGCCACCTGGGTCGACGCCCACCTCGAGCGCGCCGACGGGCGCAGCCGACCGGAGCAGGCGCTGTCCTCGACCGGGACGTGAGGGCGCCGCCTCAGACCGGGGGCAGGTCTTGGGGCGCCGGCGGGGCAGGTACGGTTTTCGGATGACAGGCGCACGAGAGCGGCCGGTCCTGGTCATGGACTTCGGTGCCCAGTACGCCCAGCTCATCGCCCGCCGGGTGCGCGAGGCCCGGGTGTACAGCGAGATCGTGCCGCACACGATGCCTGTTGCCGACATCCTGGGGCGACGGCCTGTAGCCATCGTGCTCTCGGGCGGCCCCTCGAGCGTCTACGAGGAGGGCGCCCCCGAGCTCGACCCGGACCTGCTGAGCTCCGACGTGCCCGTGCTCGGCATTTGCTACGGCTTCCAGGCCATGGCTCAGGCCCTGGGCGGGGCGGTGGAGAGGACCGGGGCAGCCGAGTTCGGTCGGACCAAGGCCGAGCTCGACACCACCTCGGCGCTGTTCCGCGGCCATCCGTCGTCGCAGTTCGTGTGGATGTCGCACCGCGACGCCGTCGTCGCCGTTCCCTCCGGGTTCCGGGCCACGGCGTCCACCCCGGCTGCGCCGATTGCCGCCTTCGAGGACGAGAGCGGCCGGCTCTGTGGTGTGCAGTGGCATCCCGAAGTCGTGCACACCGCCCACGGCCAGGCACTGCTCGAGCGGTTCCTGCACCAGTGCGCAGGCATCCCTCCGAGCTGGACGACGAGCAACTTCATCGACCGGACGGTGGCGGCGACGGCCGAGGAGATCGGCGAGCACCCGGTCATCTGCGGGCTGTCCGGCGGTGTCGACTCGGCGGTTGCAGCCGCCCTGGTCCACAAGGCCGTGGGCGACCAGCTCACCTGCGTGTTCGTCGACCACGGCTTGCTCCGAGAGGGCGAGCGGGAACAGGTGGTGAGCGACTACGTCAAGGCCACCGGCGTGCACCTGCACGTGGAGGACGCCGCGTCGCAGTTCCTGAACGCCTTGGCGGGGGTGCGCGACCCGGAGGAGAAGCGCAAGATCATCGGCAGGGAGTTCATCCGAACCTTCGAGACCGCCGCCGGCAAGATCCTGGCCGATCGTGACCACTCCGGCGACGTCGAGTTCCTGGTGCAGGGCACGCTCTATCCCGACGTGGTCGAGTCGGGAGGTGGCACCGGCGCGTCGGTGATCAAGAGCCATCACAACGTGGGGGGCCTGCCGAGCGACTTGCGCTATCACCTGGTCGAGCCGCTGCGGTCGCTGTTCAAGGACGAAGTCCGCGCCGTAGGGCTCGAGCTGGGGCTGCCCGAAGAGATCGTGTGGCGCCATCCGTTCCCGGGGCCGGGGTTGGCCATCCGCATCGCCGGAGAGGTCACGGCCGAGCGGCTGGCCATCTTGCGCCGGGCCGACGCCATCGCCCGAGAGGAGCTCTCCGCCGCCGGTCTCGACCGGACGGTGTGGCAGTTCCCGGTGGTGCTCCTGGCCGAGGTCAGCTCGGTCGGCGTCCAAGGCGACGGGCGCACGTACGGGTACCCGGTGGTCCTGCGCCCGGTGAGCAGCGAGGACGCCATGACGGCCGACTGGTCGCGCCTGCCCTACGAGGTCCTCGAGGTCATGTCGAGCCGGATCACCAACGAGGTCGAGCAGGTGAACCGGGTGCTGCTCGACGTGACCAGCAAGCCACCGGCCACCATCGAGTGGGAGTGAGCCGGCCGGCCTAGACGAGGGCGCGCTCCAACGCCTCGAGGTAGGCGGTGGGCTCCTCGAGCTGGGGGTAGTGGCCCGCTCCCTCGATCCAGGACACGGCGGCGTCGGGCCGGGCCTTTTGCAACTCCTCCACCATGGGTGCCACGGCGATGGGGTCCTCGGGTCCCCACACGATCGAGAGCGGAGACGGGTGGCGCTCGATGGCCCCGGTGAAGCGCCGTTCGTTGGCCCGTCGTTCCTCCACGTAGCGGATGGTGCGGGCCAGCAGGCGGTTGCCGCCGCCGCGCACGACGAGGGCGGCGTGAGGCGTCATGTCGACGTCTCCATGACCCGGTGCCAACGTTGCCACCAGGCTGGCGGACAGCGCGTCGGCAGGTGGGGCGGCTCCCTCGTCGATGACGGCGTCGGGCAAGGAGAGGAGCAGTTGCTGGCCGGCGGTGAGATGTGCCATGGCGATGTAGATGCTCCCGTTGGTCACGACGCGACGCGTGATCTCGACCGGCCAGGTGCCCTCCATGTGCCTGGCCAGGAGCTCGCCGCCGACGGTGTCGCCCATGTCGTGGGTGAGCAGGGCCATGCGCTCGAGTCCGAGCTCGGCAGCCAGCCCCATGACCACGTCGGCTTGGCCGGCCATGGTGTAGGTCGTGTCGGGCTTGTCCGAGAGACCGAAGCCGAGAAGGTCGACGAGCACGACCCGCCGGTGCTCGGCCAGCGCCGGCACGAGCTGGGCGAAGTCGAACGACGAGGTCGGATAGCCGTGCACCACGAGCAAGGGCTCGCAGCGCTCGTCGGCGCCTGGCCCGGCGTCGACGGCGAAGATGCTGTGCCCACCGATGCGGTGGTAGGCACCCCGGGACTCCCAGGCGGCCACTTCGTGCCGGGTCTTCTCCGTCATGTCGGTGCCTCCGTCCTCGATCGAGCCGCCGTCATCTTGGCCAAGGACGACCCGAGCTCGCCATCTGCCTGCACCGGGCGGAATGGGCCCGGGCTTGGGGGCGGTACGGTGCCCCTATGACCGTGAGCGAGACCCCGGCGACCACAGCGACAGGACCAGGAGACGCCGGCTCGGGAAGCACGGACAACAAGTGGTGGACGCTGCTCGCCGTCTCTGTCGGCACGTTCATGCTGCTGCTCGACATCACCATCGTGAACGTGGCCCTGCCCGACATCCAGCACGGCCTGCACGCCAGCTTCTCGGACCTTCAGTGGTGTGTCGACGCCTACGCGCTCACCCTGGCCGCTCTGCTCCTCACCGCCGGGTCGCTGGCCGACCTGTTCGGAAGGCGTCTGCTGTTCTGTATCGGGCTGGTGGTGTTCACCGCCGGTTCGCTGATGTGCGGACTGTCGACCAGTCCACTCTTCCTCATCTTGTCGAGAAGCGGGCAAGGTATCGGCGGGGCCATCATGTTCGCCACCGCACTGGCGCTCATCGCCCAGGCCTTCCGGGGGCCCGAACGCGGGATCGCCTTCGGGGTGTGGGGGGCTGTGACCGGCGTCGCAGTGGCGGTCGGACCGGTCCTCGGTGGGGTCATCACCACCGGGATCGGGTGGCGGTGGATCTTCCTCGTCAACGTGCCCATCGGCGTGGTGGGCACCATCCTCACCGCCACCCGGGTGGAGGAGTCCAGGGAGCAACGCGCTCGCCGTCCCGACTGGGCCGGTTTCGTCCTCTTCACCGCCGGACTGAGCGCGCTGGTGTACGGCCTCATCAGGGCCAACCAGACGAGCTGGACCAACGCCGGCGTGATCGGCTGCTTCGTCGGCTCCGCCGCCTTGGTGGCGGCGTTCCTGATCGCCGAGCGCGTCGGCCGTCAGCCCATGTTCGACTTGGCTTTGTTCCGCGTGCCCACCTTCTCGGGCGGCGCCATCGCCGCCTTCGGCATGGCGTCGTCGATGTTCGCCATGCTCCTCTACCTCGTGCTCTACCTACAGGACGCCCTCGGCTACTCGGCTCTGGGCACCGGCGTCCGGCTCATCATCCTGTCCGGGGCCAGTCTCGTCACCGCCTTTGCCGCCGGGCGCCTGAGCGCCCGCATGCCGGTGCGGTGGCTCATCGGACCCGGCCTCGTGCTGATCGGTGTGGGGCAGCTGCTCATGGCCGGGCTGCATCCCCAGAGCTCGTGGACCCATCTCGTTCCCGGGTTCATCCTCGGTGGCCTGGGTATCGGCATGGTCAACCCGCCCCTGGCCTCCACCGCCGTGGGCGTGGTCGAGCCGCATCGAGCCGGCATGGCGTCAGGGATCAACAACACCTTCCGGCAGGTCGGCATCGCCACCGGCATCGCCGCCCTCGGTTCCATCTTCGCCACCAAGGTCCGAAGCGACGTGGTGAGCGGCCTGGCCAGCGTGGCGGGGGTGGGGCACCGAGCCGGAGCAGCGGCGACCGCCTTGGTCCAGGGCATCAACCCGGTGTCTGCCCTCGGGGTGCACGGGCAGGCGGCGGCTCGAGTGGCGACCGTGGCGCGGGCGAGTTTCGTCACCTCGCTCAACGACATCCTGGTCATCGGAGGGATCACGGCGCTCGTGAGCGCGGTGTTGTGCGTCCTGCTCATTCGGAGCCGTGATTTCGTCCCCACCGGTCAACCCGCTCCCGCCGCGGGCTGAACCCACTCTCCCGTTTTCCCGACGAGTCGGTCAGGAACCTCGTACCCCGCTCTCAGGGGCGACCAAGCCGGGAGGGCGATCCTGGTTCGGTGGCACGGGAAGAAAGGGAGACGTCATGAGCGCTGCAACGAGGACCCGCCGTCGGCAGGAGCAGGCCCGAGCCGAGGACCTGCACAAACCGGGAAAGGCTCCGACGGTCAGGGACGTGGTTCGGATCGCCGAGCTCTTGGCCCTGCTCGAGCTTCAGCTCGGACCGTGACCGCCCCCGGGCGGGGCCGCTCCGACACGGTCAACCGTACGGGTTGCCCGGTTCTCCGCAGTAGCCGAAGGGGTCCCAGGGAGCGTTGCTCTGGCCGATGAGCACATAGCTGTTGCTGGCTTCGTTCATGTAGGCCGCCGGGCAAGGGACGGCGATGTAGATGAACATCGTCCCGGGCTGGCAATCGGGCGGGCCGACGCACGTCGTCGTGGCCTGGTGTCCTCCGGCAAAGTGCGGGCACATGGAGACGAAGCCGGGGGCGGCGTGCGAGGACAAATAGGACAGAGCGGCCTGGCAGCCGTCGCCCGGATCGGGCGCGGCCGGCGCCGGCGAGGCCGTCACGATCGACTGGGGTGTCGGAACTGTCGTCGTGGCGGTGGTCGTGGTGGTCGTCGTGGTGGTTGTGGTGGTGGGCGGGGTGGTCGTCGTCGTCACCGGCGGTTGTCCCGGGACGGCACTGACCGGGATCGAGCCCGAGCGAGCTTCGAGCGCGATCCCTCGCCACGAGATCTGGGCTGCATTCGGGAGTCCTCGACTCGGCGACAGGCACACCGAGGCGACGAATGCCACGACTGCGATTCCGATGCCCGCCTTGACGAAGACGGGCAGCGAGGTCGTCGCCACCCTCCCCCGAAATCCCGTCACCACCCACCCTCCGCCCAATCAGCGTGGTGAGTCCGCCCTCACCTGTCGCCGATGGCGAGAGAGTAATCAACGCAGAAAACCTTGGCAAGGGGCGTTGTCGCGTTGCGTCGACGTGTTCGACCATGTCGACTGCACCAAGCAACGGTTAGGGTCTGCGTGGCGATGCGCAAGCGTGTGGTGGTGTGGGGCACGGGGTTCGTGGGGCGCATGGTGATCCCCGAGGTCGTCCGTCACCCGGTCTTCGAGCTCGTCGGGGTCGGCGTGCACAGCACCGCCAAGGTGGGACGAGACGTGGGTGAGATCTGCGGCGTCGGCGCCGTAGGGATCGACGCCACCGACGACGTCGACGCTCTCATCGCGCTCCGGCCCGACGCGCTCGTGCACTATGGGCCCACCGCCGCTCACGCCGCCGACAACATCAGGCTCATCAGCGCATTTCTGCGGGCCGGGATCGACGTTTGCTCGACGGCGATGACGCCCTGGGTGTGGCCGGCCATGAGGCTCAACCCTCCGTCGTGGGTCGACCCCATCACCGATGCGTGCACTGCGGGAGGATCGTCCTGCTTCACGACCGGCATCGACCCCGGCTTTGCCAACGACCTGTTCCCCATGACGCTCATGGGTCTGTGCAGTGAGGTCCGCCAGGTACGGGCTCTCGAGATCCTCGACTACGTCAACTACGAGGGCGACTACGAACAGGAGATGGGCATCGGCCGCGAGCCCGAATTCACCGCCCTGCTCGAGCACAGCGACATCCTGGTCATGTCGTGGGGCGCCACCGTTCCCATGATCGCCCATGCGGCGGGGATCGAGCTCGAGGACATCACGACGACGTGGGAGAAGTGGGTGACCGACAGCCCCATCGCCACCGCCAAGGGCGTGATCGAGCCCGGACAGGTGGCCGCCATCCACTTCACCATCAACGGCATCTTCGGCGGTGAGCCACGCATCTGTCTCGAGCACGTCAATCGCGTCGGCCCCAGCTCGGCGCCTGACTGGCCACGTGGCACCCGGGACGACGTCTACCGGGTCGTGATCGACGGGACGCCGTCTGTCACCCAGGAGACGGCGTTTCGTCTCACCGACGGCAGCGGCAGGGACGCGGCGGCGGCCGGATGCCTGGCCACCGGCCTTCGCGCCCTCAACTCCGTGCCGGCTGTGAACGACCTGCCCCCGGGCTGGGTCACCGCGCTCGACCTTCCGCTCGTCCCAGGCGTCGGCACCATCCGCTGACGCAGACGCGAGCCGTCGGTCAGCGTGGGCTCCACGCCTCCTTGTGACGTTCGTCGAGAGCGGGGGCAGGATCGAGGCGACGAGCGGGATGGAACGTGAGACGCGCCGGGTGGCCCATGACGGGCTCCCCGGCGTGTCCGGGCCGGGCGTCCTCGGTCACAGTGCCCCGGCTCCGGAAGTGGGGATGCTCGAGCATCTGGCCGCGGTCGAGGACCGGAGCGACGGGCACGTCGTGATGCTCCAGGCGCTCCAAGGCCTCGGCCAGCGTCAGCTTGGAGATCGCGCCCCGCACCACCTCGTCGAGCTCGGGCTTGCGCACGACGCGCTCGTGGAGCGCCACCCCGAGGAGGTCGGTCAGCCCGAGGGCCTCGCACAGCCCGGTCCAGAAGTGTTCTTCGGCCAGCACCCCCAACGTGATGAAGCCGTCGTCGGCCGTGACGTAGATGCCGTATCCGGGCATCCCGTCCATGGCCTGGGGCGCTCCTTCGGGCTTCAGGCGGTCCACGGCGCCGGTCCAGGTGGCCAGCACATCGGCGATGCCGATGTCGATGCGCTCGCCTTCACCGCTGGCCCGGGACCGAAAGCACGCCGCCACCGTGGCCATGGCGGCGGCCATGCCCGCCCCGAGGTCACCGATGGGCACGGTCGCCGTCACCGGACGGCCGCCTCTGGGGGCCAGCACGCCTGCGTAGGCCTGGTAGTTCACGTCGTGACCGGGTACCTGGGCGAGGGGGCCGTCCTCTCCGTAGCCCGAGATGGAGCAGTAGACGATGGCCGGGTTCACCCCGGCGACGGCGCCGTACCCGACCCCCAGACGGTCGGCGACGCCGGGACGGAAGCCCTCGAGGAAGGCGTCGGCGCCGGCGGCGAGGCCGAGCACCTCGGTCGGCCCGTCATCGCTGCGCAAGTCGACCACCATGCTCCGCTTGCCGGCGTTCAGGACGTCGAACAGCTGAGGGAAGACCCGCATGGGGTCCCCACCGGGGGGTTCGATCTTGATCACGTCCGCCCCCATCTCGGCCAGGAGCTGGGTGGCGTACGGCACGGGACGCCAGATGCCGAGGTCGAGGACCCGAAGGCCCTCGAGGAGTCCGCCCGGCACGATCAGGCGGCGAAGGTCACCGGCAAAGTGGCCGGAGCCCGGAAGACCAGCCCGGTGATGTGGAGGTCCTCGGCCTCGGGGTCGAGACGAAGATCCGGGAGCCGGTCCAACAGCGTGTGGAGCACACACGCCGTCTCCAGCCGGGCCAGATGGAGGCCCAGGCACATATGGGGGCCGAAGGCGAAGGCGGCGTGTGGACGTTGCGGGCGGAAGATGTCGAAGCGCTCGGGATCCTCCCATCGCGTCTCGTCGTGGTTGGCGGCGCCGACACACGGGGAGATGGATGACCCGGCGGGGACGGGTACGCCGTCGAGCTCGACGTCGCGCACGCAGATCCGCCCGGTCATGGTGAGTGGCGGCTCCCAGCGGAGCCCTTCCTCGATGGCCTGGGGAACGAGATTGCGGTCCTCGACGATCGCCTCCCACTGGCGTCGATCCGAGAGCAGTCCGAAGAGCAGGTTGCTCGACGACCGGTACGTCGTTTCGGCCCCGGCCGGCAGGAGAAGCCGGAGGAAGGCCACGATCTCGTCGTCGGTCAACTGCTGGCCGTCGAGCTCGGCGTGGGCCAGGACGCTGATGAGGTCGCCGGCCGGCTGGGCCCGTCGCTCGGCCACGATCGTGCCCAGGTACTCGCCGAGCTTGACCGAGGCGGCGAGTCCCCGCTCGATGTCGCTGACGATGAGCAGCAGCTCCACGGCCAGTCGGTGAAACGTGTCGAGGTCCTCTTCGGGGAGGCCGAGCATGGCGGCGATGACCTCGACGGGGAACGAAAAGGTGAGCTCGCGCACCAGGTCGGCGGACCCCCGCTCGCTGAAGGCGTCCACGTGTCGCTCGATGACGGGGCGGATGAGCTCGTGCTCCCAGCGGGCCAGTGCCCCCCGCGAGAAGGCCTGCTGGATGAGACCGCGGTAGGCACGGTGCTCGGGCTCGTCCATGTTCAAGATGGTGTGGCCCATGACCAGCTCCATGCCTTCGTTCTCCGCCGTCTTGGACGAGAAGGTCGAAGCGTCGCGATAGACGCGCTCCACCGCGGCGTAGCTGAAGGCGACGAAGTTGCGCCGGCCGCTCCCGGCGTAGACCTCGGGCACGGGGAACTCCGAGGCGAACCCGGTCAGCGACGGCAGGTTCCCCTCCTGGACCGGCGCCTGACGGCGCAGCTCGGCGAAGCGCGGGTACGGGTTTCGAACCACGCCTGCCCCCTGGGACCGGCCGAAGGCGGCAAAGGGGTCGAGCGCGGTGTCCGGGTTCTCGTCGGCGGCGGTCACGGAGCTGTTCCCGGGGTCGTGGGGCGAGCATGACACCAGTGTCAGATTCGGGTCAAGGCGTGTAGCATCGTCGCAGCCAGCCGCCACTATCGGCGGTTCTCAGAGACCCAGGGGATGCCGTGCCCGAAGCCGTCGTTGTCGCCGCCGTCCGTACCCCGATCGGCCGTTCGTACAAGGGCTCGTTGGTGGACGTGGACGCCTTCACGCTGGCCGAGGTCGTCGTCGGGGAGGTGCTCGAGCGGTCCGGCATCGATCCGGCCGTCCTCGACGACATCGTCCTGGCCGAGTCCCTGCAGGGTGGGGGGGTCATCGCCCGCAACGTCGCCCTGCGCCTGGGGCTGACTGCCGTGCCCGGCCTGGCCGACAACCGGCACTGCGCGGCCGGGCTGAGCGCCATCCAGATCGCTGCGGGCAGCATCCGTGCCGGTATGGACCAGGTGGTCGTCGCCGGTGGCACCGAGAGCCTGAGCTCGACGCCGCGGGTGCTCAAGGCGCAACCACCTTCGTCGGGACAGTTCGAGCCGTGGTACTCGCCCACCCACCCCCCGACCGAGCAAGCGCCCAACCGCGACATGTCGATCACGGTGGGCGAGAACTCCGCCCGCCTGGCCGGCGTGTCCCGGGCCGAGGCGGACGAGTGGGCGCTGCAGTCGAACCTCCGCGCCGCCGCCAGCCGCGACCAAGGACTGTTCACCGAGGAGACCGTGCCCGTGCCTCTCGGGGACGGCCGCCTGTTCCAGGCCGACGAGCAGCCGAGGGCGGACACCACCCTCGAGAAGCTGGCCGCCCTCCCGGTGCTGCACCCTGAGCTTCCCCACGCCACCGTGACCGCAGCCAACTCGTCGGGGATCAACGACGGTGCGGCGGCCGTGGTGGTGACCTCCGACGAGTTCGCCGCTGCGCACGGTCTCGGCCCGCTGGCCCGCGTCCGTTCCTGGGCCTCGATCGCCGTGGAGCCGGAGCGCACCGGCCTCGCACCTACCCTGGCCATCCCCAAGGCGCTCGAACGGGCCGGGATGAAGTCGTCTGACATCGACCTGTTCGAGATCAACGAGGCGTTCTGCTCCATGGCCGTGGCGTGCACCCGAGAGCTGGGACTGGATCGGGAGTCGGTCAATGTGAACGGCAGCGGCTGTGGGCTCGGCCATCCCGTGGCCGCTACGGGGACGCGCATGGTGGTGACGATGCTCCACGAGCTGCGCCGCCGGGGAGGATCGGTGGGGTGCGTTTCCATGTGCGCCGGAGGCGGCATGGGCTCGGCCATGGTGATCGAGCTGCTCTGAGCAGCGACCGTCCACGCCTCTCGCCAGCTCCGGACCGATGAGCCAGCCGGCCGTCGAGCCTATGGACCTGGGGTTCGTCGGCTTGGGGAACATCGGGGGAGGCGTGTGCGCCAACCTCGTCGCCGACGGGCACAGGGTGGTGGTCCACGACCTCGACTCCTCTCGGGTCGATGCCATGGTGACGACCGGCGCTCGAGCCGCCGGCTCGATCGGAGCGGTGGCCCGTCAGGCGCACTGGACGCTTGTGTCGCTGCCCTCGCCCGAGGCGTTCGAGTCGGTTGCCGACGAGTGGCTGGCCGAAGCCCGGGGAACGGGAAAGCTTCTCGTCGACCTGACCACCAACTCTCCTTCCGTCGTCCGCTCGGTGGGCACCCGTATGGCTGCGGCCGGGGTGGGACTGGTCGACGCCCCGGTCACCGGGGGAGCGCCCGGAGCGCGTAGCCGCAAGTTGGTGTTCATCGTGGGCGGGGACGACGAGCTCGTGGGTCAGGTGACGCCGTTGCTCCGGAGCGTGGGTCGCGCCGTGTTCCACCTCGGCCCCCTCGGGGCCGGCAACGTGGGCAAGCTGGTCAACTCCCTGATGGCGTTCACCACCATGGTCGTGTCCCTCGAGGGGCTGGCCCTGGCGGCCAAGAGCGGCGTCGATCTGCGGGCCGTGCTCGACATGGTGCGGACGTCGGGAGGCGCCAACTCCTACCTGGAGCGAAGGGTCGAGGAGATCGACGAGCGGGGACGACCAGCGGAGTTCTCCCTGGAGCTGGCGGCCAAGGACGCCGGGTTGATGCTCGAGGTGGGCCGGCAGGTCGGCATGCCCATGCCCGTCGCCTCCGCCGTCCACCAGGTGCTTGCCTTCGCCAAGGCCCAGGGCCTCGCCCACCACGACATCAGCGACCTGGTCGAGGTGGTCGAGCGGGCGGCGGCGGTCCCCATCCGTCTGGGCCCTGCTCCCGAGGCACCCTCAGGCTGAGGGGCCCCGCTCAGCTCACTGCGTAGAGCTTGGCGTAGTTGTCCCACAGCACCTTCTTCTTGGTGCTGTCGTCGAAGGGCAGGGACAAGAAGGCCTCGGTGGCGTGGGGGAATTTCGAGTCGGCGTGGGGGTAGTCGGTGGAGAAGACGACGTTGTCGTCACCGAAGTCCTCGAAGTAGTGAGTGGCGACGGCTTCGTCCGCCTCGCACGAGACGTAGCAGTTGCGCAGGAAGTACGCCGAGGGCTTCATGCGGACCTCCGGAGCCTCGTAACGCCCCATCCACTCCCAGTGCTCGTCGAGGCGATAGAGCATGAACGGGGCCCACGAGCAGTTGCCTTCGAGCAGTCCCACCCGGAGCTCGGGAAACCGCTCGAGGACGCCGCCGGCGGTGAAGCAGGCCGTCACGAACATGATCCCGAGGGGCTGGTTGAAGGAGTGCCAGAGCATGAGCCGGTCCAAGTGCTCGCTGAAGGCGAAGTCCGGCTTCAGGTAGGTGGTCCCCCCACCGTGGAAGCACACCGGGACACCGAGGCGCTCGGCTTCCCGCCAGATGGGATCGTACTGCTGGTGATGCCACGGCTTGTTGTCCACCAACCCCGGAGTGAGGAAGGCAGCTCGGAACCCGCGTTCGAAGTTACGGGCCAGCTCGTCGACGGCGGCATGGACGTCGTGGGGAGCGAGCATGGCGGCGCCGAAGACGCGTCCTGGGGCATCGCACTCGCGGACGAAGTCGGCCATCCAGTCGTTGTAGGCGCGGGCGATGGCGGCAGCCAACTCTGGCTCCAGCCCGTCGGGCCCGACGTGCTCGGTGCTCTGCAGAGAGAGGACGAAGAGCCCGCGGCTCGGGAACAGGACGGTGGAGTCGATGTGCTCGATGTCCATGGCCATGACCTGGGACTTGGCATCCCAGCTTCGGGCTTCGGCGTGGGCGAAGGCCGAGTCCTGCTCCGATCGCCAGGGCCGGCCACTGGCACGCTGACGCAACCGGCCCAGGCGCAGCACAACGGCGTTCTTGACCTTGACCCGCATGTCGCGTTCGATCTCGCTGAGGCCGACGGGGGCGGCGTGCTCCCACGACGGGTCCATGTAGCGCTGCCACAGGTCGGGCGGCTCCATGACGTGCATGTCGCTGTCGGCGACGCGCCAGCCGTTCACCGCCATGTCCAGCCTCCTCGGTCGGCCCGAGACTACCGGGTCGACTGGCTCGGGATCGGGTCGAGGCGCGAGCATGGTTGGGAGCGTCTCTCCAGTGGCGTGGTGTGATCGGAGGAGGCTCAGCCCCGGCGGGGTCGAGGCAGGACAGCGAGAGGCGGAACGCGATGCGAGGACGGTTGCGTCGGAGTCAGTTCATCTTGGGCCTGGCGGTCGTGGCCGTCATGTCGGCGGGCACCGGGGCAGCCGTGGCGGCGACGGGCGCCCTGTCGAGCTCCGGCACGGCAACGCCCGCCTCGCCGGCCACATCGGCGTCGAGCTCGCTCGCCGGGCAACCGAACACCACGCCCGGCTCGGCGTCGTCGAGCGATGCCGGCGTGAGCAATTGGGACGCGGAGGGCGTCGTCCCCAGCTCGTTGGTCCTCCCCGGGCTCTCCGACGCCACGTTGTTGGGGTCCGCTCCTGGCACCACCATGCTCACCCTGGCGGTGGGCTTGGCTCAGCCCGATTCCTCGGCCGAGGTGGCCGCCATCGACCAGATGTACGACCGGACCAGCCCCGAGTACCACCATTTCCTCACTCCGGCCCAGTTCGACGCTCGCTTCGGCGTCCCGACGAACACCGTCGATGCCACCGAGGCATGGTTGCGATCCGGGGGCCTCGCCATCGGCTACGTGTCGGGAGCCGGCGACCTGGTCCAAGCCCGGGGCACCGTCTCCCAGGTGGCCGCGCTCATGAAGACCACCTTCGGCGAGTACCGGGTGGGTGACATCGGCTTCCTGGCGAATCAGAACGCGCCCGAGCTCCCCGCCGCCTTGCCGATCACCGCGGTCGCCGGGCTCAACACGTTGGAGCGGGTGTGGACCGAACAGGAGGTCGACGAGGCCAACGACACCTCGTTCTCGACGCTTGTTCCGAAGTCGCTCACCACCAGGTCTGCTTCTTCCGACTCCTACGACGGCACGCTCGTCCCCCAGGACCTTTGGGGTGTCTACGACGCCCCGTCCTCTGACACCGGCCAGGGTGAGACCGCCGGTATGTTCGGCTTCGGATATCCCAACGGACTGTTCTCCGACCTGCGGGTGTGGGAACAGCGGATGGGTCTGCCCGCCGTGCCCACCCGGATGGTGCAGGAGTCGCAGCTGTCGCCCGACGCCACTCCCAACGACAACGCCGTGTTCGCCGACGACGAATGGAACCTGGACAACGAGGCCCTCTCGGGCATGGCGCCCGGGCTGACTCAACTCGACCAGTACTTCGCGTCCACTCCCTACGACGCAGACATGGCCGTGATGTTCTCGGACTGGGCCGGAGACCCCGACGGCCCCCAGCAGATGAACGCCAGCTTCGGCGAGTGTGAGAGCTTCCCCGATACCCCCAGTCAACTCAACGGTGTCCTGAACGAACTGAACTACGGGGAAGCCCTCGTCGGTCAGGAGATGGAGGTCCTCGGCGACCCGGCGCTGGAGCAGGCGGTGAGCGAGGGCCGCACCCTGTTCTCCTCCGCCGGCGACAGCGGCGGGTCCTGCCCGGACGTCATACTGCCCGTCATCGGCTGGCCTAACGGGTTGCTGCCGGGCACGGCTCCCACCGACCAGAACTATCCCTGCGCCAGTGTGTGGGCGGTGTGCGTGGGCGGCACCGTCCTCACCACCAACGGGACCAGCAACCCCTCCGCCGCCGGCGAGCCTCAGAGCGACTACACGGCCAACCCCCAGCGCGAGAGCGAAGTGTCGTGGGCGTACACTGGAGGTGGACCCGCCGGGTTCATCCCCGAGCCCTCCTATCAGCAGAACGTCGCCAACATCGACGAGCCGTGCACGTCGCCGGTGGCAGAGGATGGTTCGCCCATCACGCCGGGCACCATCTGTCGGGGCGTGCCCGACGTCGCCGCCATGTCCGGCATCGGGATCCAGGGACTCGACACCGCCAATGCCTTCATGACCAACATCGACATGATGCCCTTCGCGGTGGGCGGGACCAGCCTGGCGTCACCGCTGACCGTCGGCATGTGGGCCCGCATCCAAGCCGCATCGCCCGAGGTCGACGGTGCCTATCCGGGCCTCGGGTTCGCCAACGAGACCTTCTACGCCGTGGGACAGAGCTCCAGCTACTCGAAGGACTTCTACGACATCACCGAGAGCGAGGTTCCCACCGGCAACTTCTACCAACAGTCGGGACCGGGATGGGACTACACGAGCGGCTGGGGTGCCATCGACGTGGCGCACATGATCGCCGACCCCAAGGTCGATGACGATTCGTCGTTGACACCCACCCACCCTCAACAGGTGAGCGCACCCCCTCCGGTGGTCGAGAACTGCTCCGCCGTGATGACCAGCCCAGAGGGAAACGCCTACGACACCACGCTGCAGCCCCCGGTGGGCTCGGCACCCGACGACACCGCCCTCGACATCACCGGGTCGACCGTGACCGTCAGTGGGTCCAACCTGGTCGTGACCATCAGCGGTCCCGGGCTGTCCACCACGGGGCCGCCCGACGCCCTGGACGGGTACGGCTTCTACGCGGCGTGGACCTATGACGGGACCACCTACTTCGCCGGCGCCGCCGTGGACCAGCCCCAGGACCTCGACGGTGTGCCGGCGCCGGTGTCGTTGCCCACCGGAACGGTGACCTACGGTGACGGGGTGATGTCGAGCGACTCACCCACGTTCACCAACACCGACACCGGCAGCTTCACCCAGAACGGCACCAACGGGGTGTTCACCATCGAGGTACCCCTGTCCGATGTCGGGAGCCCGCCTGTGGGCAGCACGCTGGAGTACCCCTTCGTCTTCGACCTCCTTCCCGACGGCGTCTTCGTCCCGACGGCGTTCGACGAAGCCGTTTCGCCTCCTCCCGGTGTCGACATCGTGACGGAGGCGTCCCCGGGAGTCGCCTGTCCCAGCACCACCCAGTCGGCTGGAGGCAGCGGACCGAGCCCGATCCCGGTCCCGCTGGGAGGGATCGGGGCGGGCCAGGGGGATCCGCTGGGCTTGGGCGTGCAGCTCGGTGATGATCAGCTGTCGTTGCCGTTCGTCGGACAGCTTCCCTGAGCGAGGATCGAACCTGAAGTGATGAAGACCTCGAACCAGGACGAATCCCCGTCCCGGCTGATGGACGCGAAGATCCGGGAGTTCCACGACTGGCGTGGTGCCACGCTCTCCCGGATCCGCAAGCTGATCAAGCAAGCCGATCCGGAGGTCGTCGAGGACCTGAAGTGGCGAAAGGTCTCGAATCCCACCGGTGTTCCCGTCTGGTCACACGACGGCATGATCTGCACCGGAGAGGTGTACAAGGACCACGTGAAGGTGACCTTCGCCAAGGGAGCTTCCCTGAAGGATCCCAAACACCTGTTCAACGCCAGCCTCGACGGCAACCTCCGCCGCGCCATCGATCTTCAGCACGGCGAGAAGATCGACGAAAAGGCGTTTCAGGCCCTCATCCGGGCCGCGGTGGCGCTGAACGAGGCTTCGGTTCGCCGCAGGTAGGGACGCACAGTCACCGCACGTGCGGAGAGCATGAGACTATTTTCAAACCCTCCGAAATGTGTTCTGGCTGTACTAGAACTATCCGCCTCATGACATTTTCCCAGGTCAGGGTCTGGTGCGGGTCTAGTTGACATCTTTTTTGCGAGGATGGCCCTCGCGGAAAGGATGGAGCTATGCCCAAGAGGTTCCCCGAGGACTTCAAGTGGGACGTCATCGCCGTGGCCCGGCGCAGGACGGTGTCTCTGGACGAGGTGGCGGCCGATTTCGACATCTCGCCGTCGACCCTGGCGCGCTGGCTACGCCAGGCCGACATCGACGACGGGATCAAAGACGGCCTGACC
>JASHUM010000112.1 GCA_030040015.1 Acidimicrobiales bacterium
GGAAGGTGTGGACGATCGTGTCCACCTGGGTGGCCCGCACGATCCGGGCCAGGATCGAATAGGTCTGGTCGGCGCGGACGAACTCAGCCCGCTCCAGCGGCACCGATGGTTCGCTCGTGCCCATGCCCAGGATCATGTCGACTTCGGGGTCGGACTCGAGCGCCTGGGCCATGCGTCCGCCCCAGAACGTGTCCAGACCCGTGATGAGGACTCGCCTTCCCATCGTCAGCCGAACCAGACGCTTCGCCGCTCGCGCAGCATGTCGTAGAGCGTCTCTTGGAGGTGCATGCGGATCTTTTCCGCCTCGTCCATCACCCTGCTCTTGGAGTAGCGATCCTGGCCGGGCGGGACGTCGAAGGTCACCGGGTCGAGGACGCGTAGCTTGAACTTGGCCGGGAAATACAAGAGGAGGCCCAGAGGACCGAAGAGCAGCATGTTGGCCGTGACCGGGACGTAGGGGACGCCGAGTGCCCGCGCCACGGTTGGGAGGCGGAAGACGATGGGCATCGACTCTTCGGCACCCACGACGGCAATGGGGATGACCGGCACGCCGGCGCGCATGGCGATCTCGACGAAGCCGCCCCGGCCGAAACGGCGGAGGCGGTAGCGGTCGGTGTAGGTCTTCGACGGCCCCTTCGTGCCCTCCGGGAAGACCACCGCCAACTGGCCTTGGTCGCGCAGCAGCCGCAAGGCATTGTCGGGGTGGGCCGGAACTCCGCCCACCCGTTCCCACATGGTGCCGAGGTAGGGGGCTGAGCGGAAGAAGTAGTCCGCCATGCCGTAGACGGGGCGACCGAGCTCCGTCTCGATCCCGTGCATGATGACGGGGGCGTCCGACGGGATGGCGCCGGCATGGTTGGCCACGAGCAGCGCCCCCCCGGTCATGGGGACCTTCTCCAGCCCCTCCCACTCGGCCCGGAACCAGTAGCGGTACAGGGGGTCGTAGATCCGCCGGGCGATCTCCCGCATGTGCTCCGAACGGCCCCATTCGTCCACGTCCGACAGCCGGAGATTGGGGTCGGGGGGCTCGGCGGGCCGGGGGAGCGGGACGAGCGCGGCACGCTGCTCGCGCTGTGCAGTCTCCTTGCCCGGTGCCACGGCGCCAGATGCTACCTGTGCCCCTCCGCGCCGCCTTCCGGTTCAGGGCCTCCCGGCGCCCACCAGCCCGAAGGTCCAGTAGGGGTCGAACGAGACGACGGTCCCCGTCTCCGCAGCCTGGATGATCGTGTCAGCCCCGTACGGGCCGGACCCGACGTAGATCACGACGTGGTCGATCCCGGTCCCGTCCAGGTCGTAGAAGAGCAGATCGCCGGGAAGGACCTGAGAGAGTGGCACCGGCGTGGACTCGGTGTACTGCAGGGCTGCCGAGTGCAACAGGTCGACGCCGGCCGCCTGCCAGGCGAGCATGGCCAAGCCCGAGCAGTCAACACCGCTGCTCGACGCCCCTCCCCAGACGTAGGGCACGCCGAGATACTGCTCGGCGGCTGCCACCGCTTTGGCGCCCGCCCCACTCGCCACCTCAGGTTTCCCGGTGCCGATGGTGGTCACCCCCCCGGCGGTTCCAGCCGCCTGATTGGCCGAGTTGGTGGCTTGATCCGCCGCCGAGCTCCCTGATGCCACCGTTTGGGCCACCTGCGCGGCCTGGTTCGCCTCGGCTGCGGCCTGTTTCTTGGCTGCCAGGCTGGCGGCAGCTGCTGCCGCGGCCGCCTCGGCCGCCGCTTGTTCGGCGGCCTGTTGAGCCACGAGCTCTCTGATGTGGCTGTTGACACTGGCCAGCGTTGCTTGGGCGGCCCCGCTGGCCGAGGCGGTCGCCTCCTCGTCCTGATGGACCGCTTGAGTCTCAGTCGCGGCTTGCTGTTCCTCGGCGGTGAGCGACGACTGTGAGGCGGCGAGTTGGCGTTTGTCGCTGGTCAGCTCTGTCACGGTCCGGCTGATGTTGCCCATCGCTGTCTGCTGGTACTGCTGGCGGAGCTCGGAGGTTTCGTTGGGGTAGGAGAACGACTCGATCAGGGTCTGGGTGGGGATGTCGAACTCGTAGGCCTTGATGGCGTCGGCCTGGAGCTGCTGACGGGCCGAGGCGAGGCGGGTCTGCTCGGCGGTCAGTGCCTGGGTGGTTTGAGCCAGGGCCGACTCGACCTGCGCCAGGTGGACGCTGGCCGTGTCGTATTCCTCTGACAGGACCGAGACCTGCGCCTGCTCCTGGGCGATCTGTGCCTCGAGGGCTTGGGCCTGCGCCTGGGCCGAACTGATGGCGCCGGATGTGCCCGTGCTCGTTCCCGCTGCGCCGGCCGGCACGGTCACAGCGGCCAGAGCCGAGGTCACGAACGCCAGAGCCAAGCCCCGGCCGATCCATGTCGGTCGGAGGCCCAAGTCACCACCCGCCCCAGTAGCCACTTTCGCCACAGTAGGGTTAGCTTCGGCTGTTGGGAAGGGGGTCTTGAGCTGGCCTACTTTGGGCTGGCCGGCGCCCGGGGGCGTAGCCCAATCGGCAGAGGCAGGGCGCTTAAACCGCCCACAGTGAGGGTTCGATCCCCTCCGCCCCCACTGGCCTCTCGTGGGCGACTGGCACAATGCCCTGTTCGTGATCCGAATGGCCCCAAGTTCCCGGAGGACCTCGTGAAGCTGAGCGTGCTCATGCCCGTCTACAACGAGGCCGAGACCCTCAACTACGCCGTGAAGCGCGTCCTCGACGTGGCCTATCCGTGCGACATGGAGCTCGTCATGGTGGACGACGGCAGCACCGACGGATCAGGTGAGCTCATCCAGAGGCTGGACGACGGGCGTGTTGTGAAGCGCTCGCACGAACGCAACAGCGGAAAGGGTGCGGCTCTCAGAACTGCGTCGTCGTCGGCCTCCGGTGACTATGTCATCGTCTGCGACGCCGACCTGGAGTACACGCCGAGTGACATCCCGAGGCTTCTCGAGCCCGTGATCGCCGGCGACGCCCAGGTCGTGTTCGGAACCCGGACGTTCGGCAGCCACACCGCCTACTCGTTCTGGTACGTCGTAGGGAACAAGGCAGTCACGATGGCGGCCAACGTGCTGTACAACTCATGGCTCAGCGATCTGGAGACCTGCTTCAAGCTGATGCCCCTTGCGCTGTACCGGTCGCTCGACCTTCGCCAGCAAGGATTCGGCGTCGAGGCGGAGATCGCCGCCAAGCTCCTGAGAACGGGAATCAGGCCGTTCGAGGTGCCGATCAACTACAAGGCACGCGGGCGGGAAGAGGGCAAGAAGCTGACCTGGCGTGACGGCGTAGAAGCCATGTGGATCCTGCTTCAGCTCCGATTGGCCAAGCCTCCCGTCCTCTCCGGTATCTCCACGTAGGAGCGGTCGAGCTCCGACACCGACGCGCACCCGAGGAGCCGGAGGCTGCGGGCCATCTCGGAGCGCAGGATGTCGAGGATGCGCTCGACTCCTCGTTGGCCGTCTGCGGACAGGCCATAGAGATAGGGACGTCCGATGAGCACGGCCCGGGCGCCCATCGCCAGCGCCTTGAGCACATCACCGCCTCTGCGCACTCCGCCGTCCATGAGCACCTCTATGCGCCCTGAGACCGTGTCCACCACCTCGGGAAGTGCTCGGATTGTGGCTGCAGCTCCGTCCAACTGCCGGCCGCCGTGGTTGGAGACGACGACGGCATCGGCCCCGGCGTCGGCGGCCTGCACCGCGTCGGCGCCGGTGAGGACGCCCTTCACCAGGAGAGGCTTGGCCCACCGCTCGCGTACCCAGGCGATGTCGGCCCACGTGAAGGGCGAGGCGTGCGTGTAGAAGGAGCTTGCTGTCTCGAGGTCGGTCCCGGCACGGGCAGCGACATCGGTCGGTCTGCTCGGCCGCTTCAGCATCGACACCCCGCTTCGGATCATTCGCAGTGACCATCGGGGTCGGGCCAGAACCTGCGGGCCAAGCCTGATGGCCGTGTGGGCATCGAGCCGCATGGGCGTGCCAACCCCGTGGCGGGCATCGCGCTCGCGATTGCCCAGGGCGGGAGTGTCGACGGTCACGACGAGAGCCTCGTAGCCGGCCGCCTTGGCGCGCTCGATGGTCTCCTCTGCCTCGCGACGGCCGCCGCTGGCGTAGAGCTGGAACCAACGCCGTCCTCCGGCCGGAGCCGCTGCCTCGAGGGTCACGCCGGCGACGGAGCTCAGGACCCAGATCGTGTCCTTCGCCGCCGCCGCTCTTCCTACTCCGAGGGCGCTGTCGGGATGCATCAGGCGAACCAGCCCGCACGGGGCCAGGAGCACGGGCATCGATACCCGGGTACCGAGAACCGTGGTCGTCAGATCGGGCTCACCTGTGTCGACCGCCACCCTGGGCCGGAAGGCGATGTCGCGAAATGCCCGTTCGTTCTCGGCCATCGTGATCTCGTCGTCGGCACCGCCGTCGACGTAGTCGTAGACGACGCGCGGGAGCGTCCGCCTGGCGCGCCTCCTTGCGTCGGCGACGTTCCTGATCACCCCGGCCACGACGTCATTCTGGTCTGGCCCGCGGAGAACGGGTGAAGGTTCTTCAGCAGAGCGACGACGTCCCCGAGGCCTCCTCGGCCTCGTCTCCCGCGCCGCAGGGGAACCCTCCCGCCAGGACGCCGAGTGCCTCGCCGAGCAGGACCAGCTGCTCGCGGGTGAGCCGTTCCACGAAGTTCCGGCGGACCTGTTCGACGTGGTCCGGGGCGGCAGCCTCGAGGCGAGCCCGGCCGGCCGGGGTCAGCGCGGCCAACGCTCCACGCCGGTCCGTGGGGCAGCGGACCCGTTCCACCAGCCCGACCTCGACCATGGAGTCCAACTTCCGGGTCAGCCCGCTGGGGGAGAGCAGCATGCGCTCGGCCAACTCGCTCATCCGCATCATTCCGCCTTCGGCCTCGCTCAGCTCGACGAGTACGCCGTAGTCCGATGCCGAGAGCTGTTGGGTGGCCTGGAGCTCGGCGTCGAGCCGCTGGAGCAGCTTCCGGTGGGCTCCGAGCAGTCCGCGCCACGCCTTTTGCTCAACCTCGTCCAACCAAGGCCCCTCGCCCATGGACACAGCCTATACGAGGTCGTTGCGGCCGCAACTGATTGTCTCCCCCTCCTCTCGGTATGGTCCGACGGGTGCCGCCACTGCCTTCGCTCCCGGAGTTGTTGTCTGATCTGGCGGAGGAGCAAGCCGAGCTCGATGCGTTGGTCAGGGACCTGAGAGACGAGTGGGACGTCGCCACACCAGCCGAGGGGTGGGCGGTGCGGGACCAGATCAGCCATCTCGCCCACTTCGACGAGATGGCTGCCCTCGCCATCGAGGAGCCCGACCGGTTCTCAGCGCTGGCCGAGGAGGCTCTGGGCCGGGCCGCCGGAGGCGACGACATCATGGCCGAGCATCTGCAGCGCGGCCGGGCGATGAGCGGCGGCGAGCTGCTCGCCTGGTGGCGAGACGGGCGCGAGAACCTCCTCGAGGCTGCGGGCCGGCTCCAACCGGGGACGAGGGTGCCCTGGTACGGGCCGCCCATGAGTCCAATGTCCTTCGCCTCGGCCCGGCTCATGGAGACATGGGCCCACGGCCAGGACGTCGCCGACGCCCTGGGTGTCCGCAGAGTGCCGACTCACCGTCTCGTCCACGTCGCCCACCTGGGAGTGCGGGCCCGGCCTTACTCCTACCTGGTCCGTGGCCTGGATCCCCCGACCTCCTCGGTCCGAGTCGAGCTCGCTGGACCTTCGGGCGAGGAGTGGAGCTGGGACCAAGATGGTGGACGCGACGTCGTGCGGGGCCCCGCCCTCGACTTCTGCCTGGTGGTGACGCAGCGGCGTCATCTCGACGACACCGACCTCGTCGTAGAGGGACCCGACGCTGCGCAGTGGATGGCCATCGCCCAGGCATTCGCCGGGCCGCCGGGACCGGGTCGGAGGCGGCTCGAAGAGGCGTAGCCGGCCAGCGGTGCTCAGCCGACCACGGCGCCGGGAGTGGCGGAGACCGGTGGCTCAGATCCGATCGAAGCCGGAGCCTCTCCCTTCACGTCGGGCTGCGAGTCTGGCTTGCTCCTCCGGAGCCAGAACATGAGGCCCACTCCGGCGGCGAACAAGGCCAGGCCGGCCACCTGCACCAGGATCGGCCCGATGTGGCTCTCGGATTGGGTGGAGCCCACCTGCGCCTGCGTTCCGAGGAAGAAGTGCTCCTCGAAGAAGCGAGCCAGCCCCCACAGGGCCATGGTGGCCGACAGCACGTAGCCGCTCGGCCGGCGTTGTACGTGGCGCTCGATGAGGATGAGGACGGCGAAGATCACGAAACTGTCGAAGGCCTGGATGATCGGCACCGGCACGCGCTTGCCCACTTCGCCGGCGTAGTACATGCCGTACCAAGCCTTGGTGGGGGCACCACCGCCCGCCACCATGAGCTGCGGCCCGAGCAGGCGGCCAACCCCCCACGCCGCCATCAGCACAGGCGCCACGATGTCCAGTGCCCTTCCGAGCGACAGCTGCGGGCATCGCCGGCGCGCCAGCACCAGGCCAGTCGGGATCCCGAACAGCAGACCTCCGAAAGAGGAGAGCCCGCCGTGCCAGATGTCGATGATCTGGCCGGGGTAGGCCGAGTAGTACGAGAAGTTCGCCACCACGTGCATCGCCCGGGCCCCGACGATGGCGGCGACCACGACCCAGATGAACATCCCGGTCACCCAGTCGGTCGGCAGTCCCCTGGCCCGGAGCCGCCGTTCGAAGTAGCGGTAGGCGAACCAGAAGGTCACCGCCAGACCGATTCCGTACGTGTGCACGACGAGCGGCCCGATGTGGAACGACACAGGGATCGGCTTCACGGGACTCCTCGGCAGGCAACTGGCGCCCAGGGGCGGACCCTGCCAGCGTACTGGGCATGAGCGAGGTGACGGCTTCGGTCGAGGGCAAGGTGGCCGTGGTCACCGGCGGCGGATCGGGGATCGGGTTGGCGACCGCCAGGCGTCTGTCCTCGCTGGGCGCCACGGTTCTCGTGGTGGACATCGACGGCGATGCGGCACGACGCAGCGCCTCCGAGCTCGACGGGCGCGCCCTGTCCGCCGACGTGAGCCAACCCGAGCAGTGGACCCGAATCGCCGCCGCCTCCTCCGAACTCGGGGGTGCCGACATCGCCTTCTTGAACGCCGGGACCACCACGGGCGAGCAGGACATCACCGCCTTCACGGACGAGCAGTACCGAAGGATCCTCGGCGTCAACGTGGACGGTGTGGCCTTCGGGATGAGGGCGCTCGTCCCTCAGATGACCGACAAGGGTGGCGGGGCGGTCGTCGCGACGTCGTCGCTCGCCGGGCTCATCGCCTTCCCCGGCGACCCCCTCTACACGCTCACGAAGCACGCCGTCGTGGGTCTGGTGCGCGCCGTCGCACCTCGCCTGGCCGAGCAGAACGTCACCGTCAACGCCGTGTGCCCGAGTCTTGTGGACACGCCGCTCATCGACGGCGAGATCCGCGACCTCCTCACCGGGTCGGGGTTCCCGCTCATCTCCCCCGAGGCGGTGGCCGGCGCCGTGTTGTTCTGCATCACGAGCGGCCAGACCGGACAAGCCGTCTTCGTCCAGCTCGGGTGGCCTCCGACTCCCTACCGTTTCGGGCATCCGCCGGGTCCACGGCTCGAAGGCGCCCAGGGCAAGGTGCCACCCGGCTGGTTGGCCGAGCAGCCCCGCTGACCGCTGGGTCCTGCCGCACTCGGCCGACGGGTAGCGTCGCCATCGGTGCATCCCATCGAGCGTCTCCGGTTCGTCGCCCGGTCCGGATGGGGCGGGCCTGCCGAGCTGGGCGCCGAAGCCGCCTTTGCTCTCGCCGAGCTGGCCGAACGGGAGCCGGCCGCCGCCCTTCCTGCCTGCAGGCGCCTCCTCGAACGCAACCCTTCCTGCGGTCCGCTGTGGTGGGTGTCGGCTCGGGTGCTGTGCGCCGGCGATCCCCTGGCGGAGGCGTCGTGGTGTGCCGACGCCCTCGAGGACGATCCCACCGAAGAGCGGCTCGACGAGGCGCTCGAAGGTCGCCGGGCCGTGCACCACGGTGGCGTCGCCGACGTGGCCTCGGCCGAGGTGGTCGTCCTGCGCACCGACGCCATGGGCCCGACGGGAATGGTGGTCGATTCCGACGACGAGGGTCTGCTCCAGGCCGCGGTCGAGTTGGAAGCTGACGTCTGGGTCGTGGCCGGTGTCGGCAGGGTCCTCCCTCCCCGGTTGTGGCAGACGCTGGTGGGCCGGGTGGAATGTCCTCCTGCCAGGGCGCGTACGGCGGCGTCGGCGTGGTTCGAGCCGGGGCCCCCGTCCACGACGGTCGTCGCGCTGAGAGGCGTCTCGAACGTGGTGGGCCCGACGGGTGCGCTGGCCCCGGCGGACGCGCTGTCCGTGCACGACTGTCCCGAACCACCCGAGCTCGTCGCTGCGTGGTAAGCAGCACGGCATGGGTGAGGAAATCGAGTTCCCGAGCAACGGCACCAAGAGCGGCGGGTATCTGGCCATGCCCTCTTCGGGCTCGGGGCCCGGGGTGGTCGTGATCCAGGAGTGGTGGGGGCTGGTGCCCCACATCGAAGACGTGGCCGACCGCTTCGCCACCGAAGGCTTCGTGGCACTCGCTCCGGATCTCTATCACGGGACCAAGGTGCCCCCGGGAGAGCCAGACGAGGCAGGCAAGCAGATGATGGCCATGCGCCTCGACCAGGCCGGAAGGGACCTGTCGGGTGCGGTCGACGAGGTTCGCGGCCGGGCTTCGGGCGACAAGGTGGGCGTGGTGGGCTTCTGCATGGGTGGCGGGCTCGCCCTGGTGCTGGCGTGCCAACGGCCCGACGCCATCAAGGCGTGCGTGTCGTTCTACGGCGCCATCGCCTGGCCTGACGCCAATCCCGACTACTCGAAGCTCGCCGGGCCCGTGCTCGTGCACGTCGCCGAACGCGACGAGTGGCTCTCGCCGGAGGCGGCTCGTGCTCTGGAGAGCCAGCTGCGTCAGCTCGGGAAGCAGGTCGAGGTCCATGTCTATCCGGGCGCCGAG
The DNA here is from genome assembly GCA_030040015.1 of Acidimicrobiales bacterium. GTDB lineage: Bacteria > Actinomycetota > Acidimicrobiia > Acidimicrobiales > UBA8190 > UBA8190. The sequence continues at coordinate 8,969 of JASHUM010000112.1, forward strand.
CACGCCTTCTTCAACGACACCCGGCCCGAGGTCCACCACGCCAAGGCTTCTTCGCAAGCCTGGAGCCGCACCCTCGACTTCTTCAGAGCCAACCTGGGGTGACCGCCGACTCCCAGGCGCCTGCCGGCTGCGTCGGCGCCTATCTCGAGCTGGGTCTGGCCCTGGGCCGCCACATCGACGGGCTCGTCGACGCCTACTACGGGCCTCCCGAGCTCGCCACGCGCGTGAACGCCGAGCCGGTCCGTCCACCGGCGCGACTAGCCGAGCAGGCGCGGGCACTGCTTCGCGACCTCGAGGGGAAGGCCCCCCTTGACGACACCGATACGGACGACCGCGGCAGGCGCTCCTGGCTCGAGGCACAAGTGCGCGGATTGTGGACGACGGCCCGCCGGCTCGCCGGCGAGGAGATCGGCTACCTCGACGAGGTCGAGCTCTGTTACGGGGTGCGCCCCTCGCCAGTGCCCGAAGACGAGCTCCGCCAAGCGCATCTGCGCCTGGAAGAGGCGCTCCCGGGCGACGGCCCGCTCCCTGAGCGCCTCATCACCTGGAGGGAGGCGCACGCCGTGCCCCTCGACCTCCTCCCCTCCGCCATCTCGTCGCTTGCCGAGGACCTCCGAGCTCGCACCCGGAAGCTCTTCGGCCTGCCCGACGAGGAGCACGTCGACTTCGAGTTGGTGAGCGGCAAGCCCTGGTCGGGGTTCAACACCTACCTGGGCGGACTGCGCTCACGAGTGGACATCAACACCGACCTGCCCGTGCTGTCGATCTCCCTCGCCCATCTCGTGGCGCACGAGGCCTATCCCGGCCACCACACCGAGCACAGCCGCAAGGAGGTCGGTCTGGTGCGCCGGCGCCGGTGGCTGGAAGAGACCGTCTTCCTGGTGGGCACGCCGTCGTGCCTGTTGGCCGAGGGACTGGCCGACCTCGGGCTCGAGGTGGTCGTCGGGCGCCGGCCCGAGTCGGTCGTGGCCGAGCACCTGCGGCCGCTCGGGATCCGCTACGACGCCGAGGTCGTGGCCGCCGTGTCGGAGGCGGGCGAAGCGCTCGCCGCCGCCCGGGGCAACGCCGCCATCCGCCTGCACGCCGAGGGCGCCGATCCCGACGTCGTCATCGACGAGCTTGCGCGCTGGGCGCTGCTGCCGGGACCGCGAGCGGCCAAGGCGGTCGAGTTCCTCGTGCACCCGACGTGGCGGGCGTACGTCTTCTGTTACATCGAAGGCCTGCGCCTGTGCCGCCGATACGTGAGTGGCGACGTCAAGCACTTCGAACGCCTGATCTCCGAGCAGCTGACGCCTATCGATCTGGCCGCCTGAGCTCTTCGTCTTGGAGCGGTTTCAGGCCCGCCGGTAGCATCCGTCCCATGTCCGAGCGCAGCCGCAACCTGCCCCGCCGATCCTGTTTCTCCACGCCCGGCTCCAACGAGCGGTTTCTCGAGAAGGCACCCACCGTTCCCGCCGACATGTCCTTCTTGGACCTCGAGGACTCGGTCGCCCCTCTCGAGAAGGATGCCGCCCGGGCCAAGGTGGTCGAGGCCATCCGCAAGCAGGCCTGGGACGACCGGGTCCTGTGCGTGCGCATCAACGCCTGGGACACCGAGTGGACCTACGGGGACGTCATCGAGGTGGTGGGCAATGCGGGAGAGCGCCTCGACGAAGTCATGCTGCCCAAGGTCCAGTCGGCGGCCGAGGTGGTGGCTCTCGACCTGCTCATCACCCAAGTGGAGAAGCGAAGCGGGCTCCCCGTAGGCCACATCGGCATCGAAGCCCAGATCGAGACCACCCGGGGCCTCATCAACGTAGACGACATCTGTGCCGCTTCACCTCGGCTCGAGACCATCATCTTCGGCCCCGCCGACTTCGCCGCCTCGATGGAGATGCCCGTGCTCACCGGCGGTATCCAGATCCCCGAGTACCCGGGCGACCACTTCCACTACGTGTTCTCCCGCATCCTCATGGCCGGCCGGGCCAACGGCCTGCAGGTCATCGACGGCCCCTACCTCAAGGTGAAGGACATGGACGGGCTGCGCGACTTCGCCCAGCGCACCCGCGTGCTCGGCTACGACGGCAAGTGGGCGCTCACCCCTGACCAGGTGACGGTCATGAACGAGGTCTACTCACCCACCCAGGAGCAATTCGACCGAGCCTGGGACATCCTCGACGCCTATCAGAAGGCGACGGAACAGGAGCGCAAGGGCGCGGTCATGTTCGGAGACGAGATGATCGACGAGGCCAGCCGCAAGATGGCCATCAAGTTCGTGGCCCGGGGCGAGCGCGCCGGGCGGAGCCGCTCCAAGGGCTGAGCCGCAGGTTCAGGTCGTCGCCTGCTCCACCAGCCGGCGGGCGACGACCTTGAGCGCCAGGGTCTCGTCGGCACCCTCGAAGATCGAGAGCACTCGGGCGTCGACGAAATAGCGGCTCACGGCGAACTCCTCGGCGTATCCCATGCCGCCGTGGACCTGCATCGCCTCGCGCGTCACCCACTCGGCCGCTCGGCACACGTAGGCCTTGAGCATGGACGCCTCCAAGGTGCCCTC
>JASHUM010000012.1 GCA_030040015.1 Acidimicrobiales bacterium
GCCGGTGACGCCGGCCAGGGCCACGCCGAAGACGGCCCCGACGGCGAGTGACCCTTCGTGCGGCGTGATCTGGAGCAGCTGGGCCGAGGAGCTGCCCTCGGTCATCGATGCGTCGGCCCCGGCGCTCCCGGCCAGACTGAGGGTGGTGGCACCGGCCACCACGAACGCTCCGAAGACCGCCCCGAACCCCCAGGCCACCCGGTGATGCCGGCGGCTTCCGGTCGGCTCGTGCCGAGCGCCCCGCCACCGTGTCAGCAGCATGTCCCCCTGCCTCCCCCTGCTGGCATCCCCGTCCCGCCCCGTTCCGCCCCGGGTTCTTACCCATGAACAGTATCGGCACGCAGGTCCTGGTGCCGATCGGGTGTCTGTTGCGGGGAACGCCTGAGGCTTCGCTTCCTTCCGCCTCCGGGGCGCAGAATCCACAACGTCCACCCAACACGGCTGGGCACACGGACGGGCGGGTAGGGTGGCGCCGCTCCGGCCGACAGGGCCGTCCACCGTCTCCCAGACAGGCTCACGAGAGGAACGCCGACGTGCCGCCAACGCCTCCGGGTCGAGCGCGCAAGATCGAGCTGCTGGGCCGGATGTCGCTCTTCTCGACCGCCAACCAACGCGAGCTCGGCCAGGTGGCCGCCCTGACCGTGCCCGGAGAGCTCCCGGCCGGGAGCGTGCTCACCCGTCAGGGAACCGCCGGAGGGCTCGCCTTCGTGATCGCCGAGGGGAAGGCCGAGGTGCTCCGGGGCGAGAAGCGGCTCGCCACCCTGGGCCCGGGGGACGTGGTGGGGGAGCTGTCGTTGCTCGACGGCGAGCCGCGGTCGGCGACGGTCCGTGCCCTCACCGACATGGAAGTGCTCCAGATCAGCTCGCAGGACTTGAACCGCCTGCTGCGCAAGGCGCCCTCGGTCAGGCGCAAGCTCCTCGAGGCTCTGGCCGAGCGGCTGCGTGAAGCCGACCGCATGCCGACCAACCGGTTGTGACGCCTGGGGCTCAGATGGGCACGCCCCGCTCGGCGTAACGCACCACGGCGCGCAGGAACCGCTCCACGAACCCGCGCGCGTAGGCGAGGGCCAACGGCCCCGTGCCTCCCACGAGGGGCTCGAGCGAGCCGCTCCACTCGATGCGGGTGCCAGCGGTGTCCTCCTCGAGCACCACGTCGGCTCGGTAGCGGCGCACCGGCATGCCTCTTCGCGCCTCGTACCCGAGATGGCGTGGAGGCTCGAACGCCACCACCTCCTCGGTGCTGCCGAAGGGGCCGACGGCCAGCCGGCGCAGCGCGCCCACGCCGTTGGGTTCGGGCGAGCCGGGTCGAAGGAGATAGCTGCGGGTGAGGAACGACCACTGCTTCCACCGCTCGACCTCGGCGATGAGCGGCCACAGGCTCTCGGGCTCGGCCCGGCTGTTGGCGACGAGCCGGTAGCTCCAGCGCGACGAGGGCGCGCCAGGTGGGTCGTCAGGCACCGAGGTGTTCCTTCAACGCCGCCAAGGCCTGCTGATAGGTGTCGCGGAAGAGGCCGACCATGTCGTCGGGCTCGACCTCAACGTCCCACGTGACCTCCGATCCCTGGGCCGAGGGCGTCACGGTGATGGTGGCCTTGTGGTTGATCACCGGGACGCCGCCGACGACGCGGTACACGAGCGTGCGCTCGTCGTCGTCACGGCTCTCGAGCCGTTCGGTGATCTCGAGGCCCATGAGCTTCAACAACCGGTCGCCGCCGTCGACGACGCACGACTCGATGCCCGGCATCCACGCCGCCAGACCCCCGAAGTCCCCAACCACCGCCCACACCGCCTGCGGTGTCGCGTCGATCTCGATCTCCGCCCGTGCCTCGGCCACCTGCCCTCCCGTCGTCGTCGGAGGCGCGAGCATGCCAGGACGTCCCCGGCGCCGGCCACCGGTGCCCGTTAGCGTCGCCGCCCATGGACGCACTCGCTACTGCCCGGCGCAGCGCCGGGGCCATCGGGCTGGTCCCGGCCGGCTTCATGCTCGACCCGGCCACCTACGAACACGGGTCGTCGCTCGGGTTCGCCGGCACCGACTTCTATTTCGGGGGACGAGCCGGGCCCCTCGGCGACGTCGACGCCACCGTGGTGGCCGCTGCCCTGGTGTTCTTCGAGCCGGCCACGGTGGCCGCGGCGTGGGAGCGGGCCGGCGCAGTGCGCCCGCGCCGGGAGGCCGCACGCGAATTCGCCGGGTGTGGTCACCGGTGGGCAGAGGCCCACCTGCCGGACGGGATCGACTACGGGCGACTGGGCGCGCTCGCCGCCAAGGTGATCACCGGCGCCTCGCCCGCGGGGGCTCCGCTCTTCGCCGCCTGGGTCGCCATGGACGAACCCTCCTCACCCAAGGCGCTGGCCCTGCACCGGCTCAACATCCTGCGCGAGCTGCGGGGCGCCCTCCACGGCGGAGCGGTGCTGGCCGAGGGCCTTTCCCCCTTCGAGGCGCTGTCGGTGCGCACCCCGTTCATGGCCGCCCTCTTCGGATGGGGGCAAGCCATGGCCGACACCGAGCCCCACGAGGCGGCCTGGTCGCGGGCCGAGGAGGGCACCGATCGGGCCATGGCCCGGCACCTGGCGCCCCTCGGCGACGGCGAACGCGACGATCTGGTCGAGCTGTGCGACGCCCTCACGAGCGCAGGTCAAGGAGCCTGAGTCAGGTCTCCTCGGCCAGCAGGGCGCGCACCTCGGCAACGGTGGAGCCTTCGTGGGGGACGACCATCTCCGACGTGGCCAGGTGGTCGTCGGCCAGCTTCTTGCCGCTGTGGCGCACCTCGCCGACGAGGTCGGCGAGCGCCCCGGCGAAGGCGGGTTCGTCGCCGCGGTCGAGGGCGTCGACGAGCACCTCGTCGAGCTGCTCGATGGCGGGGATGTCGGCGTCGGGCACCTCGTAGAGGCCCTCGCCCAGGATCCGGACGATCACGATGCGGCCCCGGAGCCGCCGTCGGGCCCGCTCTCGAGCCCGGGCGCATCGGAACCCGAGCCCAACTGCGCCTTCAGCGCTTCCAGCTCCTGGTCCACCTGGCTGGAACCCGACGCCGCGTCGAGCTGCGCCTGGATGTCGTCGCCCCCGCCGCCGAGCGCGTCGGGGAGGGCGCCGGTGTCGATGAGCTCGTCCATGGCCCCGGCCCGTGCCTGCATCTGCTCGATCTTGTCCTGGGCCCGCTGCAGGGTGACCCCGGCGTCGGCCATCGACTCGGAGATGCCCGAGACGGCCTCGCCGATGCCGGCCTCGGCTTGGGATGCGGTGTAGCTGGCCTTCAGGGTCTCCTTCTTGGTCCTGAACTGCTCGACCTCGGCGGACAGACGCTGGGAGGTGGCCTCGAGCTGCTGCTGTTGCTTCTCCACCTGGTCGTGCTGGGTGCCCATGTCCTGGAGCTGGGCGGCGATCGTGGCTCGCCGGGACAGCGCTTCGCGGGCCAGGTCCTCGTTGTTCTGGGACAGAGCCGCCTTGGCTTGGTCCTGGAGCTTCTGGGCCTGGGCCTGGAGCTGGCTGGCCTGGAGCTCGAGGCGTTTCTTTGCCGTGGTCACGTCGGCCAGGGCCCGGCGCACCTTCTGGAGGTTCTCGTTCTGCTTCTCGTAGGACAGGTCGAGCATCTCGGTCGGGTTCTCGGCCTTGTCGAGCGCCTTGTTGGCCTTGGCCTGGAGGATGGCGGAGAGCCGCTTGGTCACGCTTGCCATGGGGTTGGACCTTTCTGTCCGTTGCGTCGCTCAACGATCACAGCACGTCGGCGCCACTGCGTCGAGGCACCACCACGGCCTCGATACTCGTGGCCGCCACGACGGCGGCGAACCGCTCGACGACGCCGCGGCCGGGACCCCTCTCGCGGGCGGTGGCGCCGGCCACCAGGGCCGGGGCGCCCCCCGGCGCCAGGGCGGCGTCGTCGGGGAAGGCCTCGACCATGCGCCGAGCAGCGGCGGTGTCCACCTCGACGTGGAACTGCAGTCCCCAGGCGCACGTGCCGGCGCGGAACGCCTGCGTCCGGTAGCGGGTGTTCGAGGCCAACAAGGTGCTGGTCGGGCCCAGGTCGAAGGTGTCACCGTGCCAGTGGAGGACGGCAAGGGGGGTCGGGATGCCGGCGAAGAGCGCGTCGTCGGCTGCCTCCTCGGTCAGTTCCACCTCGCCCCAGCCGATCTCGAAGCCACCGTCGCCGGCCCGCACCGTCCCGCCCGTGGCCAGGGCCAGCAACTGCGCCCCCAGGCACACCCCGAGCGTGGGCACGCCCCCGTCGACTGCGGCGCGCAACAAGGCGATCTCGGCGTGCCGGGAGGGAAAGCCGTCGTCGGACGTGGCCGACATGGGTCCACCCATGACCACCACGCCCGCCAGCCCGTCCGCACCGGCGGGCGGGGTGTCGCCGGCGAAGAGGCGGCATTCCTCCACGGTCACACCGGCGGCTTCGAGCACGGTGCGCACTGCGCCGGGCCCTTCGGGCGCCACGTGCTCCACGACCAGACAGCGGCGCGGCGCCAGCACGGAGATGCGGTCGTGGGCGGCAAAGCCGTGCCGCAATTCGACGCGGTCCACGGCGGTCATGGCGACGTAGTGCAGCTCGCGTCCGGGTGACCACCACACCGGGTCGGCGCACTCCCACGCTTCTCGTCGCAGGGGGCCCTTCGTCACCTTGCCGGTGGCGGTGAGGGGGAGAGCGGAGGCGATGCGCACCAGCCGTGGCGCCCACTTGGTGCCGAGGTCCGGTTGTGCGCCCAGCCAGGCACAGAATGCGCCGGGGTCGAAGGACGTTCCTCCGCGCAGCTCCAGCGCAGCCATCACCCGGTCGCCGGAGGCCGGGTCGGGCACCGGGTAGACGGCGGCGGCGGCGACATCGGGATGGCGCTCGAGCACACGCTCCACCGGGGCGGCGGCGAAGTTCTCCGAGTCCACCCGCAGCCAGTCCCCGGCGCGTCCGGCGAAGTAGAAGAAGCCGGCTTCGTCGCGGTATCCGAGGTCGCCGCTCCAGTACCACCCACCTCGGGTGCGTTCGGTCCCCGCCTCTGAGTTGGCGTAGTACCCCTCGAAGCCCGGCGCCCCGGACCGGTTGACGATCTCGCCGACGGCGTCCTCGGCGTTGAGCAACCGACCCGCCTGATCCAGCTCGGCGCGGGGGAGCTCGTGGCCGTCCGGCCCGCACACCACCACGTCCTGTCCGGGTTGAGGCAACCCGAGCGCGCCGGGCGGGGTGTCGGGGGTGACGTTGATGGCGATGCCCCCCTCGCTCGAGCCGTACCCCTCGACCAGCCGACAGCCGAAGCGCTGTTCGAAGGCGCGTCGGTCGGGCGCCGAGGCTTCGGTGCCGAACCCGACCCGCAGCGGGTTGTCGGCGTCGTCGGGGCGCTCGGGCGTGGCGAGCACGTAGGCCAGCGCCTTGCCCACGTAGGTGAAGCGGGTGGCACCCAGCCTCCGAACGTCGTCGAGGAAGTGCGAGGCGCTGAACCGTCCGGCGAGCGCCATGCAGGCGCCGGTGGCGAGGGCAGGCGCCCACAGGGCCATCACCGCGTTCCCGTGGAACAACGGCATGGGGCAGTAGCACACGTCGTCGCTTCGGAAGTCGTAGAGCTCGGCGGCGCGTGCGGCGATGGCGGCCAGGCGACCCTGCGAGCACCGCACCGCCTTCGGGGTGCCCGTCGTGCCCGACGTGAAGAGGAGCAGGTACAGGTCGGAAGGCGTCGCGGTACCGCGGCCCACGTCGACCGGAGCGCCGACAGGCGCCGGGGAGTGGTCGCCGAGGACGACGAGCCGCGGCGCCGGCTCGCCCGTGTCGAGCTCGGCGAGCAGAGCCGCCCCGGCGTCGTCGGTCACGATGGCGCGGCACTCCGTGAACCGGATGTCGCCGGCGAGCTCGCCTCCTCGGCGTGTGGGGTTGATGCCCACCGCCACCGACCCGCTCAGCGCGGCTGCCCCCAGCCAGAACAGGTACTCGGGGACGTTGTCGAGGAGGATCCCCAGGTGGGGTGGCCCCCCTTCGGCGAGCAGAGCCCGCAGCTGATCGACGCGCCCGGCGCTCTCGGACACCACCTCGGCCCAGCTCCACGTGCGGCCCT
>JASHUM010000113.1 GCA_030040015.1 Acidimicrobiales bacterium
GAGTTTCGACCGGGCCTCGACCACCTGGCCTTTCAGTGCGCCGACCGTAGCGAGCTGGCTGCCTGGATGGCCCGGCTCGACGCCCTTGGCATCCTCCACGGCGATATCTGTGACGAGCCATATGGGTCGGGGTTGTCCTTCCGAGATCCCGACAACATCGCTCTGGAGTTCTTCACCCCGCCTGCGTAACAGCTTGAAGGTTCCTCGAAAATAGGAGGTGAGCCTCATGTCCAGTCCCACAACGCCAGACACCCGTTTCACACCCCCGGCGCGACTGCACCACCACGCCTTCGTCACTACCGATCAGGAAGCCACCCGGAGGTTTTACGAGGAGGTTGTCGGCTTGCCCCTCGTCGCTACATGGACCGAAGTCGAGCACTTGATGGGTGGGGAGGAACAGGAGTTCTGTCACACCTTCTACGCACTTGGCGACGGCGGTTGCCTAGCTTTCTTCCAATTCGCCAATCGCTCGTTCTCGGAACAGTTCGCCCCGCCAGCTCCGCCCTCGCTCTTCCGGCACGTTGCGATGCTTGTCACGTCCGAGCAGCAGGATGCCATCATTTCTCGGGCCGAGGAGGCTGCGATGGAAGTGATGGTTGCCGACCACGGCTACTGCAGGTCGCTCTACATCACCGACCCAAACGGCCTACTGCTTGAGTTCACCGTGGATCACCCAGAAGTCGAGAAGATCGATGCCATCCGCAGAGAGAACGCTCACCAAGATCTCGCTCGGTGGCTGTCGGGCGACCATAGAAGCAACAACGACTGGCGCCCCGTGTCCTGACATCCCTGATCACCCAATCCATACCTCGGAGACGGTCGTGCGGGCTTGGCGGCGAAAGATCAGCGACCCAAGCGTCGATATCGGTCGGCATTCCCGGGTGGTCTGTTTCCGACCTCGCACAGGGCATACGAGTAAAGAGCTCGGGCAGGCCGCGTCGGCCCTGAGCTGGTAAGCGAACACCCATTATCGGTGACCGAGCTCCGAGTTGCCGACCTCTTGCGTGCGAGCGAAATCGCGGCTTGACCGCGAGAGTGGCCCACTCGCGTGGCCCGGGTCATGGGTTGTACTGGCGCCGGCTTGGGAGACCAACCAATCGGTCCATTCGGAGCGGATCCCCGGGTGGGGACACCCGGCACGACGCTCACGCATCTCGAGGCCGATAACGCTCGCTAGGTGGCAATCGCCGGATGCACCATCTCCCAGAACAGCTCGAGCTGGTGCAATTCGTCGGCAACTGGCCAAAGGAGTACTTGCTGGACACCGGCGTCGGCGAAGTCCGAGAGTTTCTCTGCGAACAGCTCGGCCGGGCCGATTGGGACGCGTTCTCGGAGCATCTCCTCCGGGCGGTGGATGGTTCGCACCACTCGCTCTCGCATGACCCTGTCGGCCTCGCCTTGGTTCTCAGTGATGTAAAACCACATGGTCGCCAGCGCGTTGGGGAAGGATCCGGGATCCTTGCCGTGACTGGGGAGCAGCTCCTTTAGTTGTATCCAGTTAGCGGCAAACAGTTTGGGCGTCGTGTTGTAGGCGGACGCCAGCCATCCGTCGGCCAGGCGGGCGGTGCGACGCAGCCCGATCTCCGATCCCCAGCTGCCCAACCAGATGACCGGGCCTTCTGGGCGGACGGGGTGAGGATCGAGGCTGATCCCGGCAGTGGAGTAGAAGCGGCCGACGAACGGAGGCGCGCCCGTCCGCCACAATGCGCGGAGGGCGCCGATCGACTCGTCAAGACGCCCCCAACGCTCGGCAAAATCAACACCGACAGAATCGAAGTCCTCCTGCGAGGATCCGGGTCCCACGGCGACCATTAGCCGTCCCCCACTGAGCCGGTCGATGGCGGCCAACGTCTTGGCCAGCGGCACCGGACCCCGAATGACCGGAAGTGACACGGTTGTGGCTAGCGTCATAGTCCCCGAGCACCCGATCACGGCCGCCAGCGCAGTGGGCCCATCGAGCCACGGCACCGAGTAGGCCATGTGATCGTTGGCCGACAGAGTCCTGAAGCCCAGCCGTGCCGCGGTCTGGGTGTACGCGGTGAGGTGTTCGAGCGTATAGGGGTTGCCGCCGAAGTCCATGAGGGGTAGATGGGCGCCGAAATCCATGACCCACTATGGCATTGAACGAGAAATCAGGTCCCGTTGGGGAGGTCGGGCAATCTCGGCAGAGGCACGCGGCCGGTAACGCCGACCCCGCTTGATTCGGGAGCAGACACGTGATGGAAGTCTTTGATCTAGGAGGCGTGCAATGTAGGTGCCCTGCCGTAGTTCACTGCCTGAGACACTTCTGTGGGTACAGACCCGACAAGTTGGGCGTCGGGAACAGCCCCTAGGGCGTCGTTGATGGTGGAGAACGCCATCCGCAGCGCCGCGAAGGCGGTGATGGCGAAGACCTGCTCATCCGTGAGTCCAGTCTCGCGAAGCTTTTGGATATCTGCGGCGGTGGTCGCGTTGGGGTTCTCGACAAGCTTGCGCGCCCAACGTGTCATCGCCTTCTCCTGATCAGTCAACCCGCTGTCGACGCCGGTGAGGACACCCGCGGCGATAGAAGGGTCCGATGCGCCTGAGAGCTTCCCGCCCCACGCCAGCGAACAGTAGGAATCACCCAACTTCGACGCAACAGCGGTGACCATGATGGCGCGCTGCCGGAAAGACAGACCGCTGGGCCGGAACGCGTGGGACATTAGCTCGAATAGGCTCTTCAAGGTTTCAGGTTGGTATGCCCAAAGCCGGGACACATTCCAGACGTAGCCGTCCTCTGCGACATCCTCGTCATAAAGCGCCTGCCCTTGCTCGGTGATGGGGGCGTCCTCCAGAAAGCCGGCGGTCATGCCTCCATCTCCTCTTCCGGGGCGTTCCGTGCCAGGTATCCGACAACATTGATCTCCGCTCGAAGCGGCAAATTCGCTCGCAGGTGACGGCGGGCCTCATCGACCGCCGCATCGTAGAACGCCTCCTCGCCGACGTTCTCAATCGCTTCGTAAGCCGGGCCGGTGGACGCTAGAGCTCGGGCGAACAGGTCCGGGTCGGCGAACTCCCAAACAAAGGGCACCTCGACCCGACGCACATGGACGAACCCGCAGGATTCGAGCAGGCCTTCCCCCGCGCCGGGTCGGCCCAGGGACACCATTGCTGCCTGATTGTCGACTTTGTCCTTCGACGCCAGCTGGAACGGTGACAGCGCCCACGCTCCAGGGGACACTTTTATGTGCCCCCACACCGTCAGACCAAGGCGGCCACCCGGACGGAGAACGCGACCAATCTCGGCCACCGCATCAGGGGTGGTACCCCAGATACCCCTGAAGCTAGTGACCACATCGAATGCGCCGTCCTCCCAGGGCAGGCGGTGCATGTCGCCTACTCGAATATCCGAGCCCGGGTTCCTGAATCGAGCGACTTCCACCAGCCTCTTCGAGGCGTCGATCCCCGCGCATTGAGCCCCCCGAAGGCAGCCCAGCTCGATAGCCAGCCCGGCACCACACGCCACATCGAGGAGCCTGTCACCTGCATCGACTGAAAGCAGATGGTGCAACGCGACATACTCCCGGCAGTTGGCAGGCTCGCTCAATGTGGAGAAGTCGACCGCCCGGCGCCCCCAACCTTCGTCGACCAACGTCCAGGCCCTTGAGTCATTTTCAGCCTGCGTCATCGGCCCTCCCTCTATCCTACGGGCCGTTGGCGATTACGTGGCCTGCGTGGCGGCCAACAGGAGTTCAAGCACGGCCTGGTCTGGTGCGGGTGAGCACTCTGCTGTTGGAAGGTCCCGCATCTTGGCCCAGGCGTCGGCCACCTTGCTTCCGCTGATCGTCGGACTGTGTGCCGAAATGATGGTGGTGATTGCAAGGTCAGAGAGATGCTGGACCTCGGCGTCGTAACGGTCCTTGTCCACGAGTCGCAGCCAGGGTGCGAGAGCATTGATGGCGAACATCGCCATTCCGTGGGTCCAGAACTCGTCGTCGAGTTCAGCGACCTCCCGGGGCAACTGGTCGGCGCCTTCCCCACCAGGGACGGGCGTGGCAAAGCTGTCGACCGCCCAGTAGACGCCGGTCTTAGTGTCAAGCAGCCCGCGAGTAGTTGGAGAGTCGTAGAGCGTTGGTCGCACCACGGCCATCTGTCGGTCACCAGCATCGAATGTGACCCCGTCGTCCATCCACCGACAGCGCCCCAGTGGGAAGTCGAAGGCGTTGGTGTATCGCTCGGTGAGCGCCCAGCTGCATACGAGGGTGGCATTCGGACACGCCTCCATGACCTCCTCCAGGTTGCCCACGTGGTCGGCGTCCTCGTGCGAGATGAACACCCATCTGACCTCTTCGGGCTTCACCAACGTGAAGGCGTCCTCAAACCACGCTCGCTGATTGCGCCGCGAGCCGGTGTCGATGAGGATCGGTTCCTGTCCCTGGATGACGGCGGAGTTGATATAGACGGACAGCGGTTGACCCAAGGCGTGCTGGATCTCGTGGATGACATAGGTGTCAGGCGCGACCTGCGTCGGCTCTTGGCGATACGTTGGTTCTGACAGAGTCCTCGACATTTACCTCACCCCTAACCCCTGCTGAAGAGGAATCCAACCTCACGCCCTATTAGACAGCCTATGACCTGCGCAATCAATGCCGATCCATGATTTCTGCCGGCGCTCTCGAACTTCTTGACCCAGGGTGCGCCGACCGACGTCGCTGTGCCTGGCGGAGAATTCGCCGTGGGGAGCGCGCCAGATCCGCCCGCCCGTCGGCTCCGGTCGCCATCGGTGGCTGAGGTTGGCACTATCGGGCGCATTCGACCGACCATTGAGCAATCTCAGGCATGGCTCAGGCAAGAGCCGTAGGATCGCCGCGTGGCCGAACCTTCGGCCTGGCGAGGAGGGACCGATGAGTGTCTTGATGACGCTGCAATTGAAGGGTGACGCGGCGAAGCTTGAGCAACTCTCGCAGGAGAGGCCAAGCTTCTTCCCCGATGTCACGACCAAGGCCAAGGGCCTGGGACTTATCTCCCACCGGTTCTGGGCGACCGACGCTGAGATCCTCGTTGTCGACGAATGGGAAACCGAGGAGGGCTTTCAGGCGTTCTTTGCAGGCACACCTGAGGTCGGCGAAGCAATGGCGGCTGCAGGCGTCACGGAGCAACCAGTGCCGACCTTCTGGCGCCCGGTTGCAGTCAGCGGCCAAGGATGACCTTCGATACCCAGCCGAGATGTGCACTGCGCTTCGTGGGGGTTAGCCCGAGGCGCTCATAACGTTCGGTGGGGGTGATCTTGCTCGTCCTGAGCGGTCCTGAGCTGGCCGGAGACCCAGGGGTCCCCGGCCTCCCGGCAATACGGTGCGGTCTTGCAGAAACGGCCGTGAGCCCGGAGTACCTATTGGTCCGGCGGACTGATCGCTCGATGTGAGTGGGCTGACCAAGACACGGCCCACCGCGAATACGCCACGCTGTTGGAAGTAAAAGTCCTCCCATCGCTTTGAGTACCGGCCGTGACCGCCACGCTGCGATCGGAACCAGCGAGCCCATCGTGCTGATCATCCGGGTTGCGCCGATCGCCCCTATCGCCTTCCCGGCAGTACCGGGCGGGCTAAGCGATCTCGTAGAGCACTCTTAGCGACACTGCGGCCCGTGTAACACCACCGCTTGTCCACGGACCGGCATCTCGACTTCGATGGCGTCAGCCACGGTGCGAATCACGATCTCGTCGGCGAGGGGACCTTCGGCCGTCCATCGTGAGGGGTCCCCGATGGTCGTGACCCGGAAGGTCGTGCGGGAGTGATCGCCCGAGTTGATGCCCACGGGGGTCACGGTGAGCTTCGAGAGAGTGGGGTCCCACCGTGCTTCGCTGAGCGCCACCGCCGGGAAGTCCACCCCGATGACCGTTGGTTCATTGAAACGCGTGCCTGGACCCACATTCGACAGTCGCCACCATGTGCCCTCGGAGGCCACCTGGGCAGCGGCCATCGTCCCGTTGTATTGACCTCGCGGGTGCGGCTCGTCGAGTTGGAAGCGCCATGTGAACTCGCCCCGGCTCGTGTCCCAGGTCGGCTCGCAAGTCTCGTCGATCGCCGCCGCTAACGGTTCGACATACCAGTCGAGGGCCCACTCCTTGGCCAGCCAGAGATTCAAGGCGGAGAACCGGTTCGGTGCTGCGCTAATCGCGCCGGTGTTCTCCCACGTTCCCGTCTGGGTTAGGCCCGCCCGGAACAGCCGTTGCGCGTCGTCAGGCACCTGGGGTGCGAGATAGATGGACGGAATCCACCCGAGCATCACGGGAACCTCGTGGTGCACGTCGAGAATGGGGTCGTAGTAGAAGCTGACCATCGTGGGCAGTTCGGCGCCGTCGAGGTGGAGATACTTGGTCCGGCACGTGTCCTGCCACCAGGTGCGGAACACCTCGTGGTAGTTGGTGCCGCGCAGGAGGTCGTGCAACTTGAGGCCGAGCCCGGCCCCGGCGAGGCAAAACGGCCACACCTTGGTGTTCTCGCAGTGACAACCAGCCGGAGCTTGGGTCCACTGCCGGTGCAGGTGATCGGCGATGGCCGAGTGGAACCACGTGAAGGTGTTCTCGCCGTCCCGGATCATCTCGAAGGGCCGGTTCCACCGCTCGTCGCCGGTGGTACGCAGGTGCAGCCCCAGCATGACGAGAAAGAAACCCTTGAAGAAGAGATTGCCGGTGGCACCGATGGGATCCATCTCAAGGCCCCACGGTTCGACGCCATTGGCCGTCCAGCCCGGCACGTCATAGTTGCCCCACAACTGCTCGGGGATGAGGAAGCGGTACAGGTCAGGGTACTCCCCACGCTTGGGGTCGTGACCGATCTGGGTCAGCCAGTCCTCTGCCGCCCACCAGCCCGTGTGTCGGAAGATGAGTTCGTCGAGGATGTGGCCGTAGACCTCGCGCCACGCCGGGGTGATGTCGGCCATCATCGCCACGGCGTAGGTTGAGTCAATGAGGTCAAAGCGATGCCAACAGAGCATCGGGGGGTCGCTGATCGTGTCCCAGTGCTCGTGTGGACGGCCGTCGCGATCCCAGCTATCGGGGGTCGTGGCCTTGCGGTAGAGGTAACGCAACCAGCCAAGGTCGCGGTCGGTGAGGCGGCTCGGGCCCATGCCCGTCGTTGTCGACATCAGCCAACCATTTTTCCGCATTTCTTTCTTTGTTGTGAGGAGCTGACCTCACGGCGTGCGGGCGATCGGGATCACGCCAGACGGGTTACCCGGTCGACCCGGTGAGTTGGCCACCCCGGCGGTCAAGCCGAGCCACCTTCGAGTCGCTGTGCGAGTCTTTTCACATGGATCGTGAGCGGGTCTTCGCTGCTGCCACCGACGAGCGGCACCAGATTGCGGACTTGATCGCCAATCTGGACGATTTCCAGTTGGCAACGCCCAGCCTCTGTCCTGGCTGGGACATCAAGACCGTTGTGGCTCACCTGGTCAGCACGATCTTGGACGGCATGGCGGCCTTCATCTGGATGACCCTTCGTCATGGGTCAGTGGATCGAGGGGTCAACAAGCTGGCACTTCGTCGGGCTCAACAACCCACCTCACTAATCCTGTCGTCGCTCCGCCAATCCGCCGACCGTCAGATGAGTCCCCCCGGCGCCGGACCTCTTGACCCGCTCATGGACGTGCTTGTCCATAGTGGGGACATCCGAATTCCGCTCGGCCTTTCCTTTCAGCCGGACAAGGAGCGAGCGGCGCTGGCACTCGACTTTCTCACTGGCCCATGGCGGTTTGCCGTCGTGCCCAGGAGTCTTCTCAAAAGGCTCAGTCTCCAGGCCACTGATGTGGAACAGTCGTGGAGGAACGGAGCCGAGATCCGCGGGCCCGTGGCGGCTCTCATGATGGCGGCCGCCGGGAGAACTGCCCTCCTCGACACCCTCGACGGGCCAGGTGTGCCGACCTTGCGTGGTCGCATCAAGGCCAGGCGCTAATCACCCCGAAGGGCCGAGTCGGTCACCCTGGCCGGACCGTCACCCGCTCGAGATCGGTCGAGCCGGGCCACCAGGACGGTCTGGGCTCAGGCCTGCCCTGACCCGTCTCCAGCTCCGTGACAAGGGGGCCAATGGGGCGTACGATTCCCAACAGGTGAGCCGGGAAGCCTGGTCGGCGCGTTGTATTGGCCGCACCAGGGGAGGACGGACACCTTCATGTTGAGTTCTGGCTGGCTCCATGGTGGCTCAGCGTTGCTCCCCGGGGTGCTCAAGCACGAGGGAGACCACCATGTCGAGCAGCGAGGCCGACACCAGAACCGAGGGAACTTGCCTGGTTGCGGGCATCTATCGGAGTGACTGCGCTGACAAGGAGCGAGTCACGTTGGCTGTCGGAGATCGGTTCCCAAAATGCCCCAGCTGCCGGAAGGCGGTCTGCTGGACCCTGGCCGTTGCGACGTGACTCTACGGTCGAGCCCGCTCCATCCTCCCGTCGTTGCTCACCGTGAGGTCCGGGGAGGGTCGAACAAGGCCAACTCGGCAGGATCGGGCGCCTGGAACTGGCGTAGCCACCCGTTGAGGTCCGACCGGCGTATCGGGTGGCTGTCCCAGGGTGGCTCTGAGTTGCGGGCCTCGATGCGCCGCCAGAGTTCGTCGGCAGGCACGTCGAGGTAGTGCAGCTCGACGCCGATACCAAGACCGCGAGCCGTGGATCGCATCTCGTCACGTTCGGTCCGCGCCCAGAGCCCAAAATCGAGGACGACGCTCACGCCGAGACGCAGGATCTCTTGGGCCAGGCGCCAGAGTTCACGTTCGATACTCTCCCTGGTCGGCTCGTCCCAAGGGGACGAACCGAGAGCCCAGAGCCATTCGTCCTTCGTGAGGCGCACGGCGTTCCGGTCAGCAGCCAGCCGCCTCGCGAGCTCGGTCTTGCCCGCCCCGGGCAACCCGCAGGTGAGAATCAGTCGGGCCTCGCTCACCGTGCTTAGTCCAGCAGGCACGAGCACAGCTGGCCATGACCATCCTGATGGTGCCGGAGTCGCCGGAGCTGGGCCGACCTGTTCCGCTCGTAAGGCGCGGTCAGGACGGCTCGACCGGGTCGGGCGAAGTGAGCGATGTCGGACCGGCGGCAGGGCGGATGACTACCAGATCCTCGGCTCCGAGGGCCTCTTCCTCTTCCTTGTCCACGACCTTGGGCTGGAAGAGTTGCTGAGCGATGAGAGTCGGCACGAAGGCGGAGAGAATGACAACCGTCACCAGTTCCGTGTACTGGGTTCGATCGATCAAGTGATGCGTATATATCCGAAGAGCGCGGAGATGGAGCCGAAGGTCAGCCCTGTGGCCATGAGAAGGGTGGTGTAGGCCCGCTCCCGCTGTGGCAGGCGGAAAACCCCCGCCGTGGGCCAGATACCCACCGTCTTGCTCGGAGCCCACCGGAGCTTCATCCGGCTTTGAGTGAGCCTAACCAGACGAGGTCTTCTCGGCTGGATCCCGGGGATTCAGCCCTTCGGGCCGGCTCCCAGCGCCACGTCGTAACTCCACAGTTCGCTGTGGACGGCAACCGGCGGTCTGTCCTTCCCTTCGCCACCAACGCCTCGATGCCCATGGGCGAAAGCCGGGGAGGCCACCCACGCCTGGAACGCCTCCTCGTCCCTCCAGCGGGTGACGACCAGCCAGGTGCTGCGTTCGTCGGTGGGCTTGAGCAGCTCGAACCCCTCGAACCCCTCGGCGTGCTCGACGGCCCCGGCCCGGTCGGCGAAGCGTCGGGCCAGCTCGTCTCCTCCCTCGTCGGGGACGGTGATGGCATTGATACGGACGACGGTCATGGCGAGATCATGCCCCGAGTCCACCCCTCGGGCGAAGTCGTCCCGGGCGGGCCGTGGACCGCTTCTCGATGGGCGAGGGAGCGCCGAGTCGTGACGACGACGGCGAGCAGCCACAGCGGAGGCACCGCAGCCGCACAGCGCTCGGACACCCCCAGGAGGGCGCCGTCGCTCTCGAGCGCATACCAGAGCACGAGCCCAACCGACAATCCTGTCGCTAACAAGCTCGGGGTACGGGTCAACAGGAGAGCCGGGTGTCGTCGGTGCGAGGCGAATGCCGACCAGGTACTGCAGGTCGCCGCGGTCACGATGACGGCGAGCTCGTGCGCAAGCGAGTAGCCGCTTCGCGGCTGACGGAACACAGCGATGAAGAGCGTCGCCACACCACCGGTCGCCAGCAGGACGCGACCCACACCTCCTGCGGCCTGCAACCCGAGAGCGCCGAGCAGGTAGCACACGCCCACTCCGGCGATAGCTGAATTCATGACCCACGCATCGGTCGCTCTCGGCCATGCGAGCTCGCTGATGGTATCGCGCACCGGGTCGTACGAAGCCGGCTGCATCGCCGTGGCGACGAGAAAACCCCCGATGACCAGCACCGGGGCCGCGCTGGCTGCCGCCACCGCCCACCACGGGATCGCCTTCACCGCTCGATCCTACGTGGCGGACCGTCTCCGGTTCGTCGCTCGGTACGTCCTGACGGCCCGGTCCCTCTACCTGAGCCGGGGGACCGGCTCGGGAGGCGCCGGGCCGATGTAGCGGGCCGCCGGCCGAATGAGCCGATTGTGGGCGACCTGCTCGAGGAAGTGCGCACACCAGCCGATCACCCTGCCGGTGGCGAACGTCGGGGTGAACATCTCGGGGGGGATCCCGCACGAATGCATGACGACGCCGGCGTAGAACTCCACATTCGTGTACAGAATCCGGCCCGGTTTGAGCTCGGCCAGCACCTCGACCACTGTCTGCTCCACCTGGTCGGCGAAATCCACCAGGGGACCACCCAACGAGCGGGCAACGTCACGGAGGAAGATCGAACGAGGGTCGTCGGTCTTGTACACCCGGTGCCCGAATCCCATGATCCGCTCGCCCCGCCCGACGGCAGCCCGGATCCACGCCTCGGCGTGCTCTGGTGCGCCGATGTCGTCGAGCATGGCCAGCGCCCGGCTCGGCGCACCCCCGTGCAAGGGCCCCGACAGTGCGCCCACGGCTCCGCACACGGCGGCGGCCAGATCGGCGCCGGTGGAGGCGATCACCCGGGCCGTGAACGTCGAGGCGTTGAACCCGTGGTCGACGGTGAGGATCTGATACTGCTCGACCGCCCTGGCCTGGGCCGGCGTGGGCTCGGTGCCGGTGAGCATCCACAGGTAGTTGGCACTGGCGCCCAGATCCTCCCGGGGCTCGACCACCTCGGCGCCCCGCCGGAGGTTCCAGGCGGCGGCCAGCACGGTGGGCACCAGCGCGCACAGCCTGGTGGCCTCGGCCCGGAGCTCGTCGGGGCCGAGGTCCAGGTTCGGGCGCCAACCGAGCTCGGCGCCGAGAAGCGACACGGCACTGCGCAGCAAGTCGAGTGGCTCACTCGTGGCGACCAGCTCGGGCAGCAAGCCACGCAGTCCCGGGGGCAGGACCCGCAACACGGCAACCTCGGATGCGAACCGGTCCGCTTCGGCGGGCCCGGGAAGCTCGCCGTTGCACATGAGGTACCAGACGTCCTCGAGGCTGCGCCGCTGGGCGAGCTCGACGGCGGAGTACTGCCGGTAATGGAAGAAGCCTTCCTCCCCCCGGACGTCGCCCAACGCCGTCTCGGCCACCACCACGCCCTCGAGCCCGGGCGGAACGTCCCCTCCGGTCTCCTGCGGTGGGCGGAGCCGGGCCACCCCCATGAGGTCGCGCAGCGACACCACGCCGACCAGCCGGTCACCTTCGACCACGGGAAGGTGGCGGTAGTGGTGGTGGGTCAGGCTGGCCCAGGCGGTGTCGACCGCCTCCTCGGGCCCGAGGACGTCGGGGTGGGCGGTCATCCACATGGCGACCGTCTCCGTCCCCGGGTCGGCGCCGGCGCCGACGGCACGCAACAGGTCCCGTTCGGTCAGGATCCCGACCACCTTGGGTCCGTCGACCACGATCACCGAGCCGATCTCGGCGCCCCTCATGAGTGCCGCCGCCCGGGTGAGCGTCCAGGCACCGTTGCACGTCACCGGGGGCGCCGACATGAGATCTCGAACCAGGGTCCGCACAGGGACATCTTGCTCGGTGGGGCCTGGCATTGTAAACGTTGATCAGCTCAATGTGAGACCATGGGGGCAGTGCCGACCATGCTCCAGAGCGAGGAGGCGGCCCGGCGGCTCGGGATCAAGCTCCCCACGCTCTATGCCTACGTGAGCCGGGGGCTCCTGAGCTCGCATCCGGCCGGTGACGGACGACGGAGCCTCTTCGTCGCCGAGGACGTCGAAGCCTTGGCCAAGCGGTCGCGTGGTGGCCGGACCAGCGAGACGAAGCTGGCATCGGTGACGACCAGCGTCACCCAGCTGCGCGACGACGGTCCGTACTACCGCGGATCGCCCGCCACCGAGCTGGCCGTGTCGGCCGACTACGAGGAGGTCGCCGAGCTGCTGTGGCGATCGGGCGCTCGATCCTCACCGACGACGGCGTGGCGTCCTCTCCCGCTCGACCCCCCGCCCGCCCTGGGCGTGGACAGCCGTCTCCGGTGGGTCGTGCTCATGGCCGGTGCGATGGACCCGCTGCGATCCGATCTCCGGGCCGGAGCGGTGACCGAGGTGGCCAGGCACCTGGTGGCGACGATGGTGGCGGCCGTCGCTCCCGAGGGTCCCGCCACCGGCGACCGGGGCACGGTGGCGCGGAGATTGGCGTCGAAGCTGATGGGCGCACCGCGCCCGGCGCACGTGCGCGCCCTCAACGCCGCCTTGGTGTTGCTGGCCGACCACGAGCTCGCCACCTCGACGTTGGCGGTGCGGGTGGCGGCCTCGACCCGAGCCGACACCTACAACGCCGTGCTGGCCGGGCTCGCCGTGCTGAGCGGCCCATTGCACGGCGGCGCCTCCCAGCTGGCCTACGGCCTTCTTCGGGAGGTGGAACGCCTCGGCCCCGAGCGCGCCGTCGACGAGGCGCTCAAGTGGCAGAGCCGGCTCCCAGGCTTCGGCCACAGCGTGTACCGGGGAACGGACCCTCGCTTCTCGGTCTTGAAGGATCACTTCGACGCCGCCGCCTCGGCCCCTTGGCGCCGGCGCCTGAACTCGCTCGTGGCGCTCGTCGAAGAGCGGAGGCTTCCCGGTCCCAACGTGGATCTCGGCCTCGCCGCCCTGACGTTGGCGTTCGGCATGCCCGAGGACGCCGGGCGCACCATCTTCACCGTGGCCCGCGTGGCCGGCTGGGTGGCGCACTACCTCGAGGAGCTCGACGAGCGGCCGGTGCGCTACCGGGCCCGCGCCGTGTACGCCACCCGCTGACTACAGGACACGCAGCACATCGGGCTCGGCGCGCTCGCGCCGGGTGAAGGCGCGGAGCACGGCCAGGTCGCCGACGCGGGCGCGGGCGAGCTCGAGGCACGCCAGCAAGGCCGCCGACGCCGCCATCGGAGGGAGCGCCAATTCGATGCCCACGCTCGCGGCCAGGTCATCGGCGTGCACCAGGAGCTCGACGATGCGGGTGCGCAGATAGTCGTCGAGAGTCGTGGCGCCGCCCTCGATCCTCCACACCGGCACCAGCCGGTCGAGGGGGAGCTCCGCCAGCTCGTCCCGCAGCCGAGCCACGAGGTCCGAGAAGCGAGCGGCGAGTGCTGCCGGGCCCTCGTCGGCGCGCCGGGTGGCGTCGGACCTGATGGCGACCTGGAAGGGGTCCTCGAAATCCTCTCCGTCGTCCATCCGGTTGAGGCTGTAGAACTCCCGGAACCCGCTGACCTCGGCGTCGACCGGCTCGGGCTTGCGCAGGGCGTTCTCGAAGAGCCGCACGGCCGAGTACAGGTGGGCCACGATCCCGCCCACGCTGAGTCCTTCGAGCGCGCTCGGGGCCTCCCAGTTGGATGCCACCAACTCCGAGGCGACAACCGCCAGAGCCACGTCGCCGGCCTCGAAGAAGGCCTCCTTCGTGTCCACGACCCTCCCGTCAGGGTGCCGGTGACGCCACCAGCAGGACGCCTCGCGGCCCTTGGAACCGAAGGGGCCCGCCCGGCCCGTCGGCCACGGCCCACCCGCCGCCCGCCACCAGGCGGTCGACCTCTTCCGGCGCGAAGCGCTGGAGGTGCGGCTCCCCGATCACGGCCAAGGTGGTAGCTCTGAGACGACGGCGCAACCGGGATGCAGGGTCGTTCGGGCTGTGGACGAGAGGGACGGACAGGGCCAAGCGGCTGCCCGGCGCCGCCAGGGCACGAAGCTCGGTGAGCAAACGCTCCGTGGTGTCGCGAGTGAGGTAGCTGAGCAGGCCCTCCACGGTGAACAACGCGGGGCGATACGGGTCGAAGCCGACGTCTCTCAACGCCGGGCGCAGGTCACCGGTGACCAGGTCGACGGCGACGAACGAAATGTGCTCGGTGGACGCCCCGACTCGGGCCAGCCGGGTCCGCTTGTCGGGTTGGGTGGCCGGGTGGTCGACCTCGAACCACCTCACCCCCGGGCTGGCGAAACGCAGGGCGCGCCCGTCGTACCCGGCGGCCAGGATCACCACCTGGTCGATCCCTGACTCCAGAGCTGTGAGCGTGGCCCGGTCGAAGAACGAGGTGCGCCCCTGCATGCGCTTGCGCCACTCGGGTCCGGGGCGCAGCAGGAGCGGCATGCCCCCGAGTGACTCGTACAGGCGCTCCTCGGCGGCGGCGTCGCCCGTGGGAACGGTGGGCCGGTCGAGGCCGGCCCGGGTGACGGCGACGAAGCGAGCCGTGACAGACGGTTTGCCCGCTTTCACGCCGGCCACCGTAGACGTGCTAGCGCAGGGCGAGGTGCAGTGCCTCGAGGCCTCGGATGGTGAAGCTGGAACGCCACACGGGCCGCTCGAGCAGTCGGAGCGACGGATAGCGCCGGCACAGAGCTGGAATGACCACTCGACCCTCGAGACGGGCCAGCGGGGCACCGATGCAGAAGTGCGCGCCGGCGCCGAAGGCCAGGTGCGGGTTCGGGCTTCGGCGCAGCTCGAGCCGGTCGGGATGGTCGAACACCGCCGGGTCCCGGTTGGCAGCCGGGATGAGTGGGACCACGATGCGTCCTGCAGGGATCGAGGCCCCGGCGACCGACACCTCCTCGAGGGTCACCCGGCCGACCATCTGGACCGGCCCGCTGTGACGGAGCAGCTCCTCCACCGCCGAGCGCTCGATCCCCGGCTCCGTCCTGAGCTGCTCGAAGGCCTCGGGCTGGCCCAGCAGGGCGTGGATGCCGTTCCCGATGAGATTGGCCGTCGTCTCGTGGCCGGCGATGAGCAACAGCGCCACCGTCGCCACCAATTCCTCGTGGGTGAGGGCGTCGCCGCTCGCCTCGGCCTGCACCAAGGCAGAGAGCAGGTCGTCGCCCGGCGCCCGGCGGCGTTCCTCGATCAGCTCGCCGAGCAGGTCCGACAGGACCTTGATAGCGCCGTCGGCAGCGGTGACCGCGTCGGCGCTGCGCATGGGGAGCGGGTCCACCCCTCCGGCCAGCGCCGGGGCCTGGGCGATGACCAGCGCCTCGTCCTCGTTGTGCACCCCGAGGAGCTCGCAGATGACCCGGGCGGGAAGGGGGTAGGCCAGCTCGCTCATGAGCTCGATGCGGCCTCGACGAGTCGGTCCCTCGAGGAGCTCGTCGAGGATGGAGCGCACCCGGGGCTCGAGGGCCTCGACCCGGCGGGGGGTGAACGCCCGGGAGACGAGGGCGCGCAGACGGGTGTGGTCGGGCGGGTCCCGGAACAGCATCATCTGCCGCACGGCCTGCTCGAAGGCGCCCCCCGCTCTGAGCGTTCCCCGCCGCTTGCCCAGCGCCCCGCTCGGACCGAAGAGCTTGATGGCGCCCACGTCGACCGTGGTTTGGTCGTTGCCGATCCCGGCGTGGCGGAGGGCGGCCGAGACGTCCTCGTGGCGGCTCAACACCCAGATCCCGATCGGGCTCTCGTGGACCGGGTCGAGGCGCCGCAGCCAGCGGTAGAGCCGGTGCGGCCTGCGCCGCAACCGCCCGGAGGCCATGAACGAGGCCAGCCCCACGGTCGCGGTCCAACGACGCATCCTTCCAGGGACCGAGCGTTTTGGATACGCTTTCGTATTCAGAATCATATGTGTATCCGAATCGCAGTCAAGGGGTGACCGTGCGCCTC
>JASHUM010000114.1 GCA_030040015.1 Acidimicrobiales bacterium
ACCTCGTCGGCCCGGACCGGCCGGGAGAACAGGTACCCCTGGGCGAAGTCGCAACCCAGCCGGTGCAGCTCGGCCAGCTGGCCCTCGGTCTCGACACCCTCGGCCACCACCTCGAGCCCGAGCGCATGGGCGAGCCCCACCACCGCCCCGACGATCTCCGAGCCACCGGGGCCCGTGCCCAGGCCGGACACGAAGCTCTTGTCGATCTTGAGCACGTCCAAGGGGAACCGCTGGAGGTACCCGAGCGAGGAGTACCCGGTGCCGAAGTCGTCGATGGCCAGCGTCACGCCCAGGTCCTTGAGCGACCGCAGCACCCGCAGCGCCCAGCGGGCGTCGTCCATCAGGGCGCTCTCGGTGATCTCGAGGACGAGACGTTCCGGTGAGATGGCGGTGCGCCGCAGCACCCGCTCCACCATGTCCACGATCTCGGGATGGTCGATCTGGCGGGCGGACAAGTTGACCTCGACCGACGCCCCCGGCCCCGTCCATCCCTGGCTCGCCCACCGGCGGACCTGCGAGCACGCCTCGTCGAGGACCCACGACCCGATGGGGATGATGAGCCCGCTCTCCTCGGCCACCGACACGAAGCGGTCCGGGCCCACCACGCCCTGGTCCGGGTGGTCCCAGCGCAGCAGGACCTCGCTCGAGGCCACCGTGCCGTCGGCGAGGGAGACCACCGGTTGGTAGGCGAGGACGAGCTCGCCCCGATCGAGGGCTCGGTGCAGGGCGTGCTCGGTGTGCATGCGGTCGAGGACGTGGACCCGGAGGGCCTCCCCGAACACCTCGACCTGGGTGCCGCCCCGACGCTTGGCCTGGTACATGGCGGCGTCGGCGTTCGAGATCAGGGTGGTGGGCTCGGTGATCCCGGCCGCCGTCGACGCCGTGGAGGCGATGCCCATGCTGGCGGCGACGAAGATCTCGCTCCCGGCCAGGATGGTGGGAGACGAAAGGGCCTCCGCCACCCGTTCGGAGAACCCCATGGCCTGCTTCTCGGCGTCCTCCCCCTCGAACAGCACCAGGAACTCGTCTCCCCCGAGCCGGGCGACGACCCCCGGCGGGCACCCGTCGAGACCCGTCTCGCCGGCGGCGACGAGCCGCCCGGCCACGGCGACGAGCAGCTCGTCACCGACCTCGTGCCCGAGGGCGTCGTTCACGGCCTTGAACCGGTCGAGGTCGAGCACGAGCACGGCCACGCTCCCCGGTTCGGCGCGCCGCGCCGCCAGCGCGTAGCTCAATCGGTACGTGAAGAGCGTCCGGTTCGGCAGCCCGGTCAGGGAGTCGTGGAGATAGGCGTGGGCCAGCGCCTCCTCGGCGCTGTCGTCCTCTCCCATCTCCTGGAGGAAGCCACCGATGCGCAGGTCGGTCCCCGACCCGACCCGGTAGGCGGTGCTGGCCACCCGCAGCTCGTGGCCGTCACGGTGCAGCAGCCGCAACTGCCGAGGCGCGGTGCGCTCCACCCCCGTCGTCGACAGCGCGTCGCCGAGCTCGCCGGCCAGAGCGACGACGAAGCGCTCGGGCACGAGGAAGGCCCCCACCGGGCGACCCATGACCTCGTCGCGCCACCATCCGAAGAGGATCTCCGCCTGCCGGTTCCACTCGGTGACGATGCCCCGCCCGTCGATCTCGACGAAGGCGTCGCGCGACAGATCGACGAGCGTGCTGAAGCGCTCACGCCAGGGCCCGGCGTCGACGGCCCGCCGGCCCTCCGAGATGTGCACGATCCGCTGACCCAGCATTGGCGTCGTTGAGCGTAAGTGTTGTGGCCCCTGTGGTCAATGGGTCAAAAGTGGGATAAGTGCGAAGAGTGGCAACTTGGTGGTGACGGGCCGCGGCAACCTGTCGCCCACCAGGAAGAACGGCGAACGGTGACGAGGGAGGGCTTGCGCCGCTGGTGGACGCGACGTGGCCCCGCCTACGGTGCAGCCTGCGATGGTCGAGGTCACCGGGGTGCTCCAGAAGGCGGCGTGGGACCGCGACGTGCTGCCTCCGGTGGAGAAGGTCCGCCCCGGGCTGTGGTCGATCCCGGTGCCGATCCCCAACAACCCCCTGCGCTACGTCCTCGTCTACGCCCTGGAGCTCGACTCGGGCGTGGCCATCGTGGACGCCGGTTGGAACACCGAGGACGCCTTCTCGGCGCTGTGCAACGGGCTCGAGGAGGCGGGGGGATCGCTCGCCGACGTGCGGGCGGTACTCGTGACCCACATCCATCCCGACCATTACGGCCTGGCCGGCCGAGTCCGCGAGGAGTCGGGCGCCTGGATCGGGCTGCACCCCGACGACGCCCAGATGCTCAAAGCGCGCTACATCGAGACCGACGAGCTGTTGGCGCACATGCGGGCCTTCCTCGAGGACGCCGGCGTCCCTCCCATGAAGCTCCCCGAGCTCAACATGGCCTCGATGATGATCCGTTCCCAGGTCATGCTGGCCGAGCCCGACGTGCTCTTCGAGGACGGGCGCACGGTCGACATCCCGGGATGGGACCTCAAGACCATCTGGACCCCGGGCCACTCCCCCGGCCACGTCTGCTTCTACAGCGAGGACCACCGACTGCTCTTGTCCGGCGACCACGTGCTCCCCCGGATCACGCCCAACATCGGGGTGCACACGCAGCAGTTCCCCAACCCCCTCGGCCACTATCTCGAGTCGTTGCTCAAGGTCCAGAACCTCGGGGTGGACGAGGTGCTCCCTGCGCACGAGTACCGGTTCGCCGACCTGTGGTCACGCCTCGACGAGATCATCATCCACCACGCCGAGCGGCTGGCCGAGATCGAGCACCTCCTTGGCGATCATCCCGGCCTGACCGCCTGGGAGCTCTCGGTGCAGCTCACCTGGTCGAGGCCGTGGGACCAGATCCCCGACTTCATGCAGCGCGCCGCCGTGGGGGAGACCGCCGCCCACATCGTGCTCCTCGAGAACCACCAGCGGGTTCGACGCGAGGGCGCCAATCCAGCTCGCTTCTACGTCGGCGACTGAAACCCGATGGGCGGCTCTCGGGCCGCGCCTTCGGATTAGGGACCAAAGTCACAACCTGGCCCGTTGACCGTCTGTTGACCATCGCTTGGCGCCGAGTTGACCCCTCGGTCGGCACTCTGCGTGGTGTCACCACTGGTGGCGCAAGCGCATGGGGGGCGCATCATGAGGGGACTTCGTCACACCTTTCGCTTCACCCGGCGCGGCCGCAGCCCGCGCCAGGCCGGGTCAGCACGCTCTGTCGGGCGCCGAGAGCCCAGGCGGCGACGGCTCGGACCGGCCGCCGGGCTCGTCTCGGCGTCGGGAGCCCTGCTCGTGGCGCTGTCGCTGTCCGGCGTGGGCGCGGCATGGGCCGACACCGCCACCCCCGTCCCGACGACGATCACCGGATCGGTCGTGGTCAACGCCGACGGCACGGCGAGCGTGACGGTGACGGGCACCTGGACCTGGGACGGCCAGACCTGCGCCGGGCAGTACGGCGAAGCATGGTCGGTCGACTGGTGGGGTGTGAGCACGAGCCCGACGCCCGACCACTCCTTCTCCTTGAGCGACGCCAGCGCCGTCACCTCGCCGGGTGTCACCACGATCGGGAACACCGTGTCGCCGGCCGGGTCCCTGGCCTTGAGCGGTGACTCGTCCAAGCAGTACTTCCACGTGGGCGCCTATTACGCCGGCGAGGACGTGAACTCGCAACCGGGTGCCTGCCAGAACGCCGGGGGCAGCTCCACGGGCACCTTCAAGGCGACCGCCACGTACCCGTCGGTCTCCGACATCCCGGCTGAGATCTCCGTCAACCTGTACGGCGAGCACTGCGGTGGCAAGACCGACTTCAGCCCCAGTGGGAACAGCTGCAACTCGGTCCAGACCTGCCAGTACAACCAGTCGGGTGGGTGCTGCTACTGCTGGAAACCGCCGGTCCCTTCGACCGGAACCCTCGCCGGTCACATCTATCGGTGCACGAATGGTGCACCCACGACCACCGAGGTGGGAGGCGGCACGCTGTCGGCGAGTGGTCCCCAGGCCGTCGGTCCAACCGCCAACCCCCTCGGGCCACTCACCGTCCCCGCCGGCCACTACACGATGGACGCCGGCGCGCCCCCCGGCGAGACGTTCGTTCAGTGTGGAGGCTCGGCGACGATCGGCACCCCGGCGACCACCGCCTCCCAGTCCGTCGTGGTGCCGAGCGGTGGCAACGGCACCGGGGTCTTCTACGTCGACCCGGTGCCGAGCTCGCAGCCGCCGTCCTCGATCTCCGTCGAGGTGACGAAGACCAATGACGCATCGGAGTCCGGGTCCTACGCCCAGACCGAGACGGCCGCCGAGCCCGACGATACCGTTCCGTTCAAGGTCGTGGTCACCAACACCTCCGCCGTGGCGGTGACCGTCGAATCGCTAACCGACTCCTGGCCGGGGCAGAGCCCGTTCTCGCCGACCTGCGCCGAGGCGGTGGTGGGTACCACGCTCGTCCCGGCTCAGTCTGCGACCTGTGCCTTCAGCGTCGCCGGCTATGGACCGCTCATGTCGGCGTCGGTGACGGACACCGCCCACGTGAGCGCCTGTCAGGTGGGCGTCGCAGGGAACTGTGGGGACGGCGATGCCACTTCAACGGTGATCGTGCCATCGAGCTCCATGAACAGCTCGCTGTCTCTCGGCGTGTCCAAGGCGAACGACGCCGACGGGTCGGAAACCTACGCCCAGACCGAGACGGCGGGTAGCACCGGACAGACCGTGGACTTCCAGGTGACGGTGGTGAACACCTCCAGTGTGTCGGTGACGATCACGTCCCTCACCGACTCGTGGCCGGGCCAGGTGCCGTTCTCCCCTGGATGCGCCGCCGCGCTGGTGGGCACGACTCTGGCGGCCGGGCAGTCGACGACGTGCGACTTCGCCGTGGCCGGGTACGCCCCCGCCTACGGGTCGTCGCGCACCGACACCGTGACCGTCGACGCCTGTCAGGCCTCGAACGGCTCGGTGTGCGGATCATGGGCCGCCACCTCCACCGTGGTGACCGGTCCGGCCATCTCGAGCAGCACCTCGACGACCTCGAGCTCGTCCGTCCCGACCGCGACGGCACCGACGGGACCCAGGACGGCTCCGCTCGCCTTCACCGGTGCCCCGGCCCGCTTGCGCCTGCTCCTGTGGGGCGGCCTGATGCTGGTCGGTGGTGGGGCGCTTTTCTTGCTGGCGTCGCGCCTGATGCGGCGACGGGCTACCGGCTGGCGCTGACCGGCTCAGTCCGGTTGCAGCCTCCAGCTCGAGATCGACAGGGTGCCGTTGCTGACCACCTCGTCGACGGTCTCTGCGTAGTGGCCCGGCGCCTTGCCAGCTGACTCGCTGATCGTGTTCGTCAGGGTGATGCCCGTGACCTGGCTGCCCACCGCGGTGACCGTGACGTCGAGGGACGAGAGGTACGTGGGATTGGTGCCGCCCAGGAGCACCGACGGGGCCTGCACTCCTGGCGCCAGGTCGTTCCACCAGTCCAGGTGGTCCTCGACCAGCGCCCGCACTGCGGCGATGAACGCCTCCACGCCCGAGTTGAGGGCGAGCAGCGGATTGGTGGTCTGGGCCCAGGCGGGATCGGGGGTGCCGGCGAGCGTGAACGTCCCCATCGGGAGGGAGTAGGTGGCCAGCGTGACGCCCTGCGCAGCCAGCTGGGCCGGCACGGGCACCGAGGGAGGCGCCGAGGTGGCGACGTACGCCTGGCCGCCGCCGCCGACAGCGCTCTGGCTGACCTCCGACGCCGTGACCAGATAGCGGTCAGGGGTGAACCACAGGGCGTCGGTGGGCCAACACGTCACCATGGTCAAGGTGGGCGTGGGTGTGTTGTAGACGGGCGAGCCTTCCTTGACCACGCTGTGCCCGGTCACCTCGAAGGTGTAGGTGGCGCACGGGGCGACGAAGAGCACCTGGTCACCGGCGTTCAGGCTGGACAAGCCCACGAAGTAGCTCACGTCGTGCGCCTCGAACACGGCGTTGCCGGCCGTTCCCGGCCACACCGAGGACGGGTCGTGACCGACCGCCACGTCCAGTTGTGCGTCGCCGGTCCCGTTCTCGACGGGAGCCACGACGCCGAGCTTGGGGATCTCCAACAGCCCCTTCACGGGGTCCGACGTCGTGGCGCTGGCCGAGCACGAGGCCAACGTCGCCGTGCCCCCGGCCCCCGAGGACCTCACAGGCGCGGTCAAGGCCCGGTTCTTCAGGAACCGCTGCACCAACGAGCGGCCCACCCGCTCCGAGTGCACCGTCCACACCGTGGCGTACAGCTGGAAGGCGCCCACCCCGAGCACGATGACCAGCCCACCGGCGATGAGCGCCCGGTACGTCCACCGGCGCGGTCGCCGCGGCTCGTCAGGCTTCGACCCGGAGGGCTCGCCATCGGGCTGGAGCGGTTCGGGGGGCTGGAGCGGTTCGGGGGGGCCCGTGGGCTGACCGGGAGCCGACCGTGGAGGGCCGACGACGCGCCGGAGGCGGCGCCGTGGCGGCGTCACGCCACCGGTCACGGGAGCGACCGCCGGTGCCGGTGGCGCACCACGACCAGGAGAACGACCGCCACGATCACCACCCCGACGACGGCCAGCGAATACACGCCGACCTGAGCGGCCACGTGGCTGTACGCGGTCCCGGCCGCGTACCCGACGAGCACGTACGTCGCTCCCCAACTGATGCCACCGACGACGGTGAAGACCACGAACGTCCGGTACGCCATGCGGCTCATCCCGGCGAGCCCGGGGATGAGGGCTCGGACGATGGCCACCCACCGCCCGAAGAACACCGCCGGGGCGCCGTAACGAGCGACGAGGTCCTCGGCCCGACGGACTCTGGCCCGACCACGCAGCGGGCGGTGGGCCACCAGCCACGGCCCCAACCACTTCCCGACCTCGTACCCGAGCAGATTGCCGACAACGGCGCATCCCACCACCACGACGAGCACGACAAAGAGGTTGGCGTGCCCGAGCGAAGCGATGGCGCCACCGGCGAGCGCTGCCGTCTCACCGGGGAAGAAGAAGCCGATGAACAGCCCGACCTCGGCGAACACGAGCACCCCGCACAGGAGGTACACGACCGGGCCGTGGAAGTGCTCGAGCCAGGTGCCAACGCTGGCCAGCACCATCGAGCTCCCCCCGATCAGCGTCCGGGAGCCGTCAGCGCGCCGACCACGGCGTCCAGGACGCGCTGAGCCAGGTGCGTCGCCGGCAGGCCGGGCACGTCATGAACCGGGTGAACCCCCGGCCCGGACGCCACAGGAAGAACGGCACGTGCAGTGACAGGTAGTCGACGATGCCGACGTCGCGTACTTCCCCGCACGCCGAGCACCGCACCACGACCGGCGGGACCAGGCCCGGTCCGGCAGGCGCCCGCCGCCGCTCGAGGCCCGGGGGCGGCGCCATCGCCTCCTCGTCTTCGGCGTCGGAGAACCGGGAGTACAAGGCGTACTTCCCCACGTCCTCAGGCTCGTCCTCCCCGGGACGCACGGGGTCCTCCACACGCTCAGCCGGCGCCCAGAACAGTGCTCGTTTCCCGAGCGGGTCGGGTCCTTCCGGAGTCACTGCGGGTGCCAGCAGCCGTCGAGCGTCGCCGCCAGGCTGCGATAGGCCTCGGCACCGGGCGAGCTCGGGGCGTGCTGCAAGATGCAGCGGCCCCGGGCAGGCGCCTCGGCGAAGCGAATGGACTTGCGTACCGGAGGCTCCAGCACCGGAAGCCCGTACCGCTCGTGCACGCCGTCGAGAACGGCACGGGCATGGCGGGTGCGGTCGTCGTACATGGTGGCGATCACCCCGCGCACCGTCAGATCGGAATTGGCGAACATCTTCACGTCGTCGATCGTCTCGAGCAGCTGTCCCACCCCGCGGTGGCTGAGCGCCTCGCACTGCAAGGGGATCAGCACCTCCTGGGCGGCGCTGAGCCCGTTGATGGTGAGGACACCCAGGGACGGTGGGCAATCGACGAGGACCACGTCGTAGTCGTCGGCCACGGCGCCAAGCGCCCGCTGTAGCACGTGCTCCCGGCCGGTCCGCGTGAGCAGGTGCACCTCGGACCCGGCCAGGTCGATGGTGGCCGGGACGATGTCGAGCCCCTCCACACCGGCCACGGGCCGGCGCACGTCGTCGACCTTCATCTTGCGGACGAACACGTCGTGCAGGGACCACTCCAGGGCGTCCGGGTCGATCCCCACCGAGAAGGTGAGGCACGCCTGCGGGTCGAGGTCAACGAGAAGGACGCGGCGATGCCGTTCGACGAGTGCATACCCCAGGGCATGGACGGTCGTGGTCTTGGCGACGCCGCCTTTCTGGTTGGCGACTGCAGCCACCGTGCCCATGGACGCAGCCTAGGGGGTGCCGACCCCCGGTTCCGGTGAGAAGGAGGATCTCCGCGCTCGTCCTCACCCTTTCCTGCACGCGCCACGTGCAGGACGACGACATCGTCGGGCCCTCCCCGGCCGAACGCCGCAACGTCCGCTGCCTCGACGCATCGATGGCCCGACACCTTTGCCCTTGCCGGATGCGTCGGCCGAGTCGCGGCGGGAGCCCCGACTCGAGGCCGGTCGAGCCGCGAGCCGTCTCTCCCTGCTCCGCCCGGCCGCCCGTCTGTGCGGCTCCGCCTCCTCTCCTCGGCGAGACGAATCGTACAGATTGTGCTTAACTGTTCGATATGACACCGTCGGAGCAGCTCCCGGTTGAGGTCCCGATCGGGCCCGGGTCGCTCCTGTGGCGGTACGCCGGGGACTGGCGGTCGATGCTGCCCGGCTCTGCCACCGGGATCCTCCAGCTCATGCACCCGGGGATCGGCGCCGGGGTGGCAGAGCACTCGGCCTTCTTCGACGATCCCTTCGATCGCATCTATCGGTCGATTCCGCAGATCTGGGCCACGATCCTCGCTCCCGACGGCGAACAGCGGGCCCGGGCGCTACGAAACGTCCACCGTTCCATCAAGGGGATCGACCACCTCGGGCGCCGGTACCACGCCCTGGACCCGCACACCTTCTGGTGGGCACACGCCACCTTCACGTGGGACATCTTCCGGTCGGCCGAGCTCTTCCATCGTCGGCCCCCCACGGACACAGA
>JASHUM010000115.1 GCA_030040015.1 Acidimicrobiales bacterium
GGCGCCGGCACCACCTTCGCCCCGAAGGCTTGGCCGATGCACTGGTGCCCCAGGCACACCCCCAAGATGGGCAGCTCGCCGGCCAGTTCCCCGATGACGTCCAGGCTGATGCCTCCGTCCTCGGGCCGGCCCGGCCCAGGCGAGATGACGACGGCACCCACCCCGAGCGCCCGGACGCCTGCCACGTCGATGGCATCGTTGCGGTAGACGACCGGTTCGGCGCCCAGCTCCCCGAGCTCCTGGACCAGGTTGTAGGTGAACGAGTCGTAGTTGTCCACGAGGAGCACCCGCACGGCCATGGCCCGAGGTTACCGGCCGAGCCGGGACTCGGCCGTGGCCGGTTCATGCCGTAATGTCGAGGTGATGTCGCCGCTGTCCAAACAGAGGCCGGGGCGGTTCGCCAGGCGGGGAAGGACGACGCCCAAGGGGAACGGCCGAGGCCCGCGTCCCGGTAAGCAGAGCGGCCGCTACACGCCCCCCGTCCCGAGGCGGGTGCGCAAGAGCCCCAAGTGGATGGGCGCGCTCATCTTGGGCCTGCTCGTCGTGGGGGCGCTAGCCATCGTCCTGAACTACTTCGACGTCCTTCCTGCCAGCCCCACCAACTGGTACCTGCTCGGTGGAATCGTCCTCATCGCCAGCGGGTTCGTGGTGGCCACCCAGTACCACTGAGGTCTGCGATGGAGATCGTCGGCGTACACCACGTGTCGATCAACGTGAGCGACGTGGACGAGGCCCTCGCTTTCTACGTCGGCGTGCTCGGGTGCCCGATGCGCGACGACCGCCCCGATTTCGGGTTCGGCGGGGCGTGGTTGGACGTCGGCGGCCAGCAGGTGCACCTCATCGAAGGCCGGGTCCCCGAGGCCCGGGGCCAGCACTTCGCCATCCGGGTGGCCTCGCTCGACGACGCCGTGGCCGAGCTTCGTATCCGGGGCGTCGACGTGAGCGACCCGGTTGCGGTGGGGTCGAGCCGTCAGGCGTTCCTCGACGACCCGTCGGGCAACGCCATCGAGTTGCACGAGGTGGGCACCGGCTCGCGGTAGCCGGCGCCCACTCGCCGATGATCAGCTCAGGCGCTCGATGACGGTGGCGTTCGCCATGCCGCCGCCCTCGCACATGGTCTGCAGGCCCCAGCGCCCACCGGTGCGCTCGAGCTCGTTCACGAGCGTGGCCATCAGCTTGGCCCCCGACGCTCCGAGTGGGTGGCCCAGGGCGATGGCACCGCCGTTCACGTTGACCTTCGACATGTCGGGGTGCAGCTCTTTCTCCCAAGCCAGCACCACCGACGCGAAGGCCTCGTTGATCTCCACCAGGTCGATGTCCTCCAGGCTGAGCTTGGCCCGCTCGAGCACCGACTTCGTGGCGGGGATCGGACCGGTGAGCATGGTCACCGGGTCGACGCCGGCTAAGGCGAAGGCGTGGAACCTGGCCCGCGGGGTGAGCCCGAGGGCGGATGCCTTCTCCTCGCTCATGATGAGCACGGCGGCGGCGCCGTCGGTGATCTGGGAGGAGTTGCCGGCCGTCACCTTTCCGTCGGGCTTGAAGGCCGGCTTGAGATTGGCGAGCACCTCGGCGGTGGTGTCGGGGCGGATGCCCTCGTCGACGGACAGGGTCTCGTCGGTGGGCTTGCCCTCGTCGTCGCGGACGGCGAGCGGGACGAGCTCCCGGTCGAAGCGGCCTTCGGCGGCAGCCTGGGCGGCCAGCTGCTGGCTCTTGGCCCCGAAGGCGTCGAGCTCGTCACGAGACAGGCCCCACTGATCGGCGATCATCTCGGCCGAGATGCCCTGGGAGACGAGCCCACCGCGCTCGGCGTAGCGCCCCATGACCGAGGGGCCGAAGGGGAACCCGAGGTCCCGGACAACCGAGGAGCCCATCGGCGTGTGGGTCATGTGCTCGATGCCTGCCGCGATGACCACGTCGTAGGCGCCGGCGATGACACCCTGGGCGGCGAAGTGCAGGGCCTGCTGCGACGAGCCGCACTGCCGGTCGAGGGTGGTGGCCGGGACCGACTCGGGGAACCCGGCGGCGAGCACGGCGTTGCGCCCGATGTTGAGGGCCTGCTCGCCCACCTGCATGACGCATCCGACCACCACGTCGTCCACCTGAGCCGGGTCCAGGCCGTTGCGCTGCACCAACGCCTTCAGGGGCTCGGCGGCCAGGTCGACGGCGTGCCAGCCACGCAGCTTGCCGTTTCGCTTCCCTCCCGGCGTGCGTACCGCGTCGACGATGACGGCACTGTTCATGTTGCGCTCCTCTCCGGCCCGGGTGCCCCGGCCTGTCGGCCTGCGGCCCCGGATCCGAGCACGGTCCCGACGGCAGTCGGGAAAACCTGACTGATCGGTCAAGAGTCTGCCGGTAGGGAGCGTAGCGGGTCAATCCGAGCGAAGGCGCCCGTGTCGAGACCCGGGCGGCCGCGCACCTCGGCGGTACCGTGGCGCCCCATGACCGGTCGGGTGAAGGACATGGACCGCTGGCTGGGCGACGGCGGCATGGAGGTGATCGGCCTGGTGGGAGCGGCCTTCGAGGCCTACGGGGTGGACGGCGAGGACCTCGGCTGGGTGAGCGGGTCGTGGACCCCGACCACCCTGGCCTGCAACCCGCACGGCACAGTCCAAGCCGGGATCCACTCGCTCGTGCTCGATGCCTGCATGAACTTCGCCATCAACGCCGCCCTCCCCGGCAAGGACCGGACCCGGGGGACGCTCGAGATGAAGACCGAGACCATGCGCCCCGCCCAAGGCGGTCAGGCGTACCGCCTGCGCGGCGAGGTGGTGCGCTTGGCCCGCCAGATCGCCTATGCCGAGGCCACCGTGCACGACGACGCCGAGCGCATCGTCAGCCGGGCGACAGGCACGTTCATGATCCACCGCGACCAGCCCTCCAGCTGAGCGCACCCGCCATGGGGCGCGAAGGCACGGTGCTCGGCCTCCCCGCGCCGCCCCCAGGGCCGGGGACCTGCCGCCGATGCCTGGGGCCCAAGCGCGACCGTGTCGGGCAGTGCTGGTGCTGCCGGCGGGTGGACGAGCTTCTCGGGTCCGAGAGCGCTGCCGCCCCTGGGCTGATGGCCCTGCGCCTGTGCCGGCCCGGGGATCCACTGCACCGGGCCCTGCGCAGGTACAAGGATGCCGCCGCCATCTCGGCCCGGGCCCACTTCACGGAGGTCCTCGCCGAGCTCCTCGGGCGCTTCTTCTCTTGTCACGGCGACTGCCTGCGTCGGCGCTTCGGGGGATGGGATGCGCTCTGCACCGTGCCCTCCTCCCGGCGGGGGAGGGATGGCGTTCGGCCCTCTCGCCCCTTCGACACCGTGGTGGGCCAGGTCCCGAGCCTGGCCGGGCTCGAGCTCATCCCCCTCGGGCCGGGCCCCGGCCGGGCGGCGCACCTGGTCCCGGCCGCCGACGCCTTCGTGGCGCCGGCGGGGATCGCCGGGAGGCGGGTGCTCGTGCTCGACGACACGTGGGTGACCGGCGCTCGGGCCCGGAGCGCCGCCCACGTGCTGACCAGGGCCGAGGCGGCCGCGGTCGGGATCGTCGTCGTGGGCCGGTCCGTCGATCCCGAGTCCTCCCCCGGCGTGTCCCGGTGGTGGGAGCGGTGCCTGGCCCAGGCCGCTGACCGGGACGGGCGGTGCGGGTGGGCGGGCTGCCCCGGCGCCGGAGAAGGGGGCCGAGGGCGAGTGCCGCCCGGGACCCGGCTAGCCTCAAGTGTTGCGCTCGTGTTGTCGAATCTGTCATAGAGCGTTTGACTAAGCGCCAGGCGTGGGCTGAGAATTCGAGAGGGGCGGCGCAGGAGCCGCCCGTGGGGGCTGCCGTGGGGGCTGTGGAACGGGAGAACGCCCGGGCGCGTCGAGCGTCACCCTTGGCAGTGCTCGTCGCCCTGGTGATCGCCGGCGCCTCCCTGGCCGGGTTCTTCGTCTTCAACGGGAACGCCGAGCACCAGGAGAAGACGCTCCTCGACTCAGACGCCCAGCAGGCCTCCCTGTACGTGGCGTCGGCGTTCTCGGCCATCGGCCCATATCTGGACTCCTTGGCCACTGCCGTGACGCTGTCCGGCGGGTCGCCGGCGGTCTTCGCCAGCCGGGCCAAGGCGCTCAGCTCCGGTGGCAACAGCTTGGTACTGGCCGACGAGCAAGGCGGCGTCTACGTCGTGGAGAGTGCCGTCGGTCCGGGCTTCTCCGACGGGGAGAGTCTGAGCCCGGCGGTGTCGGCCATCTTGTCCAAGGCCGGCGCCACCGCCACTCCGGGGCCGGTGGTGTTCAACGGGAAGACGAGCTCGTGCTTCTTCGCCGTCGGTCCGCCCGACACTCCGAGCGGCTCGGTCATCCTCTTCTCCTTCACCATCCGCCCCTTCGTCGCCTCCGTCGTGACCGCGGCCAAGCCGTTCGCCTTGTTGCGGGTGGCTCTCTACGGCTCTTCGCACGCGTCGACGGGGACGCTGTTCGTGGCGACGGCTCGTCCCGATGAGCTTCCGCTCACCGGCACGGTCGCCGTCGCCCACCCGGTGTTCGGTACGGTCCACTGGACCTTGGTGGCCCAGGCCCGTGTCTCGCTCGTCGGCAGCTTCGCCCGTCAGGCGCCCTACATCATCCTCGCCCTCGGGCTCTTCCTGGCCTTGTTGCTGGCCGGCATCGTCGAGGTGCTCGATCGACGCTCGCGCTACGCAGCTCGCATCGCCGACGAGCGCACCGCCGACCTGCGGGCGACGCTGGCCGACCTGCGCGAGGCCCAGGACGCCGTGGTGCGCGGTGAACGGCTCACGGCGCTCGGTGAGATGGCTTCGGTGGTGGGACACGAATTGCGCAACCCCCTGGCCGCCGTCATCAACGCCCTCTACCTCCTGCGCCGCCAGCTCGGGGACCCGGCCGACGATCGTTACGAGAAGCACCTGGCCATGGCGGAGCGCGAGACGACCAAGGCGGCTGCCCTGGCCGAGGACCTGACGGCGTTCGTCAGGCCCCGCGAACCCCGCAAGGAGCAGGTCGAGCTGTCCGAGGTGGTCCGCGAAGTGGTGGAGGCCGTCCCACCCCCGGCCGAGGTGGCACTCGACGTCGACGCCGAGACGGTGTCGGTGTTCGCCGATCGCCATCAGCTGGCCGAGGTGCTCACCAACCTCGTCACCAACGCCTACCAGGCTGTCAACGGCAACGGGTCGGTGCGAGTCAGCGCCCGGCGCGCTGGCGAGGCGGCCGAGCTGGCGGTCGAGGACAGCGGGCCGGGGATCGACGCCGCCGTCGGCGACAGGGTGTTCGAGCCGTTCTTCACCACCAAG
Source organism: Acidimicrobiales bacterium (assembly GCA_030040015.1). Taxonomy (GTDB): domain Bacteria; phylum Actinomycetota; class Acidimicrobiia; order Acidimicrobiales; family UBA8190; genus UBA8190. Next base: position 5,260 of record JASHUM010000115.1, read on the forward strand.
CACGACGGCACCGGCCTGGGGCTGGCCATCGTGCGCCGCCTGGTGGAAGCCCACGGCGGGCACGTCGCCATCGAGAGCTCCTCGGAGAGGCACGGGGCCCGCGTGGTGGTGGAGATCCCCGTCGACTCTGCCGATCCCACTGACGCGGTGGGGGTCGTGACGTGACGGGCGAGACCGACGTGCTCGTCGTCGACGACGAGCCCGACGTGCGCAGCTCGGTGGCCGACATCCTTCGCCAGGCGGGGTACCGGGTGCAGGAGGCTGCCGACGGGAACGAAGCGCTCGACGTGCTGGCCCGCGAGCGGGTGGGGGCCGTCCTCCTCGACATGGTGATGCCGAGATGCGACGGGATGGCGGTCATGGACGCCTTGGACGACCCCCCGCCGGTGGTCGTCGTGTCCGCCCGCCGCGTCGAGGCGGCCGCTCGGACCAAGCTCGGCGCAAAGGTCGTGGACTACTTGGAGAAGCCGGTGCGTCCCGAGGTGCTCCTCGGCCGGGTCGCCACCATCGTGGGCGCGAGGTCGGGGGGATGACCGCCGACGGTGTCGCCGGGGTGTCGGGAACGGTGCTGGTCGTGGACGACGACGACAGTGTCCGCCAAAGCCTGGTCGACGTGCTCGAGAGCGCCGGCATCCACGCCCTAGGCGCCTCGAGCCGCGTCGACGCGCTGGCGTGCCAGGTCCGCCACGAGCCGGCCGTCGTGGTGGTCGACTACCGGCTCCCCGACTGCAGCGGGATCGACCTGGCCCGCGAGGTCAAGGACCACGATCCCGAGGTTCCCGTCCTCCTCCTCACCGGCTACGCCTCGCTGGACACGGCCGTGGCAGCGGTCGGCCAGCTCGACGCCTACCTGATCAAGCCGGTCGCCCCCCAGGCCTTTCTCCAGACCATCCGCAACGCCTTGGCTCGTCGGGGACTGGTCTCGGAGAACCGGGTACTGGTCGAACGCCTCCAGCGGCTGAACGCCTATCAGGCCCTGTACGACCCGCTCACGGGACTCCCCAACCGGGCCCTGCTCGACGACCGGCTGAGCCAGGCATTGGCGGCGGCGCGGCGCACAGGCAGCACGCTGGGCGTGCTCTTCGTCGACCTGGACCGGTTCAAGGTCGTGAACGACCTCTTCGGCCATCACGTGGGGGACCAGCTGCTCCGGCAGATGGCGGACCGGCTGGCGGCGGCGCGGCGCAAGTCCGACACGGTGGCCCGGTTCGGCGGCGACGAGTTCGTGGTGGTCTGTCCCGACGTCGGCTCGTCCGCCTCGGCGGCCCGGATCGCCGAGACCCTCATCGGCGAGCTCGGTCGTCCTGCCATCGTCGAAGGCGTCGAGCACCGCCTCACGGCGAGCATCGGGATCACGCTCACCGGCCCGGGCGCCATGAACCAGAACTCCGAGACGCTGCTTCGCAACGCCGACACGGCGATGTACCGGGCCAAGGAGGCGGGAAGGGCCGGATGGGAGCTCTTCGACGAGGCCATGCGCGACCGGGTGGTCGAGCGCTTCGAGGTCGAGCGCGACCTGCGACTCGGTATGGAGACGGGCGACCTCGTGCTCGTCTACCAGCCCATCGTGGCTCTGAACAGCGGACAGGTGGTCGGAGCCGAAGCGCTCATGCGTTGGCACCGGGCTGGTCACGGCACCATCCTCCCGGTCTCGTTCCTGCCCGTCGCCGAGGAGTCCGGACTCATCGGCCCCATGGGGCGGTGGGCGCTCGACAAGGCGCTGTGCGAGCTCTCGGCGTGGGAGCGTGCTGGCTTGGTGCCCTCGGAGTTCCGTCTGTGGGTCAACGTGTCGCCGCACCAGCTCGCCGATCCCACCTTCGCCGAGCAGATCTCGGAGTTGTTGCTGCGCTACGACGTTCCACCCGGCATGCTCGGCCTCGAGATCGTCGAGGACGCGCTGCGCGACGTCGGCGCTACCCGGCAGGTTCTCGGCGCCCTCCGCCATCTCGGGGTGGGCGTGAACCTGGACGACTTCGGTGCCGGGTACTCCAACCTGTCCTGGCTCCAGGAGCTGCCCATCACGGGGCTCAAGATCGACCGGCGCTTCATCTCGACGTTGGACGTGGCCGGGGAGACCCGGGGAACGGCCATCGTCCAGGGACTGGTCAGCTTGGGCCACGCGCTGGGCCTCACCGTGCTGGGAGAGGGCGTGGAGACCCCGGCCCAGGTCCAGGCCCTCGAGCTCATGGGGTGCGACCTGGGTCAGGGCTATCACTTCGCCTACCCGGGCTCGGCCCGCCAGTTGTGGGCCATGACCAGCCAGACTGGTGTGAGCGCCGACGGCATCGAGGTGCGCTGGGAGTCTCCTCGCTCGACGGCGGGCCGTCAGGACTGACTCACGGCGCGATGTACTTCGCGCCGAGGAGCTTGCCACTTCGCATCGTCAGCTCCCAGACACACCCCTTGAGTCCCGGGGGTCGTCGCTCCAGGTCGACGCCACCTTCCTCGGCCAGGCGGGCGAGCAGAGAGCCCATCACCTCGCCATGGGTACAGACGACGACGCCGGATGGAAGGTCGCGGACGAGCTCGAACGCCTTTTTGGTCCTCGACGGGGTGAGCGCAGAGTCAGTCTCGACCTCGATGCCGATGGCGGCCGCAAGCGGTGCGACCGTCTCGAGGCAGCGCGTGAAGGGACTGCTGATGATCCGCCGAGGCCTCAACGGCACGATGACGTCGACCAGTTGCTCGGCCTGACGCAAGCCCCGTTGGGTGAGCCCTCTCCGGCGATCGGTACGAGACGGCTGCTCCTTGTGGCCGGCGTGACCGTGTCTCACCAGGAGCAGCGACACCCGAAGATGATTGCCTCCTCCTCACCGTGGACGTCGAGTTTTTCGAGCCTTGTGCCCCGTTCTCGGCGAGAGTTCCCACGTTCGTCACCAAACCGTCACGCCAGGGTCACAAACGCCGCCGAAACTCCAGCTCGAGTTGGCGACCTTCAGGACGAGGCGCCCACCAGCTCGTTGGCGGCGCGGAGCCGCTTCGCCATTGCGACGAGGATCCGCTGCCCGACCTGGGGAGAGAGGTCGAGCACTTGGTCGAACTCGGCGCGCTCGAGGACGATGACCTCCATGTCGGTCTTGGCCGTGACCGTGGCTGTTCGTGGACGACCGTCGAGCGTGGCGATCTCCCCGAAGAAGTCACCCACCTCGAACTGCGCCACCTCCCGACCTCCGACCTCGCACGTGGCGACGCCGTGGAGGACCAGGATCACCTCGGTCCCTCGAGCTCCCGCCATCATCAGCGGTTGGCCGACTCTTACGCTCACCTGCGTCCCGAGAGTGCCGAGCCTCCGAAGATCACGGTTGCGACAACCGGCAAAGAGCGGGAGCGCACCGAGGGCGGTCCGACCCACGGTTCTCGACCTCATCTGCTTGCGTCTCCTCTCATCCGACGGTCTGGCGGGCAGGTGCCCCAGCGAGATGCCCGAGGCCTACGAGGCAGGGTACCCAGGACCTGTGACGAGCAGGCGACACGAGGACGAACACTCGTGGAACGGCCGGTGAAGATCTGACGAATTCAGACGGCCGGGCAGTGTCTCAGGGGAGAAGCGAGTCCGGCTCGGTCGAGGCGGTGCTCGTCGAGCTCGGCGCGCTGAGCAACGGCAAGGTGAGCGCGGGTTCCGTCGTCGTCGTCGTGGACGACGACGTCGTGGTCGAGTTCGCACCGCCGCTCGTCCCCGAGCTGGACCCCGAGGCGCCGGCCGGGGCGGTGAACTCCCATGTGCCCGCCGCGCAGGAGCTCGGTGTCGAGGTCTGCACCACGTACGTGGTCGGGCTCGAGACCAATTCGTAGACGGGCGGCGCCGCCCCTTGCGACAAGCACGCTCTGGCCGGATCGTTGGTCGAGAAGGACGAGAGATGTCCGGCGGTGTGAGCTTCGCCGCCGCCGGGGAGCGGTGAGGTCACCGGCTGGAGCACTTCGGTCACGTCGTTGTACACGCCTTGGTAGCTGTAGGCGATCGTCGTCGAGGGGCCCGAGGCCGCTGACGAGGCGGCGGCCGGCGCCGGGGAGAATTTGGCCGGTGCGGCGCTGCCCAGGAGCGCCGCCAGCATGGCCGGGTCGTTGCCGTCCATGCCGAGCGCCCACACCCCGAGCCCGGCGATGCCGTCCGCGTCGGCCAGACGAGCCTTCAGGGCGAGAGACGTCGGGTCGTCGTAGTACACCTGGTGCCACTGGCTTCCCGACTGGTACGCCGTCCACGGCGTCTGGCTGGTCTGGTCCCAGTAGGAGGGGAGGTCCTGGGCGGCGATCTGGGCGTAGGTGACCGCCGTGGGGGGCCCTGTGGCCGGGTCACCGGGGTTGGGGCCAGTGGTGGGCCAGTCGTATCCGTAATACGGCACGCCCAGGATGATCTTCGAGCGGGGCACGATCTGCATGTACTCGGCCAAGTCGACGGCGTCGACGTTGCCGGGACCGCTGAGCGGCGCTGTGGGGGACGGGGTCGAAGGATCGTTCATGTCGTACGCCATGACGAAGAAGGCATCGACGCTGGGCGCCAGCCCGGCGATGTCGAAGAACCCCGAGGGGTCGCCAGCCGAGCTGGCATAGGTGCTCATGGTCACCTGCCAGTGCGGATCGGCGGCCCGCAGCTCGGAGGACACCGTGGCGATCATGTCGTCGAGGCCCTGCCGATCGTCTGGCCCTTGACCCTCGAAGTCGAAGTTCACACCGTCGAGGTTCTTGGCCGAGATCAGTTGGATCAAGGTCGTCCCCAACTGTGACCAGGCCGAGGGGTTCGAGGTCAACTCGTTGAGGGACTGCTGGTCGAAGCACGTGGCGGTGAGCACCACCCGGTCGTCAGCTGCGTGGGCGCGGTTGACCAGATCGGCCAGAGCTTCGCTCTCGTAGCCGACCCAACCGGAATCGGACTGATCGACGGTGCCGTTCGGGTTCACGTCGACTGAGAAGTAAGCCAACGTGGTGAAGTCCTGGACGTCGAAGGCGGCCTCGTCGCCCAGGTTCCACCACGGGGCGAAGCCGAAGAGCTCGTGGGGCTGCAGGGGCGGTTCGGCGACCAGGGTCGGAGGGGCCGGCGCCGGGGGAGCAGTGGCGGCCGGCAGGGACACCGGTGGCGTTTGGGCGGCGAACTGCTTCGAGAGACTGGCGTTCCCGTTCTGTGCGCCCACCTGACGTCCCGAGGCGTTGGCGCTCAAGTCCCCGAAGACGATGCTGACGCACAGGAGCGCGCCGACAAGTCCCGTCACTCCCACCGTCGCCAGGCAACGGTGCTGCACGGCTGGCCGGAGGCGCCTGCGGGCGTGCTTCGGTTGCCGGCCGTGCCCGAACAGCCGGCCCACGTGCCCCCCCACCTTCTGCCGTCCTGATCTCGGGGCCGCCTCTGAGTTGTCCGGAGGCCGAGGAAAAGACGGTGGCGGCGGCGGCAGAATGCCGTCAGCCATGGAAGAGGAACGCAGAAACCGGCGCCACCCCGCGGTCGACCCCGAGGTTTTGAGGGCGGTCGGCACACGAAACGCCCACGTCGTCGGGGCGATTTCGCCCCGAGGTGCCCCGGGTTGACGCCCGGGAGGGCAGTCGATAGATAATATTCGAATGCAAAAGAGCTCTCCGGCCCTCGAGCTCGTCGACCTCCTCGAGGCGTTCATCCGGTGGCTCTCGCACGGCCGAAGTGCCTCGGGGCTGAGCTTGAGCGCGGCAGCCGTCCTCTTCCAGCTCTCTCGTGAAGGCCCCCAACGCCTCACCGACCTGGCTGCCCGGGTGGGGCTGTCGCAGCCGGCCATGACTCAGCTCGTCACCAGGCTCGAATACGCCGGGATGGTGCGCCGCGCCGCCGACACCTGCGACCGTCGAGTGGTCCTGGTCCAGATCACCCGCGACGGCCGGACCCTGTTCGACCGGCGCAAGCGCGAGCGGGTGGCGGATCTCGAGGGCTTGCTCGGCGACGTGAGCCCCGATGACCGCGACGCCATCGTGGAAGCGCTTCCTGCCCTGGCCCGCCTGGTCTCCCTGGCGGAGCAGCGACGGAACGGCCCAGCAGTGGCCGCCGTCGAGGAGTTCGGCCATGTCCGCTGAGGCCGGCAACGTCGCCGTGGTCAGCTCCCCGCACCAGGAGCAAGTGACGAGCGAGCCACCCCAGAGGTCGAAGGCCGAGCAGCGCCGGATCCTCGTGGTGATCGGCGCCCTGATGTTGGGGATGATCCTGTCGTCGCTGGACCAGACCATCGTCGCCACCGCGCTGCCGACGATCGCCGGAGACCTCCACGGGCTCAACCACCTGTCCTGGGTGGTGACGGCCTACCTGCTCACCTCGACCATCTCGACTCCGCTGTGGGGCAAGCTCGGTGACCTCTACGGCCGCAAGGGGCTCTTCCAGGCGGCCATCGTCATCTTCCTGGTCGGCTCGGCCCTGTCCGGGTTGTCGCAGACCATGATCGAGCTCATCGGCTTCCGTGCCCTGCAGGGGATCGGGGCCGGAGGACTGCTCGTGGGAGCCCAGGCCATCGTGGGGGACGTCATCAGCCCTCGCGAGCGGGGACGGTACATGGGCTACTTCGGCGCCACCTTCGGCGTCACCAGCGTGGCCGGTCCGCTCCTGGGCGGGTTCTTCACCGAGGACCTGTCGTGGCGCTGGGTCTTCTACATCAACGTCCCCATCGGCATCGTGGCCCTCTTCGCCATTGCCGCCGTGCTCCACGTCCCGAGACGACGTACCCACCATGCCATCGACTACCTGGGCACGGCTCTTCTCGGGGCGGCGGTCACGGGGATCATCCTGGTCACCACGTGGGGAGGGACGACCTATCCCTGGGGCTCGGGACAGGTGATCGGTACCTCGGCCTTGGCCGCGCTCCTCCTCGTGGCCTTCTACATCGTCGAGCGCCGGGCCACCGAACCGCTCATCCCGCTCGGTCTGTTCCGGGACCGGGTGTTCACCGTGGCGAGCTCGGTGGGGTTCATCGTCGGGCTGATGATGTTCGGGGCCATCATCTATCTGCCCCTGTACCTCCAGACCGTCCACGGGGCCAGTCCGACCGACTCGGGTCTTCAGCTCCTCCCCATGGTGTTCGGCATGCTGATCACCTTCATCGTGAGCGGGCAGCTCGTGTCGCGCCTGGGCCGGTACAAGGTGTTCCCCATCGTGGGAACAGCCATCATGTCAGTGGGCTTCTACCTGCTGGCGGGCATGACGCCGAGCACCACCTTGCTCGCGACCTCGGTGGACATGTTCATCACCGGCCTGGGCCTCGGGCTGGTCATGCAGGTCTTGGTGGTGGCCGTCCAGAACGCGGTTCCCTATCGCTACCTGGGCACGGCGACCTCGACCTCCACCTTCTTCCGGTCGATCGGTGGCTCGTTCGGTGTGGCGCTCTTCGGGGCCATCTTCAACAGCCGGCTCTTCGCCGAGCTGGCCAAGTTCCTTCCCGAGTCGGCGCTCAAGACGATCAAGGGGAACAGCATCTCCTCGAACCCCGCCCAGCTCAAAGCCCTGCCACCCCCCATTCACCAGGGATTCGTCCAAGCCTTCAGCCACTCGCTGTCCACCGTGTTCACGGTGGCCGTGCCGTGCTGTGTGCTCGCCTTCCTCCTGACCTGGTTGTTGAAGGAGGTCCCGCTGCGCGACACCGTGTTCGTCAGGGACGGCGAGCTCCAGGACGACGCCGTCGACGCCCCAGTAGCGGGCCACTGACCGTCTCTCGAGGTCCGAGGGCGCACCGCGGGCCAGCTGGTTTTGGGTGCTCTCGGGAGTCGTCCGAACTCTTCACGTGAACGTCGCATGGTCCCGTCGGCCCCGCAATGGGGCCCGAGGTCTAGCGTTCCTCTCGGGCGATGGGACGATTCAACCGACGGGTTTTCCTTCGTGGTGCGGGAGCGGCGGCCGCTGGTGTCGCCGCCAGCAGGCTGTTCAACCAGAAGACGAGCGACGCTGGGCTCGACCTCCCGCTCCTCGCCAACCAGCAGGCCGCTCTCGCCGTCCTGGGTCGCAACACCTTGCGGCAACCCGACTCCCTCCCGTACCCGGATCTGCCCCCGGGAACCGACACCCTTCCTCAGATCCAGCAGATCGTCGTGCTGATGCTCGAGAACCACTCCTACGACAACATCTTCGGCCTGCTCAGCCGGGGCGACGGCTACACCTTGGATGCCGCCTACAAGGCCGACTGGAACCCGTACGGTGTCACGGCGACCAATCCGGTCGGCACCGGGAACACGCTGCAGTACTCGTTCCTCATGCCGGGGACGACCCAGCTCGACGCTCAGCCGAGCCAGGAGTGGCAAGCGAGCCACACCCAGTACGCCGACGGCGCCCTCGACGGCTTCGTCGTCTCGGCCAGCGGGCCAGTGGCCATGGGTTACTTCGACAGTTCCCTCCTGCCTTTCACCTACAGCCTGGCCGAGACGTTCCCGATCGCCGACCGGTGGTTCTGCAGCATGCTGGGCCAGACCGATCCCAACCGGCGGTTCCTGATCGCAGGCACGGCTGCGGGGATGACCGACGACATCGAGGTGCCCGACAGCGTGGCCTCGTTCTCCTCGGGTATTCCTGTCAACCCTTTGATACAGGACGCCCTTCTGGCGACTCCGGCGAACGGGACCATCTTCGACCGTTTGAGTTCCTTCGGCGTCTCGTGGTGCGACTACACCGCCGACTATCCGACAGGGACCACCTCCGAGCTCTTCGCACTCGACGACGCGGTCGTGACCGAGCTCAACTACCAGGCGGTCGGCAACTTCTTCACCGACGCCGCCTCGGGATCACTGCCTGCGTTCACCCTCCTCGATCCCGACTACTCCACCCAGTCCCAGGAGAACCCTCAGGACGTCTCGGTGGGAGAGGCCTTTCTCTACGACGTGGTGCAGGCGCTGTTCACCTCCCCGCAGTGGCTCACGACGCTCCTGGTCGTCACGTACGACGAGCACGGGGGCTACTACGACCACGTCCCGCCGCCGGTCGCGTTGGTTCCCGACGCCATCCCGCCGGTCGTGGCCACGGGAGAGTCGACCTACGACGGATTCGCTCGCTACGGATTCCGGGTCCCCACGCTCGTGGTTTCCCCGTTCGCCATCCCGGGCGGGCTCACCCACACCGTCTACGACCAGACCTCGATCCTGGCCATGGTCGAGAGCAAATGGAACCTCCCGGCTATGACGTATCGGGATGCAAACGCCAACGATCTCACCGGCTTCTTGGACATGACAGCTCTCCAGAACGACACCCCCACCTTCCGCGAGCCGGACATCTCGAACTTCGCCAGTCCGGGCACGTCACAGCCCCATGGCCCCATTCCTCCAGCGGGATCACAAGGGCCGCCGATCTAGGAGAGGCACAACCGGAGCTTCGGCTCTCGTTGTCGCATGGGCGTTATCGTTGGCTACCACGCCCTCGTGAGGGGCCAGCCGTTGAGAGCGACTTGGTCATCCCGCAGAGAGATCGCTTCCGGTCCGGGTGGTTGTCCCCTAGTTTTCTTTCATGAGCGATATCAGGGATCCTCACTACGCCGACCTGCCGGTGCGCAGATACAACCAGCGAATGGCTCAGCGGATGGCCAGGCGCGCACATGTCAGCGAGCACGGCGTGGCGGTGTGCTTCGCTTTCAACAACCTGCTGACCACACTGCTGATCGGCGTTGTGGAGGACGTCGCCCGGTTCGTGCCGGCATTCGGTTCTCTGATCGAGCTGGCGATCAGCGTCCTGACGTTCTACTTCCATCGCATCGTGCTGGTCACCGACCAGAACGTATATGTGTACCGGGACTGGCCCTTCCACTTTCCGGGCAGGCGATTGGCCGCCTAC
>JASHUM010000116.1 GCA_030040015.1 Acidimicrobiales bacterium
GCCATCGGGCACGTCGACGATGTCGGCGAGACGAGCCTTGGCGTGGTGGACGGTTGCTACGTGGAACCCGAGGCGAGGGGAGTCGGGGTCGGCCGAGAACTGCTCGACGGACTCATGGCTTTCTTCGAGTCGTCGGGCTGTCGCGGTGTTGACGCCACTGCTCTGCCCGGCGACAGACGAACGAAGAACTTCTTCGAGGCGGCTGGTTTCAAGGCCCGGTTGCTCACGCTGCACCACGCTCCGGGGTAGGGAAGTGGGAGTTGTCGTAGCAGTCGGAGCGGTGGCGGTGGCGGATGGCCGGTTGCTGCTGGTGCAGCGGGGCGGACCACCCGAGGAGGGACGATGGAGCCTTCCAGGTGGCCGGGTCGAGCAGGGCGAGACGTTACGCAGGGCAGCGGAGCGCGAGGTCCTCGAGGAAACCGGTCTCGACGTGCACGCCGGGAAGTTCGTGGGCTGGGCCGAGCGCATAGGAGAGGGTCACCACTTCGTCATCCTCGATTTCGTCGTCGAGGTCACCGGCGGGACGTTGCGCGCTGGGGGAGACGCCGTCGACGTGGCCTGGGTCGCTCTCGAGGAGCTGGCGGCGAGGGACCTGGTCACCGGGCTGGAGGCGTTCCTCCAGGACCACGACGTGGTGTGAGTCAGGGGCGTCTACCGGACAGCGCGGCGGGGCGGCGCGGCCCGGGCGGCGGGGGAATGGGCAGCCCCAGCAGGCGAGCCAGCTCGGGGACGAGCCCTGCGCTGTGCCTGGCTGCTTGCAGCAGCTCTTCGCTCGGGGACGGCGGCAGTCCCGCGGGCTTGACCGTCCGGCGGACGGGCGACGACACCACGGCGTCGAGCAGGTCGAGCCATTTTTCCTCTGGCACGTCTGGAGCCAGGGCGGCTGAGGCCTCCGTTGCCATGCGCACGGCCAGCTCGGCCGGGATACGCGCTGCCGGTTCAGGGGCGCGAGAGGCGGCCCGCAACGCGTCGGCGACTCGACCGTCGTCGAGGGCAGCCACGATGCGGTCGAGCCATGCCTGGCGGAGGGCCGTCACGCGGGCGTCGAGGGCCTCACGGAGGCTGGTGAGCAGGCTCCGGCCCTCCTCGTCCAGAGCGACTGCCGAAGCGCCGGCGACAACCGAGCGGACCTCGCGCAACGGGGCTTCCTTCCCGGCGTCGCGGATGGCGACGGCCCGGTCCTTCCACGTGGCGAGGTTGAGCCGGGGAAGGAGCTCTTCCGCCATGGTCAGGAGGGGCTCAGCCGGGACTGTCTCCCGGCCTTCGGCTCGGGCGCGCGTGTTCTGTTCCTCGATGGCGGCTCGCAGAGCAGGGATCCCGCCCCGAAGCAGTTGCTCCGCGACGGGAAGTTGCTCGGGCCGTAACTCTGCCAGGGCCGCATTGCGATGGGCGGCGGCTGGTTGCGGACGGCGAGGCCGGCCTGCTGTCCGCTCTGGGCGATCGCTTCGCTCCTTGCGATCCGGACGCTCCCGACGTGGTCCACCGGGACGGGGACCGCGCTGACGATCTGACCCGTCTCCCCGTTCCGAGCCGACAGGATCGGAACGGTCCCCTCTGTTGCGGTCACGGTCACGGTCTCTCTCGCGGTCACGGCTGGGTCCCGGGCGGCGCCGCTGGCGGTCGCTGTCGTCGTCGTCGTGACGGGACCGTCTGTTCCCTGGAGCGAGTGAGACTGAGACCCCCGTCTCTCGGCGCGGTCCCAAAATCTCGATTCGGTGAGCGTCGTCCGCTCGTTGCTGGCTCCGAGTGGCCCATGCGGCTACGACGACGATGCCTTCGAGATCGAACTCGGCGTCGGCTCGGAGGATGTCGCCCACCTTGGCTCCGCTGGGCACGAGGTCAGCCCCCACTTCGCCTCTGGGCTGACGGGCTCCGGGCGCGCGCCAGGTCCACGAGCCGTCGGGGCGTTGGCTAGTGAGCTCGATGTCGATTCTGCGGGCCATGCCGGGCGTCCACGCTACATGTCGGCCACGCGACCCATCGCCTTGACCCTTCGGCCAGAGTGTCGGCTCGGCCAGACAGGTGGCGCAAGGCGTTGCTCACGCCGCGGAGGGCGGTGGCCGTTGGTTGCGCAGGCGGTTGTGGAACTCACACAACAGGCGACCATTCTCCTGCGTAGTTGGGCCCCCGATCGAGAAGGGCACGATGTGGTCGACCTGACAGATCTCAGCCGGACGGTCGCAGTAGGGATGGCTGCAACGCTTGTCGCGCACCGCAATCCCACGGCGGGTGCCTCCAGTGAAGAGGCGGGACTTCTCGCTGATCTCGACCCGGGTAGGGCTCTTGAACACGGCCCGCTCGATGTCGGCCTCGGTGATCCATTGCACGAGCGAGCCGGGAGAGACGACGATCCCTTGGGAGAGCTCGCACACGCGGCCAGCCAGGGTGGAGTGGTCCACCAGTACCGTGAAAAGTGGTCGTGCCGGACGGGCATCGGGGTCGGCCGACGCTGAACGGCGGGCCATGAGCACGAACGCATCTGCCCGGCGCTGGCCCGCAGTGCGCAAAAGGTCCCCCTGCAGGGGGTCACGCCCCAATCGGCTCTTGGCCTGTGCCCAGTCCGATTGGAACAGTTCTTCGGCGATGCGGTCGATCTCCCCCCTTACGATCGCTCCGGAGATGGGATCGAAGCTGAGTTTCCCGAACCACATTCCCGAGAAGCTCGGCGCCAGGTAGGCATCGCGGTCACGTCTTTGAGCCTCGGCCCGGTCCTCGGTGCCATCGGGGTCGGCGTGCTGCGCCCAATAGGCGAGCACCCTCGAGAAGTCGGCGAAGCGCATCGCCTTGGCCTGCTCGACCAGGAACTCCTCGTCTCGTTCCAGGGCTTCCTTGGTTTCCTCGCGTCGCACTGATGCGATTGCATCCACGTGGGCGCCGGTGACCTGGCCTTCCAACCACTCCTTCGCCGTGGTAGGGAGATGTCCAAGGGCCCGCCCCAGGCGGACGCGGAGGCGGGCTGCGCCCTTCGGGACTCGTGTCCGGGTAGCCAGCCAGGCCAGGGCGGTCTGTGCGCCGTCGTTGCCCCACACTCCGGAGGCGTCAAAGGCTGCAGTGGCCACTGTGGTGACGGCATCGAGGCGGGCGAGCTGGGCGTGAAGCGTCAGTATCGAATCGGGGTCCGAGAAGCGCGTCGGGTCCGAAGTCAGGGCGTCGATCGCCTCTGCGAGTGCCTCGAGCTCCGATGCCATGACATGAAGTGCATCAGAAGGATGTGACAGTCATCGTGCGGGACCATGGCCTGCCATCGGGAGCACTGTGTTGCTCCTGATGCAGAAGATGTGAACGAGGCGGGGCGGGCGTGATCAGCCCAGGACCAACGCCAGTGCGAACCCGTCGTGACCCTTGGTGCCGACCGTTTGTACCTCGGTCACGCTCACGCTGGGCTCGCGTGCCATCCGGTCGTTGAGCCGTCGCGTGCCCTGCACCGCCGGGTCCTGGGACTCGGCGTCGACGACTGCACCGTCGCGCACGACGTTGTCGACGACGATGAGGCTGCCCGGCCGGGTGAGACGAAGGGCCCATTCGAAGTAGTCGGCGTTGCCCTGCTTGTCGGCGTCGATGAACACGAAATCGAACGGACCGGCTCCCTCGGCCTCGAGACGGGCGAGGCTGTCCCGTGCCCGCCCCAGGCGCAGCTCGACGCGACCACTGAGTCCGGCATTCTCGAAGTTGCGGCTCGCCACCTCGGCATGATGGGGGTCGATCTCGAGCGTCACCACTCGGCCATCCTTCGGCAGGGCCCTGGCCATCCAGATGGTGCTGTAGCCGCCCAGTGTGCCCACCTCGAGCACGCTCCGGGCACCAGCGGCGCGGATCAGCAAATGCAGCAGTTTTCCCTGATTCGGGGCGACGTTGATAGGAGGGAGCCCAGCGGCGCGGCTCGACTCGAGCGCGCCGTCGAGCGCCGGATCAGGCGCGACGAACAGCTCGACGATGTAGCGGTCGACGTCCTCCCAGCGTTCGTTCGTCATGTGGGGGCCACCAGGGTGGTCTCGAGCTCGCCGCCGGGCTCGGGAGTCGTGCCATGGCGCACGTACCACTCGGTCCCCCAGATGGCGGCGAACGCCTCGGGGGGAACACTCAGGAAGAAAGACGTCTCGGCGATCTGGCTGGCGTGCGCCTCCATGGCTCTTCGCTTGGCGTCGAGGTACGGGGTCACGTCCACGGCTGTCGTGATGCGGTCCTCCTCGACGCCGAGAGACGAGACGTCCGGTGCCTCGTCCGGCGGCATCTCGACTCCGAACTCGGCGGCTCGTGACATCAAGCCGAGAAGGTAGGTCCGGTTGATGGTGGCCATGTACAAGCGGGGCACCCCAGACTTCCCGGCCGCCCTGACGCCCACACGGTGGACCTGGACGTGGTCGGGATGCCCGTAGCCCCCGTTCTCGTCATAGATCGTGAGCACCTGTGCGCTCTCCTCGTCGACCACGGAGGCAAGCGCCCGGGCCGCCTCGTCGAGATCAGCGCTCCAGAAGCTGCCCTCGGCGTCGTTGCTGGGCTCACCTGCCATGCCCGAGTCGCCGTAGCCCAGGCAGAGATGACGAGCCACACCGAGCGCCTGGCAGGCGGCGGCGAGCTCCTTGGCCCGACGGGTGGCGAGGTCCTCGCCCGGCTCGAGGAGGCCGTCAGGCACTTCCCCGAGTTCTCCGGCCGTCGCCGTGACGAGCACGACCCGATGACCTTCGGCAGCCAGCCGGGCCATGGTGCCGCCCGTGGTGATGGTCTCGTCGTCGGGATGGGCGTGGAAGAACACTGCCGTCGCCATCTCCTGCAGGCTAGGCGTCTCCCGTGCTCCCGGCGGCCGTCCTGCCGGTGGCGTTGCGAGCCGCCATGGCCACCATGTCGACCTTCAAGAACAGTCCCTCCGCCTCGGCGGTGAGCACGTCGCCGTCGTGGCACGTCGCCTTCCCGGTCAGGCGCCTACCGGTGCTCGGTTCGAACCAGGCCCGCAAGCGCAACGGTCGCTCGATCGGCGTCGGGGAGACGAAGCGAATCGTGAGCGTTGCCGTCACCGCCACCAGCGGCCCGGCGTGCAGCGCCAGCCCGAACATGTGGTCGAGGAGACCGGCCACGTACCCACCGTGCACCATGTCGGGGCCACCGAGGTAGGGCCGCCCCAGGGTCACGGTGCCCTCGGCGTACGGCCGGCCCTGGGGATCGTGGCCGTACACCGGGTCCATCGGGATCCCGAGCGGGTTGATGCCTCCGCCGAACATCGACATGTCCAGGTAGGTGCCCCATGACCGAGCGCCGGTCCAGTATCCGGGCACGGCGTTGTAGGGGGGTGCCGGGGGCCCCTCGAGGACGGCACGGGCCTGTGCGAGGAGTTCCAGGGCCTGTGCGAGGCCGGCAGGGGAGGCCTCGCTGCGAAGGAGGGTGTCGATGACGCCACGGACCGCGTCGCCGACGTGTCGGCGTAGTGGCGTGATGTCGTCGTCGGCGCCGTCCATTCGAGGGATGGTAGGGGGAGGCGCCGCACATGCCCAAGATGAGATATCGCCAAGGTGGTATAGCAGCGTCATGCCGCAGTGGACTGCTCCCGACGGCGTCGCCATCGCTTTCGACGTGTATGGAGAAGGGCCGCCCGTGCTGCTCTTGCACGGCTTCGCCTCCGACGCACGCATCAACTGGGTCCGACCAGGGATCGTCGCCGCCCTTGTCGACAGCGGCTTGCAGGCGATCGTCTACGACGCCCGTGGGCACGGGCGTTCCGGAGCTCCCCACGATCCAGCCGCCTACGCGGGGAATGCCATGGTCGACGACGCTCGGGGACTGATCGAGTACCTCGGGCTGGAGACAGCGGCCGTCGTCGGGTATTCGATGGGCGCCCAGGTGGCTGCCTGGCTGGTGCCCGAGGAGCCGCGGGTGCGGAGAGTCGTGCTCGGGGGCATCGGGAGCCGCCTCCTGGCGCCACGTCCGGGGGAGGGGCGGTACCCGGCGTCCGCAATCGCCGAGGCGCTGGAGGTGGACGACCCGAGCGCCATCGAGGGAGTGACCCCCCGCGCATTTCGCGCCTTCGCCGATGCCACCGGGGCCGACAGATTCGCCCTGGCCGCCATCCAGCGGTCTCGATCGATCGAGGGACATCCCAACCTCGAGGCGATCTCGGTTCCTGTCCTGTTGGTGGTCGGCGACAGAGACACCCTCATCGGAGACGCGGCGTCGGTGGCACGTGCTCTGCCGGCGGCCCGGCTCGAGGTGGTGCCAGGCGACCACCTGTCGGCCGTAACAAGTCCCGCCTTCAGGGAGGCCGTCGTGGCCTTCTTGGCTGCCGAGCCCGTCGGAAGTCGGCCCCAGCCACAGCGCCGATAAGCGATCTTATGTCAAATTGAGCCGGCACCAGAGACACGGAGCGAGAACCCACTGCCTCCACGCCGGTCACTCCCCCGACCGCCCTGGGCCGTCCTAGGACGTCGGGAGGGAGCTGTAGGGAACGGCGCCCGACGGTGCGACCAGGGCGAGGCTCTCGCCCCAGTCCGCGAAGGCGCCGACATCGGTGACCTTGCTGCTCTTGTTCTTGGCCTCGCCGTAAAAGGCCAGAGGGAGGTTCGGACTGGTGAGCGAGACGTAGAACTCCGCCGCGCCGGTCACTCCGGACGCGACCTGACCGGGGAGGTTGCCGATGACGGCGACCACGCGGTGCCCGTCGACCGTGACAGGCTGGCCGGTGCGGAGGGTGCCGGTCGGCTTGAGCTGGCCGAAGATGCCGCTCAAGGTGACCGCCTCGGTGATGGGTTGGTACAGGCTGTCCGAGGACGAGACGGAGATCCACTTCTCGGCGTAGGTGGAGGCGACCGAGGAGGACAGGCCCAGGTACTGGAGTCCTCCGGAGTTGGCCTGGACGTAGGCCGTTCCGCCGATCAGCTCGACCTGGACGACGTCGTTCCCCGTCTCGACCTCCTGCTCCCCCTCGCTGACTCCGGCGTCGCCGGAGATGCTCTGCGTGGAGGAACCAGTGGTGGCGTGCAGTTCGTAGTGCACGCCGGCTTGCTTCTCGGCGGCATCGATCGAGGTCGAGAGGATCTGGGTCGGGGTCTTCCCGGACAACGCCCCGAGCCCCGGCCCCCCGCAGGCAGCGAGGAGACCGGCGACGGCCAGGAGCGTCGACCCGGTGGGCAGGCGCCGTGAAGTCACCGCCGTTCGGGCGCCTGGGGCGAGGAGGCGAGGATCGATGGCATCGCCGCACGCTAGCCCTCGCTGGACGCTCGTCGGCGCTGCACCCGGGGCGGGTGGCGCCAGGTCGAAGCACCGGCTCGCTCCACAGACCTCGACGCGCGATCGTTGTGTGGTGGCCAGCCGTCTCGACGCCGACATGCACCTGTACGAGACCCGGGGGTTGTGGGCGGACTACATGGACCCTGGTCACCGGCACCTGGCCATCGCCATCGAGGACGACGATCTGGGACACGCCTGGCTCGTCCAGGGGGGCAGGAGGATCGACCTGGCCGAGGTCCACCACCCTGGTGACCTCAGCGCCATGGGGGCCTACCGCCAGCGAGTCAGGCAGGGCCTTCCTCCCGAAGTCCCGTTCGACGAGGCCCTCCCCCGCGTCTTCTTCGATCCCGAGGCTCGCCTCGCCCAGCTCGACGAGTTCGGCCTCGACGGCGCGGTGCTCTTCCCCAATTACGGGTTGCTCTGGGAACGGCCCCTCTCCGACCGTGTGGAAGCGACGCTCGCCAACATGCGGGCGTGGAACCGCTGGGTGGCGGAGGTGACCGGAGCCGGCAAAGGACGTCTGCACCCCGTCGCCCATGTGAGCCTGCGTGACCTCGAATGGCTCGACGACGAGCTGGCCACCTTGTCCTCGGCCGGGGTGCGGTTGGCCATGACGGCTCCGGCACTGGTCGACGGCAAGCCCCTGTCCCATCCCGATCTCGACCGGGCCTGGGACGCCTTCTCCCGGCACCAGGTGGCGCCGGTGTTCCACGTCGCCAACTTCCCCCACCCGTTCCACGACGCCTGGTACGACCAGGACCCGGATGCCGCCGCACCAGTCATGGGGTCGGTCTTCATCTGGGCGGCACCGGCGCTGGCCATCTGCGACATGGCCATCAACGGCGTGTTCGAGCGTCATCCCGACCTCCGCCTGGGGGTCATGGAGCTCTCAGCGGTGTGGGTGCCCCTCTTCCTGCTCATGCTCGACGGCGGCTTCGAGTTCCATGCCCGTTTCAACGGCAAGCCCCTGCGGGAGCTGTCCCTCCGGCCGAGCGAGTACGTCCGCAGGCAGGTCCGTGTGGCCGTCTTCTGTTACGAGGGGCCCCGCACCCTCATCGAACAGCTGGGCGAGGACATGCTCATGTTCTCGAGCGACTACCCGCACGCCGAAGGCATCGCCCGGCCCGTGGCCGACTACGACCGCATCGCCGGGCCCATCGAGGGGACGGCCGGGGACCAGCTCTACGCCGGGAACCTCCGGTGGCTCATGGGAGTCGCCGGCTGACGGCTGCCTGTTGCGACCGGCTGACCGCTCAGATGGCTCGCCGGCTGACGACTGCCGGCCGGCTCGAAGTCGATGACCAGTTCGGTGCCCAACGCCCTGGCGATCCGGTCGAGGCTGATGACCGTGGGCGACACCAGCCCCCGCTCGAGACGGGCGATCGACGGTTGACTCGTGCCCGCCCGCTTGGCCAGTTCGACCTGGCTCATTCCTGCCCGGCGGCGCGCGGCGCGCACGGCGCTCCCCACCATGATCGAGGCCCGGGCTCGCTCGTAGCGGGCGAAGGCCTCGGGTCCCCGTTGGGCCGCCGGCCTGGGCGGGGCCACGCTCCCCTGCCGGGGTCTTCCCGACGCGTTCGCCATATCAAGTGTGGGATATGCCATCGCTGATCTAACCTCACGAACAACAATACTCACTTCTGTCTCAATTGCAACAGGGAGGGCCAAGGAGTTGCAACCGAGAGGTGGGACAAGACGAACCGGCGATGTGCACGCCCCCCGGCCCCACCCCGGGCAGAGAACGGAGAGCATCGGGGGATGCATGGCGCGGACCCGTGCACGGCTGCGGGAAGCTTGGGGGACGAGACAAGGAGACAGCCATGGCAGCTGCTGAACGCACGATCGAGTCGCTCCCCGTCCCTCCCAGCTTCGACTCGGTGAAGAAGGAGCGCCGGCACCGCAAGGAGCGACTGGCCGCCGCCTTCCGGCTCTTCTCGAAGTTCGGGTTCGAAGAGGGCGTGGCGGGCCACATCACGGCGAGGGACCCGGAGTTCCCCGACCGGTTCTGGGTGAACCCCTTCGTCGTCCCCTTCGCCCACATCAGGGTCTCCGACCTCATCTGCGTGGACTCCACCGGCGAGGTGGTGAAGGGCACCAAGCCGGTGAACCGAGCTGCTTTCGCCATCCACTCCCAGGTGCACGCAGCGAGACCGGACGTGGTCGCCGCCGCGCACTCGCACTCTCTGTACGGCAAGTCGTGGTCCAGCCTGGGACGGTTGCTCGACCCGCTCACCCAGGACTCGTGCGCCTTCTATCAGGATCACGGCCTCTTCGACGACTACACCGGAGTGGTGATCGACCTGGAGGAAGGCAAGCGGATTGCCGCCGCCCTGGGTGAGTCCAAGGCTGTCATCCTCCGCAACCACGGTCTGCTCACCGTCGGCCAGAGCGTCGACGAGGCAGCCTTCTGGTTCATCACGATGGAGCGGACCTGTCAGGCGCAGCTCCTGGCCGAGGCGGCCGGCACTCCGGTCAGGATCGACTCCGAGAACGCCACGTTGACCGCCGGCCAGGTCGGGGGCCACTACGCCGGATGGCTGAGCTTCCAGCCCCTGTACCAGAAGATCGTGCGCGAACAACCGGACCTCCTGGATTGACGCGTCGGACTGACACAGTGGACTGGCCCCTTCGCTTCGGCATCTTCCTCGCCCCGTTCCACCCGGTCGGACAGAACCCCACACTGGCGCTCGAGCGTGACCTGGAGCTGATCGTCCGGCTCGACCAACTTGGTTTCGACGAGGCGTGGATCGGCGAGCACCACTCGGCCGGCTTCGAGATCATCGCTTCGCCCGAGGTGTTCATCGCCACCGCCGCCGGGCGCACTCGCCACATCCGGCTCGGCACCGGGGTGAGCTCACTGCCCTACCACCACCCCTTCATCCTCGCCGACCGGATGGTGTTGCTCGACCACCTGACCCGAGGCAGGGTCATGTTCGGTGTGGGCCCGGGCGCTCTTCCCTCCGATGCGTTCATGATGGGCATCGAGCCCATGCGCCAACGGGACATGATGGAAGAGGCGCTCGAAGCCATCTTGGCCTTGCTCGACGGGGAGGAGCCCGTCAACCTCCGCACCGACTGGTTCACCCTGCGCGATGCCAGGCTGCAGCTGCGTCCCTACACCCGGCCCAGGTTCGAGGTGGCCGTGGCCGCCCAGGTGTCGCCGGCCGGTCCCCGGGCGGCGGGACGCTTCGGGCTGTCGCTTCTCTCCATCGGCGCGACCACGGCCGGCGGCTTCGACGTCCTGGGCTCGCACTGGGTCACCATGGAGGAGCGGGCAGCTGAGTTCGGCACCACGGTGGACCGGCGCCGTTGGCGCCTGGTCGGACCGATGCACCTGGCCGAGACGGAGGAGCGGGCGCGTCAAGACGTCGCCTTCGGCCTGGTCCAGTGGGTCGACTACTTCGAGCGGGTGGCGGCTCTACCGCTCGCTCCGAACACGCTCGACCCCGACAAGATGGTCGACGCCTTGATGGAGACGGGCTTCGCCATCATCGGCACGCCGGAGATGGCCGTCGCCCAGATCGAGCGCCTCACGGAGCAGTCGGGCGGATTCGGGACGTACCTGCTCATGGCCCATGAATGGGCCGATCGAGAGGCCACGCTGCACTCCTACGAGCTCTTCGCCCGCGAGGTGGCGCCGCGCTTCCAGGGCAGCACTTCGTCGCTGGTGGCCTCCAGGGACTGGGCAGCCGCCAACCGGCCCGACTTCATCGGAGCAGTCGGTGGAGCCATCATGCAGGCTATCTCGGACCACCAAGCCGAACGGGAGGCCAAGCGGGGACAGCTGGCGCCGCGCCGCGACTGACCCAACGAAGCGCATGAGCCTGGAAAGCAGACCGGGAGTGCAAAGGCGGTTCCGCCGGCGTCGGCGGCGCGTCCTGAGCCTCCTCGGCGCCCTTCTCGTGGTACTCGTGGCGGCCGGGGCGACGGGCTGGGCACTGTCCTCAGGGGGAGGAACGCCGCGCCGGGCGCCGACGCACCGTACCGTGCGCACGGCGAGCAGCACTGATACCACCGGCAGGACGTTCCTCGGTCCCGACGGCGTGGAGTCCACAGCCATCATCGACCAGAACAAGCTGCCGGGGACGACGTCGTGGAAGATCAACGGCACTCCTCCGGGCACGATCGCCGGATTCGCCGACACCACGTATGCCGCCGTCGGCGACACGGTGACCCTGTACGTCACGACCGACGCGTCGACCTTCCAGGTCGTGGCGTACCGGATGGGCTACTACGGCGGCGACGGGGCCCGTCAGGTGTGGGAGTCGGCCTCTCTCCCCGGCCAGGTCCAGCCGGCGTGCCCGGTGACGCCGGGGATCAACATGGTGAGCTGCGACAACTGGACCCCGTCGCTGACCATGAAGGTCACCTCCCAATTCTTCCCCGGGGACTACCTGCTCAAGCTGGTGGGCAACGGCGGCCAGGAGAGCTACGTGCTCCTCACCATCTGGGACCCCGACAGCCACGCCACCTATCTGATCATGGCCCGGTCCCTCACCGAGCAGGGGTGGAACTCCTACGGGGGCTATTCCTTCTACCAAGGCGAGGGGCCCTGCACGTTGGGTCAGACGGGCTCGTACCCACCGTGCAACCGGGCTCGAGTGGTGTCCTTCGACCGCCCCTACAACACGGGAAACGGTGCCACCGACTTTCTCGGCGGTGAGTACCCCCTCGTCTACTTCGCCGAGGAGCACGGGCTGGACGTCACCTACTGCACCGACATCACGGTGAACGACTATCCCGACATCCTCCTGAACCACAAGGCTGTGCTCTCGCTCGGGCACGACGAGACGTGGACCACCCCGGAGCGCCAGGGGGTGCAGACGGCGCTGAGCAAGGGTGTGAACGTCGCCTTCTTCGGTGCCGCCGCCATCGTGCGCCATGCACGTCTCCAGGCCTCTTCGCTCGGACCCGACCGAGAGGAAGTGGACTACCGCGATTCGTCCGAGGACCCGTTGAACGGCAAGGGCGACCCTCTCGACGTGACCGGCAACACGTGGAGCTCGCCTCCGACGAACTGGCCCTCGAGCAGCCTCGTCGGCGAGATCTACAGCGGGTACCTCGATCCCGGCGCCCCAAACGCCGCTTTCGTCGTGTATCAGGCGAATGCGTGGATCTTCAAGGGCACCGGCCTTTCCGATGGAAGCTCCATCCCCGGTGTCATCGCCTCGGACATCGACCACATCGCCCCCTCACAGCCCATGCCTTCGAACATCGAGGTGCTCGGGCACTCCCCGGTGTCCCTATCCGACGCGTACACGAACCAAGGCGAGTGGGACGGTCACACCTACTCGGACATGACCTACTACACCGACCCGTCGAGCGACGGCGGGGTGTTCGACAGTGGCACGGTGAATTGGATCAACACCTTGACACCGTGTGCTGCGGGAGAGAGCCCGTGCCCGGCCACCTACACCGACC
Source organism: Acidimicrobiales bacterium (assembly GCA_030040015.1). Lineage (GTDB taxonomy): Bacteria > Actinomycetota > Acidimicrobiia > Acidimicrobiales > UBA8190 > UBA8190. The sequence goes on from JASHUM010000116.1 coordinate 12,637, forward strand.
AGATCACCGGAAACCTGCTCTGGTTGTTCGGCCAAGGCCCGGCGGGACGAGTCGTCCCGTCGGTGGCCAATTGGCAGAGCGTGACCCCGGCGGGCTCGTGAGCCCTGCGACGGCTCGAGGACGACTGCGCAAGGACGGGTCACGACCGTAGGCTGCCCAATGGTGGACCTCGCAGATCTCGCCGGGACCTTCGACGGCGTCGTGCGCAACGTCAGGACGGCCTACGTGGGCGACGAGGACACCGTCCGTCTCGCCCTGTGCTGCCTCATGGCCGGAGGACATCTCCTCATCGAGGACTATCCCGGGGTGGGCAAGACCACTCTGGCCAAGGCGCTGGCGCGCTCTCTCGGCCTCGAATTCGGGCGCGTGCAGTTCACCGCCGACCTGCTACCGGCCGACATCACCGGCGCCGTGGTCGTGGACCGGGACACACGCCAGCTCACGTTCCGCCACGGGCCCGTCTTCACCAACGTGCTCCTGGCCGACGAGCTCAACCGCGCCTCGCCCAAGGCCCAGTCGGCCCTCCTCGAAGCGATGGAGGAGCGCCAGGTGAGCGCAGACGGGACCAGCCATGGACTCCCTCGTCCGTTCATGGTCGTCGCCACTCAGAACCCCTACGACGCGGCCGGGACCTTCCCCCTCCCCCACAGCCAGCTCGACCGGTTCCTCCTTCGACTGGCCATCGGCTACCCCGACCGCGAACGCGAGGACGAGCTGCTCGAAGGAGCTGACGCTCGACCCCTTCCCGAGGATCTGAAGGACGTCGTCGAACCCTCGTTCGTGACCGCTTTCGGGGTCGTCAGCACAGAGGTGCACGTCTCGGCGGCCGTGCGCAACTACATCCTCGACCTCGTGCACGTGACCCGGCGTCATCCCGACCTGGCCGTCGGGGCGTCGCCGCGTGCCGGGCTGGCCGTCATGCGCGCCGCTCGCACCTGGGCGGTCGCGTCGGGAAGGTCGTACGTGCTCCCCGACGACGTGAAGCGAGTCGCCTCCCCGGCGCTTTCGCATCGCGTCGTGGCCCATCCGGCCGGGGGTCCCGCGCAAGAGGTGATCGCCGCCATCGTCGAGCGGTTGCCCGTGCCCCTCGACGTCGAGCAGCGGTAGGCGGCGTGCCCAGCGGACGCGGCCTGGTCCTGGCGGCGGCGGCGCTGGTGCTCGCCGTCTCGGGCCTGGCCCTGGGCGTCGAGGAGTTCGTGCTGCTGGCGCTCGCCGCTTTCGCCCTGTTGGCCTGGGGCGCCGCAGTCGTGTTGGTCCAGGTGCGGTGGACAGCCGCCTCCCTGGCCATCGACGTCGATCGACCTCGGTCCGATGTCGTCGTCGGAGGGCATGGGGTCGTGCGCCTGATCGTCCACAGCACCGGTCGGGGGACGCTGACCCCGCTCGTGGTGGAGGGGCCGGCGCGCTGGGAGGTGTCGCACGCCGGCCTGCACGGCGCCTTGGGTGCACGCCGTGTGGCGCTCGTCACCGGTGCCCGGGTCCAGACCGTCGCACCGCGTCGGCGCGCACCACTCAGAGGACGCCAAGTGGGATGGCGACTGGCCGCCCTCGGGCCCGACACGGCAGTCGGTGTCGAGGCGGAGGTGCCCACCTCGCAGCGTGGTCTGTGGACCTTGGAAAGCTCGACAGTCTGGTGCACGGACCCGCTCGGCCTCGTGTCCTGGCCGGTCGTGTCCACGCCGAGGGTGCACGTGTTCGTCGTCCCGGACTCCTCGAGGACCGGCGCCGAACGCCTGGTCCCGGCGGGACGCAGCTCAGGTGGCGGAGACGCCGAGGGCTGGGCGGCACCTGGTGGTGACGAGTTCGCCGGGCTCCGTCCCTATGTGGCCGGTGACCGCCTGAGCCGCCTCCACTGGCCGGCCTTGGCCCGCTCAGGTGAACTCATGGTCCGCGACTTCGTCGAGCCCATGGCCCAGCTGGTCGAGGTGCCCATCGATGACCGGCCGGCCGAGATCGAGACCAGCATCCGTCGTGCCGCCTCGTTGGGGGTCTCGTTGTTGGAGCGTGGCGCGGGAGTGCTCCTGTCGACCGGGGGCGGGGAGCGTCTCGTCGTCTCCCCTGCTCCAGGGGCGACGACGACATTGCTCCGTGCACTCGCCACCGTGGCGCCGGCGACGGCACCGAAGGCGACGGCACCGAGTCCATGACCGGACGGACGAGACCCGAGCGCCGAGTTGTCCCCCTGTCGGTGGACCTGTCCCTGTTGCTCACGACCCTCGTCGCTGCGGCGGGGCTCGGGCGACTCTCCACGACGCCACTTGCCTGGCGCCTGCTCGTCCCGGTCGGCATTTCGGTGGCCGTCGGCCACGCCGTGACTGCGCTGTCCTCCCACCACTTCGCCCACCACTTCGCCCGCCGAGGCCGGGCAGCCGGGTCGGTGTCGGGGTCGTTGGCCGGTCTGGTGGCTCTGGCGCTCGTCGTGACGTGGTGGTTCTTCCCGGCGCAGACCGCTTTCGGCGTCCCCACTCTGAGCAGCGTGCATGCCTTCACCCACACCGTGGCCGATGCCTGGTCACTCACCCGCGTCGAACCCACGCCGGTGGTCGCCGTCCCCGCAATCGTGCTGTGCATGGCGGCGGCGTCAGGAGTCGCATCGGTGTGCGCACGAACGCTGCTGCAGATCTCTGCCTTCGCCAGACGATTCACCGTGGTCCTCCCTCTCGTCCCCAGTGCGGTCCTCCTCGGCTATGGCTCGGTCCTGAGCTCGCAATCCGATCGAGTGCAGGCCGCGCTCTCGTATCTGGTTGCCGCCACGGTCTTCGTGTTCTGTGCCGAGGCGGCGGGTCGCCGTCCGTGGAGGGCGCGCTGGACGCCGGCTCGGTCCTGGCTCCCCGCGGCCGGGGGGACCGGGCTCGCCATCGGCGTGGCACTGGCCGCCAGCACAGCGCTCTCGTCGATGGACCCAACCGCCTTCGCCGCCCCGGCCACCCGGGTGCTCGTGGCCAACGCCCCGGCGGGCTTCCCGACGGCGGACACCATCGGCCCCGGCCTCGTCCTCGACGACATCGGTGCCGTCATCACCCAGCGGACCGACACGGAGCTCTTCGTGGCGCACAGCCCGGTGCCCACGTACTGGCAGATGGCCACGCTCACCGAGTTCGACGGCCAGCGCTGGCTGG
>JASHUM010000013.1 GCA_030040015.1 Acidimicrobiales bacterium
CGTTGTTCTCTTGTTGGATCTCGCAAAACGAGTTCCCTGTGCCCTCGACAGTCGGATCCAGTGTTACCGGAAACGCAGCAGATGCCAACCAGGTTGAGTCGATCGCGACCGACAGCTGGCCCGGCGCAAGGGTCAGGCTGGCGGTGCCGGTCGCCCCATTCGCATCGGTTACGGTTGGTGCAGGAACCTCAAAAACCGGTTGGTGAGTGGTTAGGCTCGTGAAGAGAATGGCGTCGTTGCCAACGGTCTGCATGGCAAGACCAGTGGTGGAGACGTTCCAGGCGAACTGCGATGGAGCACCAGATGACTCAAGGATGTCTGACTCCTCGAGCGCAGCAGGTTCTACATCGAACTTGACATCGACATTAGCTAGGGCAGAACTGTAGGTGGCCGTCGAACCGGAGGTGATGACCGGCGAAGCGCTGGCGCCATTCAGTGTGAAGGTAACTGAATATCCGGGGACGTGCATGGAAACCGCCCCGTTCGCAGTGGGTGGTAGCTCGGCGGTATAAGCGTTCGCGGCGTTCTCGTAGGCCTCGCCGGGATTGGTAACGGGAACGAGTGAATCGTCAATTGGCTCCCAATTGCCTGAAGTGTCTTTGTACTGATACGGCGCCGCTTCGGCGCTGACCTCATAGCTGCCGTTGGACAATCTCCAAGTTGTCGAAGTCGGAGTATCAAGAGATGGCACCTCCGTGGAGTTCGGCGGAGCCGTGGGTGCTCCCGGCGCACCTGGATTGGTGGATGGCGACGTGGTCGTGTCCGTCAAAGTGGTCGCCAAGGCAGCAGTCGGCATCGCGAACACTGGAACCAGGATCAGCACTGTCAAGACCCCAAATACCAATTCGACACCGCGCGAAAGCCCAGAGCCTTCGCTCATGTTCTCCCCCGATCGCCCCCATGCCCGGCAGTTGCTCGCCCCCAAAGGCCGTCAGCGTGCCAACGTCCGACACACCTCAGCCAAGAGAACCAATCACGCGATCCGAGCTCGCCTGGCCGTCGTGTGTACCCGAGTGCAACCTTCAGTGCACCATCACACTGCTCAACAAACCCTCATACGGTCCACAGTAGGCCACCCAGAGTGAACTACCTCACTGCAACGAATCAATGGCGGGTGAACTCTGCGTAAACGGACGGCTTGCCGTTAAGGCATGACGGACATGGATTCGGAGAACCGATCTCGTCCTGTCGCTACGCATGACCGGAAGCTGGTCTCAGGAGCTTTGCCAGGGCGATGACCAGTTGGCACAGGACCAAGATCAGCGGGGGAACAAGCACCGGGCTGGGTACGACGACCGACACACCCACCCATACCGCCGCCGAGATCTGGTGCGGCTACTACTCTCAATTGTTTACAGTCAAGCCATCACACAGCCAACCTCTGTCGACGAAAGGCGGGTCTGGTGCGGGTCTAGTTGACATCTTTTTTGCGAGGATGACCCTCGCGGAAAGGATGGAGCTATGCCCAAGAGGTTCCCTGAGGACTTCAAGCGAGACGTCATCAGCGTGGCTCGGCGAAGGACGGTGTCCCTCGACGAGGTGGCGGCTGATTTCGACATCTCGCCATCGACCCTGGCGCGCTGGTTGCGCCAGGCCGACATCGACGACGGGATCAAAGACGGCCTGACCAGCGCCGAGCAAGCCGAGATCGTGAAGCTCCGCCGGCAGAACCGGCGGCTCGAGATGGAGAACGAGATCCTGCGGCGGGCGGCCGCCTACTTCGCCCAGCACCAACTCCCAAAATGAGCTTCCCGCTGGTCCGTGAACTGGCCGACGACGGCATCCCCGTCCGGCTGACCTGCGGGGTGCTGGGCTTCTCCACCCAGGCCTTCTACAAGTGGCAGTCCAACCCGATCTGTGACCGGGACTACGACGACGCCCATCTGGTGAACGCCATGGTCGAGATCCACGAGGACGATCCCGAATTCGGCTACCGGTTCATCTGGGACGAGCTGGAGAGGTCCGGCCAGAAGGTGGGCGAGCGCCGGGTGCACCGGCTGTGCCGGGAGCACCGGATCTGGTCCACCACCACGAAGAAGGGCCGCAAAGGCAAGATCCCCGGGCCGCCTGTCCATGACGATCTGGTCCAGCGCAACTTCTCCGCCGCTCGTCCGGACGCCGTGTGGCTCACCGACATCACCGAGCATCGAACGGCCGAAGGCAAGCTCTACTGCTGCTCGTTCAAGGACCTCTTCTCCAACCGCATCGTGGGCTATGCCATCGGGCCACGGATGACCGCCGAGCTGGCCACCTCGGGTCTTCGACAGGCCGTCGCCCGGCGACAGCCGAAAGCAACGGTGGTGGTCCACTCGGACCGAGGAGGCCAATTCCGCTCACGCGCATTTCGGGCACTGCTGAAGGCAGCCAAGCTCTCGGGGTCCATGGGGCGGGTGGCATCCGCCGGCGACAACGCCCCAATGGAGTCGTTTCACTCACTGCTGCAGAAGAACGTGCTCAACCGAAAGTCCTGGGCGACAAGGGACGAGCTGCACTACGCCATGGTCACCTGGATCGAACACACCTACAACCGCCGCCGGCGTCAGCGTGCGCTCGGCCGGTTGACTCCCGTCGAGTTCGAGCTCGCTTTCGCCGAGCGCGGCACTGTGGCAGCCTGATCAACCAAAACCGGTGTCAACCGACCCCGCACCAGACCCGATAACGGTCGACTCCGCAGCTTTCAGGGGGATTCAGCCAGCCAGTGATGGCAGCGGCCCGAGGTGGCCAGGCGACATATCGTGTCCTCGGTGACAGCGAAAGTTCCTCCGAGACCCGTGTCGAGCTACCGCCTGCGAAGGATGGCGGTGCACGTGGACTACGAGGTGTTCATGCTCGATCGGACCTGCTACTTCCTTGCGGGTGGAGTGCACCTCCTGGCCG
>JASHUM010000117.1 GCA_030040015.1 Acidimicrobiales bacterium
GGGCTGACGGCACGCCCAAGGCTCGCTTCCCCGACCAAGCCGCCGCCGAACGCGCCGCACTGCAGGCGCGCCTCGAGCACGGTAGGGAGCTCGGCTCCTACCCGTGTGACATGTGCGGTGGTTGGCACCTGGGCAGCCGTGACGACACGGGGTGGTGAGTCCGAGCTCCGAGCGACGCGATCCGTCAGCGGCGTTGCCCAGCCCGGCGCACGGTCCAGGCCCGGACCAGGCCGATCCCCTTGAGCCGATGGGGCCGGATGGGGCGCACGCTCAGCTCTGGCTGGTCGGAGAGGGCGGCTGCCACCGCGTCGTCGACGAGCACCGAGTCGGGGTGGGCCAGCTCGGCCAGGCGGCTGGCCCGGTTCACCGTGTCGCCGTACACGTCGCCCTCGAGGTGGACGAGCGGCCCCATGGACAAGCCGATACGCACGCCGGGCGCGTCGGGCTCCTCGGACAGGCCGGCCAGGATGCCGAGAGCGGCCTGGCTGGCAGACAAGGGATCAGGGGCCACGAACATCACCGCGTCACCGATGAGCTTCACCACCTGGCCACCGGCGGGCACGACGCTGGTGGCGGCCACCTGCTGGAAGCGGCTCACCAACGTGGGCAGCTCCGAGGGGTCGAGCTTCGTGGTCAGCCGCGTGTAGCCGACCAGGTCGGCGAAACCGACCGTCTCTGTGGGCCTCGGATCGAAGGCACGAGTCAGCGCGGCCACGAGATGCCGGCGCCAGATGTAGGACAGGAACCGCTCAGAGACCTCCACGCCGAGCTCGACGGCCGCGTCCAAGCGAGCAGCGTCGTCCGGCGGGGAGTCGGAGTCGGGGAGCTGGTCGGTGACACCTGCCAGGGTGAGGCGAGCCTGGGCGCCGGCGGCGCGGGCCAGGGCCTGACCCAGCACCCGGGTCATGCTCAAGATGTCCTCGAACCCGATCAGGTCCCACTGACGGAAGTCGGTCACTTGGCGCAGCACGTCGGCGTCAGCTTCGGTGAAGTGGCGCACGTCTGGCGCCACGGGTGGGAACCCCAGCTCGGCCCACAGCCGCTCGGCATCCTCGAGGGTCATTCCCGCTGCTTCGGCGACCTGCTCGCCGGTGTACACAGCCGGCCCCAGGACGACCTCCTCGAGATGGCGTTGACGCGCCTCGGCCTCCTCCAGCACTGAGTCATCAGCCACGGCACGAGTCTCGCGTGGCAGGCGGGCCGACGTCAGCAGTCCCGCTACTGAGGGCACGAGTGACGCGTGAGGTGAAAGATAAGGTAGATGTCTTCTCGGGCGTTTAGCTCAGTTGGTTAGAGCAGCTGGCTTACAACCAGCAGGTCGGGGGTTCGAGTCCCTCAGCGCCCACTAAACACGACCTCAGGGCCCACCACATCGTCGAAGGACCGTACGGCGCTACTCGGACCGCCGGGGCTCAGACTGCCTGTGGCCGCATGTCGACAATCACGCCGGGCGGCTCAGCTCGACATTCCCCACGTCAACGGAATCCGGCTCGGGGATCGGGAGACCGTCTTCGACCAGCCCGTCGATGTGCATTGTGATGGCTTCTCGGATGAGGCTCTCGGCCTCTTCATGGGTGGACCCGGCCACCCCCACGCCCGGCAAGGCCGGGACGAAGGCGCTCCATCCAGTGGAGGTTCTCTCGTACACGACAGTCCAGGTGGTCAACGCTTCTCCTTCGACAAACCAGCCTGCCGCAGAATGTTCCCCAGTGTACCGGGCGCCAGCTCCTGGCCCGGGTTGCCAGCAACCGTGACGCGACCAGGCTTGCTCGGGTGCCGGAACTGCCGGTGGCTGCCGCGCTGGGATACCTGGTGCCAACCGTTCCCCTCGAGCAGTCGAATCATTTCGCGGACCTTCATCGCCCCGAGGAAGGTAACGCCGGGGTGTGACATCCGTACCGCCCAGCATCAGCGAGGGGTGCCATGCGAGACGGAACGAGGTGAACTTCCTCTCTCACATTCTTGGGGCATTACCGGTCGAAGACTCCCGCCCTGTGTCATAGCGTCACACCGTGGACCAGGCCAGGGCTCGCCGCCTCCTCGTCGAAGCCCGAGTGGCCGTCCTCGCCACAGTGACGCCCGAGGGTCACCCTCACCTGGTCCCCTGTTGTTTCGTCTTGGGGGGCGACACCATCTACTCGGCCGTCGACGACATCAAGCCGAAGTCGACCCTGGCCCTGCGACGTCTGGAGAACGTCCGGTCGCACCCTGCAGTCTCCATCCTCGTTCACCACTACGCCGAGGACTGGTCGGCGCTGTGGTGGGTGAGCGTCGACGGCAGAGGTCGCATCCTGGAGGACCAGGTGGAAAGCGGCATGGCTCTGGGACTCCTGGGTGCGAAGTACGCCCAGTACCAGGAGGCAACGCCTCCGGGTGACATTCTGGCGGTGGGCATCGAGCGGTGGCGGTGGTGGCCGTAGGCCTTGACTGCCAGCTGGTTGGGGAGCCACGCGGGCCGGACGTGCCGGGCCACGCCAGTACCCTGAAGGAGTGCAGGATTCCCTCCGACACTGGAGCCGACGACGTCGGTCGTCTGGTTTCCTGGGTGGCCTCCTCTTCTTGCTCGGCGCCGTGGCCGTACTCCTGTTCCTGGCGGTTCTCGCTGCCCTGGGGCTCGTTCTCATGGCGCTCTTCGCAGTGGTGATCGGCGTCGAGCGGCTTCTCGGACTCCTCGTCCCTGGCTACCGCCGGAGGCGCAAGGAGCGCTACCTCAGAATGCCCACGGTGCTGATCCGCACGGTTCGATTTGGCTCCGAGCCGACGAAGGTGATCGAGGCCCACTCCCACGAGTTGCCCCGACACCAGGACTGAGGCACATGAAGCCAGAAGACTTCTACCACACCGGCATCGTCGTCGAGGACTTCGACGCAACGCTCCGGTGGTTCACCGCGGTCGCCGGCTACCGCTGGTGCGACGAGCTGTCCATCGAGCAGACGGTCTGGACTCCCGACGGTGAGCGAACCGTGCCGATCCGGTTCGCCTACTCGATGAATGAGCCCCGTCTCGAGGTCCTCCAAGCGGTGCCGGGCACCGTCTGGGTGCCGGCAAGCTCGGGAGCCCACCATCTCGGTTTCTGGTCCGATGACGTGGACCGCGACATGGAGTCACTGGTCGGAAGCGGGCTCCACGTCGAAGTGAAGGCGCCGATGCCCGACGGCTCTTCGCTGTGGGCGTACTGCCATGGGACGATCGGGCCACGGGTCGAGCTGGTCAGCCGGTCGCTCGAACCGATGATGGCGGAGTGGTTCGCCACAGGGCGCAGCCCCTTCGCGTGAGCGTGGCCTGAACTGCCGGGTGCGGACATGGGCATCGTCGTCATGCTGGGGACGCTCTTCGGGCTGATCGTCCTCATCTTCGGGATCGTGCGCCGGTACGACCCAGAAGCGGGTCGTAGTCGGCGCCGGGCGCCCGACCCATGAGCGGTCAGTTGACGCCCTTGCTGAAGGCGGCCATCGGCTTCGCCTACGGCGGGGGGCTCGCTTTCGTGGCGATCGGCGTGTACCTCACGTATCGCCGACGCCGCCTCCACCCGCTGTTGCTGGTGTGCATCGCGGCCATTTCGATCTCCTGGATCGAAGCGCCCTATGACTGGGCGGTCTTTGCGCAGTTCCCGCCGGCCATCCCTCGCATGCCGTCCTGGTGGCCGTTGGACATGACGTGGGGTGGGTTGCCGGCGTCGGTGCCGCCCGGGTACATCTCCTACTTCGTCGTGCCTGCCGTGATCGGCGCCACACTCGGGCGAAAGTTGAGCTCGAGGTTCCAGTGGCGGAGGCCGACAACCCTCCTCACCGTCGGACTGGTGGTGGGGTTCCTCTGGGCCTTCGTCTTCAACGCCATCGTGGGGGCACGTCTGGGTGTCTTCTACTACGGCCGGGTGATCCCCGGGCTTGCCCTCTGGGAGGGGACCAAACACCAGTACCCGCTCTACGACGCCCTCGCCATGGGCGTGCAGATGATGGTCTTCACCTACATTCTCGGGCGGACGGACCCCGAAGGACGTACCGTCATCGACGTGTGGGCCGACAACAGGGCGGCCAGCCGTCTTCGATCGTCGGTCCTGTCGATCGTCGGTGTCGTCGTCATCGGGAACATCTTGTACGGCGCAGTATTCACCCCCCACCTGGTTGCCAAGCTGGAAGGTTGGGAGACCGCAGGACCCACGGCTCCCTTCTTCCCCGGCGTGCCGAACCAACCCCTGCAGGGGACCTTTCCGGCCGGCGGGCGGGCGGCCGGCCCTGACGGGTTGACCCCAGGGGGGCGCGCCGGGTAGACGAGAGGTCAACGAAGTGGCGGCGGCGTGCGGATCGTCGCAGGCGGGAGGGGACCATGGGCGGCGTCGGCGTTTCTGCTTACCCTCGTCGGCAATGGCTGGTGGCGGGCGGGATCCGTTGGGCGACACTCGGGGTGGTCATTGCGCTGGTGGGCCTGGTGTCGCTCCAGGCCACCACGGCACCGTCCCTGGCGAAGACGATCGACTGGCCGGGCGACGTCTTCGCCGTGGGTACGTTCAACGGCATCCCAGGGAACGTCACCACCGTCGAGAACGTCCCCAGCATCCAGCTGGCGGTGAACGAGGCCGAGGCCTGGGCCGACAAGAACAGCTGCGACGGCGCCCCCTGCGACACCTACGTCCTTCTCGCCCCCGGCGACTACAAGACGGTGCCCTCCGCCATCGAGGCTCCACCCTCGGGCCAGGACCCGGCTGGCGTCCTCATCGACACCGACAACGTGTGGCTGGTCGGGATGAACCGCAACAGCGTGATCGTCGACGGAACCCAGTCGGGGCCACCGTGCAGCACCGCGCCCGCAGACCAGGTCTACGGCCCCAGCGCCTATGCCTCCTCGCCTTACGGCTCGGAGAGCGACTACCAGACCGCTGACGACTACGAGGGGCTCAACGGGGTCATGGTGTGGCAGGCATCAGGCACGTGGGTCGAGAACGTCACCGTGTGCAACTTCCTCGACGGCAGTGGTGGCGACGGCGGGGCCGGCAACGAGATCTGGTGGAACGGCGGAGCAGGCAGCGGCCAGGTCTATCTCGACAACCAGGGCGGCTTCATCGGTGAGTACATGACCGCTACGAGCACCTTCTATGCGCCTTCGGGGACGAACTCCTATGACCCCGACCCCAACGCCGTCGACAACCCGGAGGAGAGCGCCGCCACGTACGGGATCTTCTCCAACAACTGGGGTGCAGCCGGCAATGCCCCGGCCGGCCTGTGGGACCACACGTACGCCAGCAACTTCAACGACTCGGGCTACTACATCGGCGCCTGTCAGGACGAGTGCAACCAAACCGTCGACGACGCCTGGGCCGAGTACAACGCCTTGGGCTACTCGGGCTCGAATTCGGGCGGGTACCTCGTGGTCGAGAACTCACAGTTCGACAACA
>JASHUM010000118.1 GCA_030040015.1 Acidimicrobiales bacterium
CTTGGCGCGGGCCTTCTCCTCGTCCCTTCTGGCTCCACCGAACACCGCGTCGAAGCGGTGCTCCCGTATGGCCCTGAGCAAGGTCACGGTTTGCAGGCGGTTGCGGCTGGCGCCCGGCCCGGTGTCCTCGACGACCCGGCCGGCGTCTATGTCGTCCTGCACCCTCGCCACCAACAGGCGGGCGTTGAGGCGCTCGATGGTCGCGTCGCGGAACTCGATCACCTCTCCGAGGTTGTGGCCGGTGTCCACGTGCATTACGGGGAAGGGCAGGGGGGCGGGCCAGAAGGCCTTGACCGCCAGATGGAGGAGCACCGCCGAGTCCTTGCCACCCGAGAAGAGAAGTACGGGTCGCTCGAATGTGGCCGCCACCTCCCTCATGATGTGGACGGATTCCGCCTCCAGGACCCGGATCTGGGGGAGCTCGTAACCCGACATCGGGGCTGGGCTTGTCGTTGGGGGGGCCGGGAGCGGGGCTGTCATGGATGGGCTGTCATGGATGGGCTGTCATGGCTGGGCTGTCATGGCTGGGCTGTCATGGATGGCGCGGTTGGATAGCCGGTCGTGGCTGGTTCGGCCCGCAATCGGCGAAGCCATTGGAAATGCTGGCCAACCAGTCTGGCCGACGACGGCGCTTCCCGGCACACCGGCGTGGGCCTGCAGGGCCTCGGGCGGGACTCCACCGGGGTCATCCGAAGGCCGACCAGGCGCTGTAGGCGGCCAAGCCGAGCAGCACCACGGCGGTGACCCGGCGTACCGTGGCCATGCTGACGAAGCGCATGATGGCCTGACCGCTTGTGACCGCCAGAGCGGCGACCACCCAGAGGCCAAGGACGGCTCCAATGGCGACCGAAAGAGCGGAGTGGTAGCGAGCCGCCAGGTTGGCGGTGAGGAACTGGGTGAGGTCCCCCCACTCGGCGAGAAAGATCACCACGGACGCCGTCAGCACCACGCCGCGCCTGGATGTCTCTCGCGGTCCCTCGACGGCCTCGTCGCGCGTCGACAGCCACCAGGAGTACCCGGCGCCGGCCAGGAAAAGCCCGGCGACGACGCCTTCGACGACCCGGTGCGAAACCAGGGAGAGCAGGATGGCGCCGGCGGTGACGGCAATCGCCACGTGGACGGCGAAGGCTCCGGCGGCCCCGAGCCAGACCTGTCGCGGCCTCCCCCGGGTGGCCATGATCAGGTTGGCGAACATCGTCTTGTCGGGCAGCTCTCCGAGGAAGATCAGCCAGAAGGAGATGAGGGCTATGGAGAGGTCCAAAAAGTGGGCGAGGGGGGACTTGAACCCCCACGTACTTTCGTACACAGGAACCTGAATCCTGCGCGTCTGCCAATTCCGCCACTCGCCCCAGTGACGGGCCCGACACTACCCGAGGCCTGCAGAGCCCCTGCCTGGGGGTAGGAATGGTGTATGGGCTGGTCGGGGGCACCCCTGAACCGCACGGGACATCAGTAGGCTCTGGCTCCACCATGGGACTCCGCGAGGTGGAGCAGCGCCTGGAGCGCCTGGTCGAAGGGGCCTTCTCCAAGGGTGGCCGAGGTGGCCTGGAGCCGGTCGAGATCGGCCGGCGGCTGACGCGCGAGATGGACCTGCTTCGCCGCGTCGGGGTCCTGGGGCTCATCGCTCCCAACTTCTTCGTGGTCACCTTGTCCGCCGAAGACGCCGACCGGTTTCGCAGCTTCGTCGACGTCCTGGCTCGCGAGCTCGGCGACGCCGCCCGGGAGCACGCCCGGCTCGAGGGCTACGGCTTCGTCGGGCCGGTCGAGGTGGAGATCCACCTGGACGAGGGGCTCCGGCCCGGCCGCTTCACCGTCGAGGCCGAGGTGGTGGAGGGTCCCGACGGGATGCCCGCTGGGTCACTGGTGCTTGCCGATGGCAAGCGGGTGGTGCTCGGCGCCGAGCCGGTCACCATCGGCAGGCTCCCCGAGTGCGCCATCGTCCTGAGCGACCCCAACGTGAGCCGGCGCCATGCCGAGGTGAAGCGCCAGGGGGCCAACGTCGTGCTCGCCGACCTGGAATCGACCAACGGCACCCGGGTGAACGGCGTGCCGGTGCGTGAGCGGGTGCTCGAGGACGGCGACGAGATCACGGTGGGCACGACCCCGATCCGCTACGAGGCGTCCTGAGGGCCACGGGCCACATGGCGCTGCTCGGCTCCGCCCTCGACAACCAGAACCTCCTCAAGGTCCTCGAGGTGTTCCTGGTGGCTCTGGTCTGGCTGTTCTTCTTCCGCGTCATCAGGGCCGTCTGGGTGGAGGTCCGACCACCCAAAGCGCGTTTGGCGGCACCCGACGTGCAGATTGGCCTCCCTCAGGAGGCTCCCTCCCGCCGGGAAAAGGGCAAGGGCAGAGGACGACGTGGCACGCTGCGACTCACCGTGGTCGAACCGGAAGCCCAGCGGGGGGAGAGTTTCGAGCTCGCCGACGAGCTCACGATCGGGCGCGCCCCTGGGTGCGGCGTGCACGTCGACGACTCCTACACCTCGAATCTCCACGCCCGGCTGTTCCGCAACGACGGGGTGTTGTGGGTCGAGGACCTCGGCTCAACGAACGGGACGTGGGTCAACGGGGAGCGTGCCGATGGGGTCATGCGACTCCAGAGGGGAGACGTGTTGCAGGTGGGCAGCACCGTGTTCGAGGTGACCCGGTGACCGAGCCCTCGAAGAGGACGGCGGTGCCTTGACCGTCCTGCGGTCGGGATCGGCCTCTGACGTGGGCCGGGTGCGAACGGTCAACGAGGACCTCGCACTCGAGAGCCCCACACTCTTCGCCGTAGCCGACGGCATGGGTGGTCACGCCGGAGGAGAGGTCGCCTCCCACACCGCCATCGAGGCCCTCCAGGAGGAATTCCGCCTCCACCCTTCTGTCGAGGGTCTGGTCGAGGCGGTCCGCCACGCCAACTTGGCAGTGTGGGAACGCTCCCACGAGGAGTCCGACCTGCGGGGGATGGGCACGACCCTCACCGCCGCCGCTTTGGTGGCCACCTCCGACGGCGACCGCATCGTGATGGCCAACGTCGGCGACTCCCGTTCCTACCGATTGCGCGACGGCTCGCTGGCCCAGCTCTCCCACGACCACTCGGTAGCGGAGGAGTTGGTCGACCGGGGCCAGCTCTCCGAGGCGGAGGCGGCCATCCATCCCCACCGCCACATCCTCACCCGGGCCCTGGGCGTCTCCTCGGACGTGGACCCCGACGTGTGGGAGATGGCGCCGCGCCAGGGTGACCGCTACCTGTTGTGCTCGGACGGCCTGAGCAACGAGGTGAGCGAGTCACGCATCGAAAAGGCCCTGTCCTCCACTCCCGATCCCCAGGAGGCAGCCCGGAAACTGGTCCAGATGGCGCTCGACAACGGCGGCAACGACAACATCACCGTGGTCGTCCTCGACGTCGTCGTAGGCGACGAGCGCGCCGTGACCGCGGCGACCGAGAACGGAGACCTCCCCGCCTCCGCCGTCGACGCTCTCGCCGGCGCCGCCGTCGTCGAAGCTGCGTCACTCGGCACGGCTGCGCTCCAGGACGGCGCCCCGTCGCCAGCCAAGGCGACGACGTCGGTGTCCTCGCTCTTGAGCCGCTCGGGCACCGACCCCGCCTCAGGCATGCGTGCCATGACCGCTCGGGCGGCCGAGGTTTCGGAACGCCTGCGCAGCCGTCGGATCACGTTTCGCGTCCTCGCCTTTGTGGTGGTTCTCGCCGCCATCGTGGCGGGCGGGTTTGCCGTCGTGCGCTGGTACGTGGACTCCTCGTACTTCGTGAAGTTGCACCAGGGACAAGTGACCATCTACGAGGGACGCATGGGGGGATTCGTGGGGATCCAACCCAAGCTGGTCCAACGCACAGGCATCGCCGCTGATGCCGTGCCTTCGGCCTACCTGCAGGACGTGGAGAACGGTGTTGAGGAGCCGTCGCTGTCGGCGTCCCGCTCCTACGCCTGTGGGCTGTGGCATATCGAGAATTCCGTGTCGCAGGGGAAGCCTCCGACTCCCAAGCCGAGCGTGTGTCTACCCTCCAACTCGAACCGGAAGGCGGCTAAGCCGTGACTTCCTCCTCCCCTAGGCTCTGACCGGCATGGCCGCCCCCGAGAACCCCCGCGTGCTGTCCGGGCGCTACGAACTGGGCCATCTGGTGGCGCGCGGCGGCATGGCCGAGGTGTACAGAGCCCACGACCGGCTGCTCGATCGCCCGGTCGCGCTCAAGATCCTCTTTCCCGAGCTCTCCGTGGACCGCTCGTTCGTCGAGCGCTTTCGGCGCGAGGCACAGGCGGCGGCCAACCTGTCGCATCCCAACATCGTCCCTGTCTTCGACTGGGGCGAGGACTTGAGCACGTACTACATCGTCATGGAGTACATCGACGGGCGTGCCCTGTCCTCCATCCTCCGCACGGCGGGGCCTCTGCATCCCGAGCGGGCCGCGGAGATCGCTGCCGACGTCGCCAGTGCGCTGTCCTACGCCCATCGTCATGGCGTCATCCACCGTGACGTGAAGCCCGGAAACGTGCTCATCACCGAGGAGGGAACGGTCAAGGTCACCGACTTCGGCATCGCCCGAGCGGTGAACACCGAGGAGAGCCTCACTCAGACCGGTGCCGTCATGGGCACTGCCACCTATTTCTCTCCCGAGCAAGCGGAGGGTCTCGGTGTCGACTCCCGCAGCGACATCTACTCGCTCGGTGTCGTCCTGTACGAGATGGTGGCGGGACGCCCCCCCTTCCTGGGCGAGACGCCGGTGGCCATCGCCTCCAAGCACGTGCGCGAGCACCCGCCCATGCCGCGGCAGATCAACCCCTCCATTCCGGAGGATCTCGAGGCCGTGATCATGAAGTGCATGGCCAAGAACCCCGATTACCGCTACCAGAGCGGCGAGGAGCTGCGGGCCGACCTGATCAGGTTCCGGGACGGGAGAAGGGTGGCGGCGGGCATCCCACCCACCTCCATGCAGGGCGCGGTGGGCCAGACGAGCACGATGCCCGCCGTCGGCCAGACGCAGGCCATGCGACCCGTCACCGGGCCACTGCCCATCACCGAGGAGCAGCGCAGCCGCACCGGCCTGTATGCGACCGTGCTCGTCGTGCTCCTGGTCGCCTTGGCCGTGATCGTCGCCTTTTTGGGCAACTCCCTCGGGTGGTGGAGCCTGACCTCGTCCAATTCGGTGACGCTTCCCAACCTGGTGGGCCAGAACCTGAGCTCGGCGGAGTCCACCCTGACCAAGGACGGGCTCAAGTGGCAGGTCACGGCCGACACCTCGAGCAACCAGCCCAACACGACGGTCGTCCGCACCGAGCCGGGTTCGGGGACGAAGATGACCAAAGGCCAGAGGGTGACGCTGGTGACCGGCAACACCGGCAACAAGATCCAGGTGCCCAGTGAGGTCAACCAGTCCGTGCAGTACGCCACTCAACAGCTCCAGAGCCTGGGGCTCACCGTCCAGACCCAAACCTCCAGCAACTGCACCCAGCTGAACGTGGTGTGCTCGCAGAGCCCGACCGGGGGCTCCGAGGTCAACCAGGGTGGCACCGTGACGTTGTTCACCGCCCCCCAGGCCACTACGACCACCATCGTCCCCACCACCACGGCGCCCACCACCACCGTTCCCAACGTGAGCGGCGACACCGTGGCCGACGCCTGCAACCAACTCGGCCTCGACGGGTTCCAGTGCGGGACGGAGACCCAAGAACCCTC
>JASHUM010000119.1 GCA_030040015.1 Acidimicrobiales bacterium
CCGGGCCGAGCG
The DNA here is from genome assembly GCA_030040015.1 of Acidimicrobiales bacterium. Classification (GTDB taxonomy): domain Bacteria; phylum Actinomycetota; class Acidimicrobiia; order Acidimicrobiales; family UBA8190; genus UBA8190. The sequence continues at coordinate 13 of JASHUM010000119.1, forward strand.
GTGCACCCACGCGGGGCATGGCGCACGTGCTCCCCACCGGGCGCAACTTCTACGCCGTGGACCCCAAGGCGGTGCCCTCTCCACTCGCCTGGGACGTGGGGCGCCGGCTGGCCGACGCGCTCGTGGAGCGCCATGTGGGCGAGGAGGGGGCGTACCCGCGCTGCGTGGGGCTCGTCATCTGGGGGACGGCGTGCATGAGAACGATGGGTGACGACGTCGCCCAGGCCCTGGCGCTCATGGGGGTCCGGCCGCGCTGGCAGGAGGAATCGGGCCGGGTGGTGGGGCTCGAGCGCATGGAGGAGGACGAGCTCGGCCGCCCGCGCGTGGACGTGGTGATGCGCATCTCCGGCTTCTTCCGCGACGCCTTCCCCCACGTGGTGGTGCTGCTCGACGAGGCCTGTGGGCTGGCCGGTTTCGGCGACGACCCACGCATCTTCGGCGCCAAGCCCGGCGCCTACGGTTCGGGGATCCTGGCCCTGCTCGAGTCACGCCAGTGGCGCAGCGACGAGGACCTGGCCGCCGTGTACGAGGCGTGGAGCGGATGGTCCTACGGGCGGGCCGGCATGGGTGTGGCGGCGCTCGATGCCATGCGGCGGCGTTTCGGCGCCATCGAGGTGGCGGTGAAGAACCAGGACAACCGGGAGCACGACATCTTCGACTCCGACGACTACCTCCAGGACCACGGTGGCATGGTCGCCACCATCCGCGCCCTGCGGGGCACGGCGCCCAAGGCATGGTTCGGCGACAGCGCCGATCCCAGCCGGCCCCGCGTCCGCAGCCTGGCCGAGGAGGCGGCCCGCGTCGTGCGCACGAGGGTGGTCAATCCCAAGTGGATCACCGCCATGACCCGCCACGGGTACAAAGGCGCCTTCGAGATGGCGGCCACCGTCGACTACCTCTTCGGGTACGACGCCACCGCTCACGTGGTCGAGGACTGGATGTACGAGCGCGTCACCGATGCCTACGTGGCCGATCCGGAGGTGCGCAAGTTCTTCGCCGCTTCGAATCCCTGGGCTCTGCGCGCCATCACCGAGCGCCTTCTCGAGGCGGCCGAGCGCGGGTTGTGGGAGCCGTCAGCCTCGGCACGCCAGACCCTGCGCGACGCCTTGCTCGAGGCCGAGGGATGGGAGGAACAGCGGTGAGCGGCGCGGCGGCGAACCCAGGCGCCTTCCCCTTCGCCGCCGTGGTGGGCCACGACGACGTGAAGACGGCGCTCCTGCTCAACGCCGTCGATCCCCGCATCGGCGGCGTGCTCCTGCGGGGGCAGAAGGGCAGCGCCAAGACGACCTTGGCCCGCGCCCTGGCGGCATTGCTGCCCGGAACCGCCCCCTTCGTCGAGCTGCCCCTGGGCGCCACCGAGGACCGGGTGGTGGGGACCATCGACATCGAGTCCGCCCTCACCGAGGGGCGCCGCCGGTTCCATCCCGGGCTCCTGCTCGCCGCCGACGGCGGGGTGCTGTACGTGGACGAGGTGAACCTGCTCGCCGACCATCTCGTCGACGTGCTCCTGGACGTGGCGGTGAGCGGGGTGAACCGCGTCGAGCGCGAAGGGGTCTCGGAGTCTCACCCGGCGCGCTTCGTGCTGGTGGGATCGATGAACCCCGAAGAGGGTGAGCTGCGTCCGCAGCTGCTCGACCGTTTCGGGCTGTCCCTCGAGGTGACCTCGAGCGCGGACCCAAGGGCGCGGGCCGAAGCGGTGCGCCGGCGGATGCTGCACGACGCCGACCCGGCTGCCTTTGCGGCGGGCTGGGTCGACGAACAGGCGACCCTGGCGCAGCGCCTGGCGCAAGCGCGGCCGGCGACGATCGACGACGAACTGGTTCTGATCGTGAGCCGCATGTGCGCCGCGGTCGGTGCCGAAGGCCTGCGGGCCGATCTCGTGATGTGCCGGGCCGCGGCGGCATTGGCGGGATGGGAGGGACGGCCGGCGACCGGCGTGGAGGACGTACGCCGCGTGGCGCCTTTCGCCCTCGCCCACCGGCGAAGGCGCGATCCGTTCGAGCAGCCCGGCATCGACCCCGGCGAGCTCGACGAGGCGCTGGAGCAGGCCCTCGACGAGGCGCCTGACACGCCCAGCCCGGACCCGGCTGCGGACGGGGACGGCGCGCCAGCGGGCTCCGACCAACCATTGGAGGAGGGCGAGGGCGCCAGGCGAATCGTGACCCTGCAGGGGGCGTCCGGGACCGACGCGCCGAGCGGGCGGCGCACGCCGGGTGGGAAGCGGCGCGGGCGCGTGACCGGAGCGCGTCCTCCGGCGGGCCCGGTCAGCGAGGTGGCGCTGGGCGCCACCGTTCGCAGTGCGGCGGCACGGCGCGGCAGCGCAATGCTCGCTGAGGAGACCCCCCTGGTGCTCCCCGAGGACCTGCGCGAGGCGGTGCACGAAGAGAAGGTGGCGAACCTGGTCGTGTTGACCGTGGACGCGTCGGCTTCCATGGGCGTCGAGCGGCGCATGGCGGCGGTGAAGGGCGCCGTGCTCAGCCTGCTGCTCGACGCCTACCAGCGACGCGATCGCGTGAGCCTGGTCACCTTCCGTGACGACGATGCGGAAGTGGTCCTGCGCCCCACCGGCAGTGTCGAGGTGGCCCGGGCCCGCCTCGGCGAGCTGCGCAGTGGAGGGCGCACGCCGCTGGCAGCTGGGGTCACCACCGCCCAACGCGTGGCGATGTCGGGAGGGACGACCCATCGGCCGCTCGTGGTGCTGGTGTCCGACGGGCGGGCCACGGCGTCGGCGGAGGGTACCGATCCGCTGCAAGAGGCGTACCTGGCCGCTGATCGACTGCGCCTCGCCGGGGTCGCCGCAGTGGTCGTCGACGCCGAGGACGGCCCGACCCGCCTGGGCTTGGCGCACCAGCTGGCCGAGCGCATGGCGGCGCGCTATCTCACCCTGCCCGAACTCTCCGCCGGAACCTTGAGCGCGGCGGTACGCCAGGTCATGGCGTGATCAAGCGCTGATTCGACGGGTGAACCCGCTGGCGGCGGTTCACCACCACCAGCACCACGACGCCGACCGCCGAGACCAACCAGTAGGCCAGGACGCGGTACATGAGTACGGCCGCCAGAGCGGGGGTCGCCGACACACCGGTCAGGACGAAGGCTCCCACCAGGCCACCCTCGACCACCCCCAGCCGTAGGAAGCTCAGCCCGCCGAGGATCTGTGATCCGGCATAGGCGAACAGCACCGCCCGCCACGGCACGGCGAACCCGATGAGGAAGAAGGCGAACACCAGGCAGCCCGCATCGAGCACCCAATTGAGCGCGCTGTAGACCAGCACCATCAGCCCTGCCCGCCGTGACAGCCGGTACTGGACGGCCATCTCCACCGTCCGCTCGACCTTTGGCCACAACCGGCCGCCCCGGCCCAGGCCGGCGACGCGGGGTCGCCGGGCATAGCGATGGACGAGCACGACGAACCCGCAGCTCCCGCCCACCAGGAACGCCCCGCAGACCACCAGTCCCACCGGCGTCCACAGTCCGGCGACGCCCGCCCCGATGAGGACGAGGGCCAGCACGCAGACCGTGGAGGCGAAACCGGCGGCGAGGACGTCCCACAGAGCGAGGGCGAGCGGGGCTCGGCGCAGCCTGTACTGCTCCACGAGCCACCCGTTCGCCGGCGCCACCCCGGCGGGCAGTAGGTCGACCACGGACGTGGACGCCGTCACGAGTGCCAACAAGGTGCGAACCGGCAGGACGAAGCCGCCCGCACCCAGCAGCGTTCGCTGGGCCAAGGCGCTGGCCACGAGGGATGCGACCTCCAGCGCGACGGCCACAGCAAGGAGGGGAAGGCGATGGACCCGGAAGTGCTCGAAGGCGGAGGCGAACCCGTTCGCCGCCGACGGCACGTGCAGGACCAGACCGACGACGAGCGCCAACACGAGCACGCCGAGCACCAGCCGCAGACGCCGAGCACCACGGCGGCTCGAGCTACTGATCCTCGAGCCCTCGGTTTCCGGCCCAGGGTCGTCTTCCGTGCTCGGCGCAGAGGAACTCAGCGCCAACCTCCACTTCCCCGCCGTGAACAGTGTACCGCCAGGGTTGGAGCTTCCCAGGGACCTCACCCGTGCTGACGATGCTCGCCGGGTGCGTCGCCCGGGTGGGAGAGCACAGTCATGAAGGGCCGACCAACGCGCCCACAACGTGGTTCGGCCGTAACACTCTGTTCAATTGGATTTCGTTGGAAGTTGGCTCGACGGTAGGGATGCGGAAAGAGACGGTCGGTACCATCGGCGCGTAACCTCGGGAAAGGACTGCAACATGCCGACCACGCCTGAAACAACTGGCCGGGCAGCTACGGCCGGGGACGACACCACCGACGTTCTAGAGGGCGTCTACGACTCGCTGCGCAGCGGTGAGGCGACGGGCGAGGAGGCGATCGCCGCCACCGTCCATGCCTTCACGGAACTCCTGCGGACAGCTGTACCGGTGGCAATGAGCCAACCGGCTCGATTCTTGGACTTGAGCTTCGAGGTCGCCCAGCAAGCGATCAACTTCCAGCGGCGCTTCCT
>JASHUM010000120.1 GCA_030040015.1 Acidimicrobiales bacterium
GTCCCGCCCCCGGCCGTGGCGGTGGCCAGGGCGGCGGCCCGGGGCGTGAGCAGCTCGATCCGGTCGGCCCGGTTGGCCAGGCGCTGGCGGATGGTGGCGTAGCGCGGCTCGCGCTCTTTCATCTGGGACAGCAGAGGCGAGGCGATGAAGATCGACGAGTAGGCCCCCGAGAGCAGGCCGATCACGAGGGCGAAGCCGAAGTACTGCAGGGTGGTGGCTCCCAGGACCTGGGCGCCGATGACGAGCACCGACAGCACGGGGAGGATGGCCACCAGCGACGTGTTGATGGAGCGGGCCAGTGTCTGGTTCATGGACAGGTTGACGACGCCCTCGTAGGTCATCCGACCCGTGGCGCCGAGACCCTTGGTGTTCTCCCCCACACGGTCGAAGACGACCACGGTGTCGTAGAGGGAGTACCCGAGGATGGTGAGCACGGCCACCACCGTGTCCGGGGTGACCTGCAGTCCCGACAACGAGTACACGCCGGCCACGACGAGCAGGTCGTGGAGCACCGCCACCAGGGCGGCCACCGCCATCTTCCACTCGAAACGGATCGAGATGTAGATGACCACGACCAGGAAGAAGACGATCACCGCTTCGATGGCCTTGTGGGTGATGTCGCTTCCCCAGGTGGCGCCGACCTCGGTGATGTTCTGCTGGGCCTGAGTCGCAGACGTGTGCGTGGCCGACGCCAGGGCGTCGGCCACCTTCGTCTCGACGGCACTGCGCTGGCTCTGGTTGGAGATCTTGAGGTCGGCCTCGACCTCGATGTGGGCGTTCGAGCCCACTCCGACGATGACGACCGACGACGGGGTCACGCCCACCCTCTTGACCGCGTTGGTGGCGGCCGTCGTCGAGATGCCGTGGGCCGGGACCTCCCAGGAGGTCCCGCCTTTGAAGTCGATACCGAGGTTCAGCCCCCGGGTGCCGAGCGACACCAGGCCGGCGATGATGACCAGGGCGGAGAGCCCGTACCACAACCGCCGGCGCCCGACGAAGTCGAAGGACGTCTCGCCCCGGTACAGGCGGACGAGGGCGTTGCGGGGCCGTTCCCCGACGTCGGTGCCGGGCTCGAGGACGGTGCTCGTCATGCCGACAACCCCCGGTCGGCGGCCAGCCCCCGGGCGATGCCGAGGATGGGCGCGTCCGTCACCGCCTGGCTGCGGCCCAGGAGGATCACGAGAGGCCGGGTGTAGGCCAGGGTCATGGCCACGTCCATCAACGTCGACAGGCCCAGGAAGAAGGCGAAGCCCTTCACCGTCCCGACGGAGAGCAGGTACAGCACCACGGCGGCGGCCAGCGACACCAGGTCGGCGGCGAGCACGGTGCGGAAGGCGCCGCGGAAGCTCTTGTCGACGCTGGTGCGCACCGATCTCCCGGCGCGCGCCTCGTCCTTCAAGCGCTCGAAGTACACGATGTAGGAGTCGACGGTGATGCCGACCGACACGATGAGGCCGGTGACACCGGCCAGGTCGAGAGTGAGGTCGAGGCTCGAATGCCCGAGGGCCGAGATGATGGCCCACAGCAGGGCCATGGTGAGCACGAGGCCCGACACCACCACGGCGCCGAGCGCCCGGTAGTAGAAGATCATGTAGAGCAGCACCAGCACGAGGCCGCCGATGCCGGCGGCGAGGCCGGCCTTGAGCGAGGACTTGCCCAGTGTGGGCGACACCGTCGTCTCGTCGATGCGGTGGAGCGGAACGGGCAGGGCGCCGTAGTTGAGCACCAGCGAAAGGTTCTGGGCGCTCGACTGGGTGAAGTCGCCGCTGATCTGCACCTTGCCGCCGAACGAGCTGAACGTGGACTGGCCGGGCTGGGTGAGCGGCGCCGATTCCACCTCCCCGTCGAGGTCGATGGCGATGTAGGCGTGGAACTGCTGCTGGGCCAGGGTGTCCCACTGGGTCGAGCCCGAGCCCGTCAGGCTGACCTCCACGTCCCAGTCGGGGGAGTTGAACACCGCCTGGGCGCTGTGCACCGCCGTGCCCAGCACACCGGTGGGGCCGAGCAGGTAGCGCAGACCGGCCTCACCGGAGTTCTTGGACGCCGGCACGATCACCGGGGCGTTGGGATGGCTGTCGTTGTAGTCGGGCGAGCTCGACGGGTAGCCCGACAGCGTCGGATCGGGACCGATGTTGTTGGTCGGCGCCTGCGAGCTCGTGCTCACGTCCAGGTTCGACGCGGAGAGCAGGTACTGGCTGTCGGGACACGTGCTCGGCACCGTCGTCGGCGTCGCTTGGCCCTTCGTCGGCGTGAAGGGGCCGGCGAAGCACAGCACGGGCCGGAATTGCAGCTGCGCCGTCTCGCCGATGAGGTTGATCACCGACTGCGGGTTCTTGATGCCGGGAAGCTGCACGACGACGTCACCGCCCTGGGAGTTCACCAACGCCCCCGACACGCCGGCGGCGTCGACACGGTTGCGGATGATGTCGACGGTGGTGTTCATGTCGCCGCTGCCGATGCGGTGGGCGGGCTGGTAGACGACCTCGGAGCCGCCGGCCAGGTCGAGACCGAGCTTCGGCGACCAGTGGGCGGCCAGCGCCCCTCCCAGTGCACCGAGCGCAACGACGACCGTGACGAGCAGGCTCACCACGAGCGGCCGCTTCATGTCGAGCCGTGCCCGCCTTCGGAGCCGACGCCCCCCGAACCGTTGCTGCCCACGTCGTGGTCGTCGGAGTGCTCGTCGTCGTGGTCGTCGGAGTGCTCGTCGTCCTCGTCGGAGTGCCAATCGTGGTCCTCGGGCGGCTCCGCCCCGCCGTAGTCGGGATCCATCGTGTCCGGCGTGATGCGACGGGCGACCGTGGACTTCAAGATGGTCAGTCGGGTCCCCGGGGCCGTCTCGATCGTCAGTCGGTCGCTCTGCACGTCGAGGACGGTCCCGAAGATGCCGGCCGCGGTGAGGATCTCGTCACCGGGCCCCACCTCCTGGAGCGTGTCCCGCTGGCGCCGGGCCGCCTGGGACCGGGGCCGGATGAACAGGAAGTAGGCAGCCAAGGCGATCACCACGATGAAGATCAGCGAAGCGTCGCTGCCGCTGGACGAAGTGGTGGAGGCCTTGGTTGTGGTGGTGTGGCCGCTGGCTGCGACGACGAGGGCCAAAAGGCTGTGCATGGGACGAGGGCGTCTCCGGCTCGGGTCCGAACGTACGACGATAGCCGAGCCCCTCGCCCTCTCCTCGGCATGGCCGGACGCGCCGGGAGGGCGCGCCGAGGTCACCAGAGCCGCTGGGAGGGTCCGTGCCCGGTCGCCGGCTCGGCCAGCCCGAGGTGGGCGTAGGCCTGGGGCGTGGCCACTCGCCCCCGGGGCGTGCGCTGGAGCAGGCCCTGCTGCAGGAGGAAGGGTTCGTAGGCGTCCTCGATGGTGTCGGTCTCCTCCCCCACGCACTGCGACAACGTGACGAGGCCCACGGGACGGCCGGCGAATCTCACGCACAGCGCCTCGAGGATGGCCCGGTCCACCTTGTCGAGGCCGAGGCCGTCCACCCCGAAGAGCTCCAGTCCCTCGTCGGCCAGGCCGGCGGTGATGGCGCCCTCGGCTCGGACCTCGACGAAGTCGCGCACGCGTCGCAGCAGACGGTTGGCGATGCGCGGCGTTCCTCGCGAACGGGCGGCGATGGTCCGCGCACCTCCGTCGTCGACGGCGACCCCGAGGATGCCGGCGGCGCGCAGCACGATGGCGGTGAGCGAATCGACGTCGTAGAGGTCGAGGCGGCCCAGGAAGCCGAAGCGATCGCGCAGCGGGCCGGTGAGCAAGCCGGTGCGGGTGGTCGCCCCGATCAGGGTGAAGCGGGGCAGGTCGAGACGGATCGAGCGCGCCGTCGGGCCCTTGCCGATGAGGATGTCCAGCTTGAACTCCTCCATGGCCGGGTACAGGACCTCCTCCACGGGCCGGGGCAGGCGGTGGATCTCGTCGATGAAGAGGACGTCGCCGGGCTGGAGGTCGGTGAGGATGGCGGCCAGGTCGCCGCTGCGCACCAGGGCCGGGCCCGAGGTGATCCGCAACCCGACCCCCATCTCGGCGGCGACGATGCCGGCCATGGAGGTCTTCCCCAGGCCGGGAGACCCGGCGAACAACAGGTGGTCCACGGCCTGACCCCGTCGGCGAGCGGCCTCGAGGACGATGTGCAGGTGTTCGGTCAGCTGGGGCTGACCCAGGAACTCCTCGAGCCGCCTGGGACGCAGGCGGGCCTCGTCGGCCTGCTCGGCGGGGTCGGGGCCGGGGTCCACGGGCCGGCGCGCCGACTCGGCGGTCGGGCCGGCCTCGGCCAGCACTTCGTGACGCCCGCTCGTCACCGGGCCCCCGCCAGCTCCCGCAGGGCTTGGCGCAGCAGCTCCTCCACGGCCCCGGCGTCGGGCACGTCGCTCATGGCCCGCCTGATCTCGTCAGGGCCGTAGCCGAGCTCGGCCAGCGCGGCGCGCACCTCCTGGCGGGGGCCGGGGGCCGAGGCGGGCCCCCCGGGCGGCGGACGCTCCCCGAGCTCGGGCACCGACAAACGCGACCGCAGGTCGAGGACGAGGCGAGCCGCCGTCTTGCGGCCCACGCCGGGCACGGCGCACAGGACGTCGAGGTCGTCCTCGAGCACGGCGCGGGCAAGCTCGGCCGGCGACAGCGCCGAGAGCACGGCCAGCGCCAGTGCCGGGCCCACCCCGTGGGCGGCGAGCAGGGCCTCGAACGTGCGGCGCTCGTCGGCGGTGGCGAAGCCGTACAGGACGATGGCGTCTTCGCGCACGTGGGTGTGGACGTGGAGCGCCAGCTCGTCGCCCTCGGTGCCGGCCTGGGCCATGGTCGATCCGGACACGGTGACCCGGTACCCCACGCCACCCACGTCGAGAAGCAGCTCGCCCTCGGCCAGTCGCCCGACCAGACGGCCCCGGAGCCAGCCGATCACGACGACACCCCCGCCGCCGACAGCGCCCGGCGCAGCCCGCCGGCGCCGAGATGGCACAGGGCCAGCGCCAGGGCGTCGGCGACATCGGGGGGCCGGGGCACCTCGGCCAGGCCGAGCACGGCCGTCACCATGCGCTGCACCTGGTCCTTGGACGCCGACCCGTAGCCGACGACGGCGAGCTTCACCTCGTTGGCGCTGTACTGCACCACCGGGCACCCGCGTTGTGCCGCCACCAGGAGGGCGACCCCGGCCGCCTGGCCCACGGCCATGGCCGTGCGGGCGTTGGTCTGGAACAAGACCCGCTCCACGGCCACGGTGTCGGGCCGCAGCTCGGCCATGAGCACACCGAGCTCCTCGTGGAGCAGGTGGAGACGTTCGGGCAAGGCGGCGGCGGGGTCGGTGCGGACCACGCCGCCGGCCACGGCTCGCAGGTCGCCGTCCTGGCGCCGCACGCCTCCGTAGCCGCACCGGGACAGGCCGGGGTCGATGCCCAGGACGAACATGCGTTCGCACGATACCAACCGGGTGATCGGAGGCGGTGGACCCGGCGCCCGTCCCCTGTCCGCCGTGACCAGGCCCCGGGTCAGTCGGCAACCGCGGCGGCGAGCACCTCGTCGGGGATGTCGAAGTTCGACCACACGTTCTGCACGTCGTCGAGGTCGTCGAGCGCTTCGAGCAGGTGCAGCACCTTCTTGGCCTCGCCCTCGTCGTTCACGGGCACCGTCGTGGTCGGGACCATGGCCAGTTCGGACGACTCGGGGGTCATGCCCGCCCCCGACAAGGCGTCGCGTACCGCAGCCAGGTCGCCGGGTGCGGTGGTGAGCACCCAGTGCTCCTCCTCGTCGGCGAGGTCCTCGGCGCCGGCGTCCAGCGCCACCTCCATGATGTTGTCCTCGTCCAGGGCCCGGTCGAGCTCGATGCGTCCCTTGCGGGCGAACTGCCACGACACGGCGCCGGGCTCGGCGGTCGAGCCGCCGCCGCGGGTGAAGAGGCTCCGGACCTCGGCGCCGGTGCGGTTGCGGTTGTCGGTCAACACCTCGACGATGACGGCCACCCCTCCCGGCGCGTAGCCCTCGTAGGTGACCGGCTCGTAACGCACGCCTTCGAGATCACCGCTGCCACGCTTGATGGCTCGCTCGATGGTGTCCATGGGCACCGAAGCGGCGCGGGCCTTGTCGAACATCGTCCGGAGAGTGGCGTTGGCGGTGAGGTCCCCTCCGCCTTCTCGGGCGGCCACCTCGAGCTGGCGGATGAGCTTGGCGAACACCTTGGCCCGGGCCTTGTCCACCGCCGCCTTGCGGTGCTTGGTGGTGGCCCACTTGGAGTGGCCCGACATCTGGTTACCGTCCTCTCTCTTCGATCGTCGAGACGAAGTACCGGTGCAGCCGGCGATCGTCGGTCAGCTCGGGGTGGAAAGCCGAGACGAGCACCGGGCCCTGACGGCACAGCACCGGGGTGGGATCGCTCGTCTGGCCCGGTGACGAAGCCGCGGCCGGCACCGTGGCCAGCACCTCGACGCCGTCACCGGCGCCCTCGACCAACGGGGCACGGATGAACACGGCGTGCACGGGCTCGCTCCCGAGCGCAGGCACCTCCAGGTCGCACTCGAACGAGGCGAGCTGGCGCCCGTACCCGTTGCGCCGCACGGCCAGGTCGACGGCGCCGTAGCAACGCTGGTCGGGCCGGCCGTCGGAGACCGACGAGGCCAGCAGGATCATGCCGGCGCAGGTCCCGAAAGCGGGGAGGCCGCGCTCGAGCTCCTTGCCCAACGGCTCGGCCAGTCCCGAGGACCCGAGCAACAGCGACACGGTGGTGGACTCCCCGCCGGGGAGGACCACGCCGTCGAGGCCGGAGAGATCCTCGGGCCGCCTGACCGGGCGCGACTCGACGCCGAGCTCAGCGAGCGCGGCGCGGTGCTCGGTGACGTCGCCTTGCAGGGCGAGCACACCGACCAGCACCTGGGGGCACCTCGGTGGAGACGGACACCGGCGAGCTCACCAGCCTCGGTCGGCCAGGCGCTGCTCGAGGGCGGACGTCTCGAGCCCGGCCATGGGGGCGCCGAGACCCCGGCTCACCTTGGCCACCAGAGCGGGGTCGTCGAAGTGCGTGGTGGCCTCGACGACGGCGCGCGCCCGGCGAGCGGGGTCCTCGCTCTTGAAGATGCCCGATCCGACGAAGACGGCCTCGGCGCCGAGCTGCATGACCAGAGCGGCGTCCGACGGCGTGGCGATGCCCCCGGCACAGAACAGCGGCACCGGCAGGCGGCCGGACTCGGCCACTTCGGTCACGAGGTCGATGGGAGCGGCCAGGCGCTTGGCCCAGGCGTAGCGCTCGGCGCCGTCCGCTTGGCCGACGGCGCGGATGTCCCCGAGGATCGAGCGCAGGTGGCGGACGGCCTCGACGATGTTGCCCGTCCCCGCCTCGCCCTTGGAGCGGATCATGGCCGCGCCTTCGGAGATGCGGCGCAGGGCTTCACCCAGGTCGGTGGCCCCGCACACGAAGGGGACCTGGAACGCCCACTTGTCGATGTGATGCGCCTCGTCGGCCGGGGTGAGGACCTCGCTCTCGTCCACGTAGTCGACCTCGAGCGCCTGCAGCACTTGGGCCTCGGCGAAGTGCCCGATGCGCGCCTTGGCCATGACCGGGATGGTCACTGCCTCCTTGATGGCCTCGATCAACGCCGGGTCGCTCATGCGGGCGACGCCGCCCTGGGCCCTGATGTCGGCCGGGACCCGCTCGAGGGCCATCACCGCCACCGCCCCGGCGTCCTCGGCCACTCGGGCCTGCTCGGCGGTGACGACGTCCATGATCACACCGCCGCGCAACATCTCGGCCAGCCCTCGCTTGACGCGGGTGGTGGCGGTGACGCGCTCGTCCATGCAGGTCAGTCTACCGTCGGCCCCCGAGCCGCTCCCCGGGGACGGCACGGCCGGCACCCGATCACCACTCGTCCAGTGCCGCCATGCGCACCTGGGGCGCGTCCAGCTCACCCACGGCCTCGTCGCCGCCCGGGCGTCGCCCGTTGCGGTCGGGCAGCACGACGGTGAAGAGCCAGCGCGTCACCTGCCCCGGTCGTCGCGTCGCCAGGCCGCCGACGTGCTCGGCGGCGGTCATCACCTCGAGCGCTTGGCGCAACCCGGGCGGATAGCGCGTCGTCTCGACGCCGTGGCGGTCGGCGGCGAACTCGCGGCCCGGCCCCGCCAGCCGGTGCACCACGGTGCCGGCGCCGTGACCTCCCAGTCCCAGCAACAGGACCAAGGCGGCGCCGACGGTGGCCGGGCCGATGTCGTGGCGTTTGACGTGGGCGAGCTCGTGGGCCAGCACGCCCTCGAGGGCCACCGGGTCCAGAGCGCCGACGAGGCCGGTGGTGAGCACCAGGGCCACGTCGTTCGGCCCCCGACCCAGGGTGAGTGCGCCGGGAAGGTCCTCGTCCACCAGGTACAGACCGGGCACGGTCAGCCCCATGGTGGCGCACAACCCCTCGACCTGCGTGAAGGCGCCGGGCACGTCCTCGTCGTCCACGGCGACGGCACCGAGGGCCCGCAGCACCACGCTCCGGCCGCCCCGCCAGAGCACGAGCGCCACTGCGCCGCCGAGCACCACGCCGGCCACGACACCGATCACCACCGAGGCGACGGCGGTGCCCACCACGAAGCCGACGACGAGGACCACGGCGGCGGGCACGGTGGCGATGGCGACCGCCCGGCGCCGGTTGCCCGCCACCGCGGCGGCGAGCTCGGCGGCCACCGGGTCCACGAGGCCGACCCCGACGTCGGGCACCGTGGGCGGATCGGTCCCGGCCGGTGCGTGGGCGAGCGCCGCCGACGTTCGCCGGTTCCCGGACGACGCCCCGCT
>JASHUM010000121.1 GCA_030040015.1 Acidimicrobiales bacterium
CGCACGTAGAGCTGCGCCGTCCCTTCGTGGTCCATGTGGGCGTGCAGGCTCGAGGCGTCCAGGCTCGACCACAGGAGGCGCTTGGTGAGCTCGATGCCCACCCGGCTGAGCGAGACGATGCGCCCGGCCAGGAGGTAGCACTCCTCGAGCAGCTCGGCACCCGGCACCACCTTGGAGACCAACCCGATGCGTTCGGCTTCCTCCGTGCCGAGATCACGGCCGGTCAGCATGAGCTCGAACGCCCGCGACGAGCCGATGGCCCGGGGCAACAGGTAGCTCAGCCCGAGCTCGCTCGACGTGAGGCCGTTGTTGACCCCGGCGGCGCGGAAGAAAGCGCCCTCGGCGGCGATGCGGATGTCGCACGCCACGGCCAGGCACAGGCCGCCTCCGATGGCCGGGCCGTTCACTGCGGCGATCACCGGCTGGTGCATGGCCCGGAGCTGGCGGACGATGTCGTCGAGCAGCTCCATCGACCGCAAGGCGATGGTCGGCTTGGTGAGCCCGGCGATGTTCGGCACGCTCCCGGGGTCCTCGAGGTCCGCCCCCGAGCAGAACCCCGTCCCCGCTCCGGTGAGCACGACCACCCGCACCTCGTTGTCGACGCTGAGCTCTTCGAGGGCCCGGCGCAGGGGGATCATGACGTCGAAGGCCATGGCGTTCATGCGCGCCGGCCGGTTCAGCGTGACGAGCGCCACTTGGGGGCGTGGTCGGTCGACGAGGACGAAAGGCTCGGCGCTCATGCGGAGACGGGGACGGTGCTCAGACCTTGAGCGCCTGCTCGCGGGCCCAGCGGTAGTCGGCCTTGCCCGAGGGGGAGCGGACGATGGTCTCGAAGAACCCGAACGCCTTGGGCAGCTTGTAGCGGGCCAGATGGCGTCCGGCTTCGGCCAGGAGGTCCTCGGGTGTCGCCGTCGACCCGTCGGCCAGCTGCACCAGGGCCACCACCTCTTCGCCCCACCGGGCGCTCGGACGCCCGGCCACCACCACGTCGGCCACGGCGGGATGGCGGATGATTGCCTGCTCCACCTCTTCGGCGAAGATCTTCTCCCCGCCGGAGTTGATGGTGACCGAGTCCCGTCCGAGGAGCTCGATCTCCCCGTTCGCCAGCCACCGTGCTCGGTCCCCGGGCACCGAGTAGCGCACGCCGGCGACGGTGGGGAAGGTCCGGGCGGTCTTCTCCTCGTCGCCCAGATACCCGAGCGGCACGGCGCCGAACTGGGCCAGCCAGCCCTGGTGGTCCTCGCCGGGCTCGAGGACCCGGGTGAGCTCGGCGTCGAGCACGACGGTGCCCGGCCCGGGGGAGAACCGGCCCGTGCTCACCGAGCCGGCGCTCGAGGCGGTCCCCATCTGCGCACCCGTCTCGGAGGCACCTGCCACGTCGCTGATCAAGAGATTCGGGATCTTCTCGACGAGACGTTGTTTGATGCCCTCGCTCAGGATGGCGCCTCCGCTTCCGAAGGCCACCACCGAGCTCACGTCGTAGCTTCCCCGCTCGAGCTCCTCCACCAGGGGGCGCGCCATGGCGTCTCCGACCACGGTCAGTCCGACCACCCGCTCGCGCTCGACGGTGTGCCACACGTCGACGGGGTCGACGGTGGTGGTGTTCGACGGGAAGACCACGGTGGCCCCGATGGTCATGTAGTAGAAGGCGGCCCACTGAGCGGCTCCGTGCATGAGCGGGGGGATGTCGAGGATGCGCACGCCGTCGTTCGGGAGGATCTTGCTGCGCAGGTCCTCGTAGTCCGTCACCTGCTCCCAGGTGGCGAACGTGCGCCCGCCCATGGCGGCGCGGAAGATGTCGTGCTGGCGCCACAGCACGCCCTTGGGCATGCCGGTGGTGCCGCCGGTGTACAGGATGTAGAGGTCGTCCGGCGAGAGCTCCACCGACGGCATCTCGGCCGGCACCGAGGCGAGAGCCTCCTCGTAGTCGACCGCCCCCGGCAGCAGGCCGTTGCCCGAGCCGTCCGCCACCTGCAGGAGGACGTCGAGGTGGGGGAGGTCGGCGCGCACGGCGTCGAGCACCGGGGCGAAGGTGGCGTGGTAGACGAGTCCCCGGGCCCGGGAGTCGGCCAGGAGGTAGCGCAGCTCCTCCTCGACGTAGCGGTAGTTGACGTTGAAGGGCACCACCCTGGCCTTGTAGGCGCCGAGCATGCCCTCGATGAACTCGCTCCCGTTGAAGAGGTAGAGCCCGATGTGGTCCTGACCGGACTCCCACGGCCGCAGAGAGCCGCGCTCGGTGTGCAGGCCCAGGCCACGACGGGACAAGTAGGCGGCCAGACGCCGGCTCCGCTCGGTCAGCTGGGCGAAGGTCAGGCGGCGATCCCCATGGACGATGGCCTCGCGCTCGGGCACCACGGTGGAGACGGTCTCGTGGACCGTCGCCAAGTTGAACTCGGTCACCCCCACTCCTCACTTCACCAGCCGAGACAGCCGCCGGTCGGCCAGCGGCTTTCCCCCTGTTTGGCAGGTGGCACAGTACTGCAGCGACTTGGTGGCGAACGAAACCTCGCGCACCACGTCGCCACACTCCGGGCACGGCTGGCCCGTTCGCCCGTGGACGCGCATGGCGCGCCTCTTGTCTCCTTTGAGCTCGGCTGCTCCCAGGCCAACGGCGCGCTTCACCGCCTCGCCGAGCACCGATCGGACGGCGTCGTAGAGCCGGCTGAGCTCCTCATCGCTCAGGCTTGCCGCCGCCTTGAACGGCGAGAGATGCGCTGCATGGAGGATCTCGTCCGAGTAGGCGTTCCCGATGCCGGCCACGACCGATTGGCGTGCCAGGGCGTTCTTGATCGTGCCCTTTTCGCCGGCGAGCAGTCCGGCCAGCCGGTCGCGGTCGAAGCCCGGGTCGAGCGGGTCCGGTCCCAAGGTGGCGAGCCCCTCCACCTCGGAGGGCTCGTGGACCACCCATAGAGCGAGGCGCTTCTCGGTGCCCATCTCGGTCACGTCGATGCCCCGGTCACCGTCGAAGCTGACGCGCAGCGCCAAGGGGCTCCTTCCCCCTAGTCGCACGGCGCCACGAGGGGGCACGTCCCACCAGGTGATCCAGCCGCCCCTGGCCAAGTGGACGACGAGCCACAGTCCACCCGCGTCCAAGGCCAGGTACTTGCCG